>JBJXFK010000185.1:0-16666 GCA_046155505.1 Phycisphaerae bacterium
TCGACACGCGGCAGCACGCACGAAAGCAGTTGCGCGACGCGATCGCGGTTCACGAGCGGACAAAGCGGTGTCGAAGCCGCCGCCTGATGATCGAGAATCGAGCCGGCCGTCTCGGCGTAGACCGTCAGGTAGCCAAGCCGATCACGCAACCACGGCGCGGCGAGCCGCACGACCTGAATGCGTTCCGAGGGGATGAGCCGCTCGTTTTGGGTGAACAGTCCGAAACGCACGCGCAGCCGTCCGTCGCTTTGTCGCAGGTGAAATCCGTAGTACTGCGTGACGGTGAAGATGATCGACGTTACCCAGCCGATGATGACCAGCAGCACGACGAACAGCGCCGCCAGACTGGCGAGCACGAATACGCTTTCGTGCAGCACGCTCTCGAGGCTCGGCAAATAGCGATTCCAAAGCCGCTCCATCGGCTCGCGAAAGGTGTACCAGCCGCCGAAGATCGTCGCCAGAATCAGGCCCACGCGATTCTCCGTCGCGCCGGCGAGGATGAGGTCGCGAATCGGCGAACGCCAGACCAGATCGTGGTCGTCGGCGATCGGAGCTGCGGCGGCATCAAGCGGCGTCGCCACGTCGCGGTCGACGCGCACATCGAGTTTCAACTGCTGCGCGGCGGCGTGGCTGAGTGCAGAGAGCACCGCTTCAGCCTTGGCTCCGCCGGCGGTTTCGATTTCGACATCGACCACGCCGAGCAGTTGGTGCAACACGCCGCGCTTCAGCGTCATGTTTTGAATGCGGTCGATGGGGATGGATCGTGTCTGGCGCGTGATCAGGCCCGAGCGGATGATGAGATTGCCGGCTTCGATCGCGTAGCCGAGCGTGAGATAGCGAAACACCGCACCGAGCGCCGAGAGCACCGCGACGCCGGCGAGGATGTACTCATAGACTTCGCCGCCATCGCTGCTGCGCGAGCCGAAGAAGCGCAGGGCCAGCGCGACGATGATGATGTATGCGAACGAAGCAAGCCGACGGGCAAGCTCAATGAGCATCGTGGCTGGGTGAAGCCGACGTGGGAGCGTCGTCATCCGTGCCCTCCGCGCTCAGTAGCTCGGTCCGCAATCGCTCGGCCTCGGTCGGCGAGATTCCCGGAATCGTGACCACGGCGGCGATCGTGCCGGCCGTGAACAGGCTGACATCGACGATGCCGAAGCTGCGTGCGACCGGGCCTTGTTGAATATCGACGTGCTGCACGCGGCTGCGCGGGATGCAGCGCCGTGTGCGCCACCACACGCCGAAGGTGATGTCGAGATCGCGCTCGCGCAGCGTGTATCGCCAGGAATCATAATAACGCGGGTTGTACGAAATGCCGGTCCAGCAGGAGACCAGAAAGATCACGAAAAACACCAGCCCGCCGAGCGCGGCGATGAGCGTCTGCGAAAACAGCGCGATCATCGCGATCGCGAATGTGACCACCAGAAACACGATCGCCGTAATGACGCTCGCGATTCCCCAGACTCGAAGAAGGGCGGGATCGAGGCGGCGCGGTGCGTCATCCGGCATCGGCGGCGCCGGTGCGATTGTCGCCGGCGCGGCGATGGGTAGTACCGGCGTGGCGAGAATCGGTTCGGGAGTTGTGCTCGACGAGTCGTGCATGTGGGAATGATAGGCGCGCCCGGAAAAATTTGTATGGCGTGCACAAGTTGGGTGTGGCTACGGACCTCGGCACAAAGTGTGATCGTCGTCCCAGACCGAGCCCGACGCGCAAGCTAGGTCTTCGCGTCGGACCGCACGAAATCCTAGCTTGCGCGTCGGGCTCGGATCGGTGTCACATTTCGTGGCCACACCCCGTGAATTCAATCAACGCGTGCCTTCGCGGCAGTTGATGCGCCGCATTCGGGGCAGCGGCCGGACTCGTTGCCGGTGAGGTTGTAATCGCAATGCATGCAGTGACCGACGCGAGCATATCGGCGCGGGATGCCAATCAGGGCGAGTGCGATGAGTAGCAGTGCGATGAGCACGTTGCGCATCGGCAGGATGATGACCGACGATTCAATCCAATCGGCCGAGAGCGAGGTTCCGTCCGCGCGCGTTGTGTACAGCCGCACGGTGTTTCTGAAAGTGCGATCGTAGAGAAGCGGTGGGGCGGGCGGTACGAACGTATTCCACCACTCGATGCCGACCGGTGGTGGCGCGTGCGTGTGGATGACCGTATAGCCAAGTGCGGTTTCGTCGGTTGAGTTCCACCGCACGACGCTTCGAATTTGCATGACATCTTTCGCGATGGACAGGGCAACGCCCGGCGCGAACGGAAAATGTATTGGTCGGGTGGCCACGCGGGTGTAGATCCAGGCGTATGCGGCGGCGATGAAGGCACAAGCGGCCAGCGCCGCCAGCACGCGGGCGGTGCGCGAGCGGCGCGGGAAACGCAGTTTGCCGGGGCCGAGCAGTTTGAGCGGCATCAGTGCGGATTCTAGTTAGTCATTCGCGATATTGCGACGGGAAGCATCGGCCTCCGGCCAGTGCAATGTGAAGTCGCACCGGCCGGAGGCCGATGCTCCCCGCGCAATGTTGCACCCTTGCTAACGCTTGATTAGCCGCGCTTCGGTGTCGCGTCGTTATCGCAGAATGCGCGGGTGGCGGCTTCGACATCGTCGGCTGCGATCACCGCAGAGCAGACGCAAATGCACGTCGCACCGGCGGCGAAGATCGACGGTGCGGTTGCGGCGGTGATCCCGCCAATGGCAATGCGCGGCAGACTCGTGCGCTCGGCGGCGTAGCGGAGCGTCTCGACGCCCGCGATCGTGTCCTGCGGCTTGGTGGTCGTGGCGAACATGGGGCCGACGGCGATGTAGTCGGGTTCTTCAAGCAGGGCGGCGGCGATTTGTGCGGGCGTGTGTGTGCTTTTGCCGACGAGCGTGCGGCCGCCCGCGATGCGGCGAACCTCGGCGACTGACAGGTCGTCCTGGCCGACGTGAACCATGTCGGCACCGACCAGCCGCGCAATGTCCGGCCGGTCGTTGATACAGAGCAGCGCGTCGTGCGAGCGTGTCAAATCACGCAGCATCATGGCACGGCGAAGCAACTCGCGGTCGGGAAGCGTTTTCTCGCGGAGTTGCAGACAACCTGCGCCGCCGCGCAGGGCGGCTGCGGCGGTTTGCAGCCAATCGGTGCGGCAGAGCGACTCGGTGATGATGACGTAGAGCCGCAAGCTGCGCAGTTTCGCACGCAGTGAGCCGCGAAGGATGATTGTCTGTTCGAGCTGGTAGCCGCGATGGCGAAGGGTTTCGGCGGCGGCGACGATCGCGGGTGCGATGAGCTTGCCGTACTCGGCGACGGCGCGCGCTGCTTCGCTCAAGCGCGCGAATTCGGCGCGGACGACGGATTCAACGTCGGTGCGGTGCAGTTCTGTGTCGAGCTTGGCGTCGCGGCCGACGTCGCCGTGCGAGTCGCGGGCGTCGAGCAGGGCGGCGTGCGGGGTCGACGCGACACTCGCGGCGAGGTCGTGGCGGGTACGTTTGATGGCCGCGGTTGCGTCGGCGTCGTCGAGGATGAAGCGCGCGTATTCCTCGATCACGCGCAGAGCTTCGCGGGCGCGGTTGAGGTTGGCGTCGAGGATGCGGAGCAGTCCGGGTTCCATCATTGCGAGGAGGATAACGGCGGGGGCGGCGGGGGAGTGATGCCGCGGACGTAGCATCGGGCACGGAGACTGGATAGATGGGAGAAATATTGCCATGGATTGCACGGATTTGCACGGATGAGTTGCAGGTATTTTGATGTTCAGTGGCACGGGCGGGGATGGTACGCAAGCGAATGCAGTGGTCGCTGTGAGTGGGCGGAAGCCACACACTCTCGTCTGGCTCGGATGGACGAGACGAGCGATCGTCTGCATTGTGAGTAAGGCTCGCGTGAAGAGTTAGCGCCGTTTTCGCAAAGTTGGCTGGCGATTGAGAGTACTTCGCGGCGGGACGACGGGAGCGCGCACAAAGCCGGCGTTCACGGAAAATTTACATTCGGACACTTGGAGTCCGTCATTTGGCCGTCGAGTTTTCGCTGCGTCGGGCCGCGTTTGATCTCTCGATGCCGCGAACGCGAGCGGCTGCGAAAAACCAGCCCTGCGGCAAATTTGCGCGTTGGCGTTGCACAGGAGTGCCGACCAGTGCTTGCGGCCTGGCGCGCCAAAGTTAGCGCAACCTTCGCATTTATTTTGCGCGGCCCATACGCGGCGTCAACACATCCTTCACGTTCGCCAGCGACGATGCGCCGGCAAGGCGTGGTCTGAAGCGACGTGCTGACCGGGTCGGCGAGGGGTTAGCGCGGCGCTCACGCAAGTTTGACGGTTATTTTTTGATTTCCTCGTCAACGCCTCATTGACGGCGTCCAAACTCCGCACCTCACAACATTGGAGAGTAACAAGATGAACGAGCGCAATCAGTCGCGAATCGGGAGAGGGAAGAGCTGCCTGTCGCCTGGGTTCACACTGATCGAACTGCTTGTCGTTGTCGCCATCATCGCACTGCTGATCTCGATCCTGCTGCCGAGCTTGAACGCGGCCCGCTCGAGCGCCAAGGCGACCAAGTGCGGCACCAATCTGGCGTCGGTGGGCAAGGCGGTTCATGGCTATTTGGCCGAGAACAAGGCCGTGTTTCCGCTCGCGTACGTCTGGGCTTCGGATCGCAACGGCGGCGAGGACATCAGCCGCCAGGATCGCGTGAACGGCTACATTCATTGGTCGTATCGCCTGTTCCAGAAGGGACAGGTGAAGGACGAGTCGTTCCAGTGCCCGGACTTTGACAAGGGCGGTCACCCGCGCACCAACCCCGGTCCGAATGCCGGCCTGTGGGTTGAAGACCAGATCGGCGGCGAAGCTTCGGGTGGCGGGTCTCGTCCGAACCCCGATCCGGGCAGCCCGGCGACGTATCTCGAAGACAAGCAGGCACCGTGGATGGCCTATACGGTCAACAGCGCGGTGATGGCTTGGAATCGTCTGGGTAACGTTCAAGTTGCGAACCCGAAATTCAAATTCGTGAAAGAGTCGGACGTGGATAATGGCGGTCGCGTCATTCTCGCGGCCGAGTTCAATACCAATTTCAAAGTAGTTTCGCGCCAGATTGGCGGCGACGGGCTCGAGAGCATCGCGCATCGTCCTGTGCGTCCGTTCTCGGTTGCTGGACTCGGCTATGACGAGTTTCAAGCAACCCCGAACTCGACGGTGCCGCAGTATTCGTATCACCCGCCGGGCGGGCCGGACAAGGACTACGGTCTGCTCCCGCTTAGTCGTCTTGAGGAACAGTCGAATGTTCTTGAGGGCACCGTGCGCTCGCTGAACGCGGTCGGTCGTCATCACCCCGGCGGCGATCGTCTGGGCGGCAGCGGAAATTTCCTGTTTGTCGATGGTCACGTCGCCCGCACCACCATCCTGAAGACGTTGCAGGATCGGCAGTGGGGCACCAAGTACTACTCGATGTCCGGCACAAACAACGGTATTCCCAGCCTCGATTATGCGACCATTCCTTAGTAACGACGATTCGCCGCAATTTGTGGACCGGCGTCATTCAAACTCGGTAGCTCGTTCCGCCGCCTCGCGTGCATGCGGCGGATTGTTTGGATAGGCCAACTGTGCGTCTCTCTCTTGGAGGTCTTGAAATGAAGCGTTTTCTCACAGGTAGCGTCGCGCTGCTCGCGACCGCTGCTGCGATGGCTCAGGGCAACCCGCCCTGCCCGAATGCGCCGGTTCTGATCGCGAATTGTCCCGAAGCTCGCCACGTCAACATTAGCGGCGCGACCCTGCTCCGCGGCGTGTTTGACAGCCTGTCACACATCAACGACTTCGTTGACGTGGACGGCGACGATATCTGCGGTCGCGATATCAACCGCATTCCGCAGGTCGACACGCTCGGCAACACCGCGTTCCCGTTCATGGGCGGCTACTGGGTCGTTCAGAACCGCGCCGTCGGCTCAGTAAATGGCTATTCCGAGTTTATTCGCTATCAAATCTGCAATGACGTTCCCGACTTCCTGACGACCGACATCAGCTCGATCAACGGCTCGCGTTACGCGCAGGCCGGCGGCACGCCGGTCGCCGGTGGCGCTACGACCGACAATGACCTTGACGGCTGCAACCACGGTATCAACCGCGCGACGCTGCTGCCGAATCCGGCCGGCACCGGTACGCCGGTGGTTCCGTGCACGATCGACATCGCGGTTCTTGACGTGCCGGCTCTTTGGGGCACGCGCGGCGATGCAGGCAGCGGGAACTGGGATCGCAAGCCCGGCACGCTCGGCTACGGCTTCTACTACACAACGTCGAAGGCGCTCGCGGCTGCGTGCCCGGTTCCGGGTCCGATTACGCCAGCGCTGCCGACACTCGGTGCCGATTGCGGCTCGCGCGAGCTGACGCTCGATCCGGGCACGCCTGATTCGGTGTATGACACGCTGTTCACCTCGGCACCGGTCGTGCCGATCGTCAATCGCGGCACGGGCATCGAGAACATTCGCGCCACCGACCTGCAGCACCTGCTGGTCACCGGGCGCGATTCGAACGGTCTGAACTTCGCCGCCGGCACGCGCGACGCCGGTTCGGGCACGCGCAACGCCTGGAACAACTCGCTCGGCGTTGACCCGGCTTGGGGTAACGGCGACAACCGCGGCGGCGAAACCGACAGCAGCAGCCGCACCAACCTCGGTTCGTGCCACCGCATGACTAACTGCGGCAGCTCGAGCCACATTCAGAACGGCGTGCGTCAGCGTCGCATCTCGATCGGTTACACCGGCATCGCGGGCAACGCGGCGGCCGCGTTCGAAGCCCAGGACGGTCGCTATGAAATCGCGAACGTCATGAACGACCACGTCGGCGGCACACAGTTCGTCCGCCCGACCGTGCGGTCGATCGTTCTCAACGGCGACGTGAATACCGGCTGGCGTATCAGCGGCCCGGCGTCGTTTGTGACCGTCGGCGATCCGCGCGTCAGCTCGCCGGCCGCCGCCAGCCCCGGCCCTTGCGTCTGTCCTGGCGTCAGCGAGTTCGGCTTTGACGCCGGTGCGGCCACGCTGATGGACAACACGGACGCGGCTGACTACCTGTACAACATCCTCGAGTCGATTCGCTGCTTCTCGGATGATCCGGCCGCAGCCGTGAACGATCGCATGCCGGGCCAGTTCCTGGCGCGCGGCTTCTTCCTGTTCGACGGTCTCGATCGTCTGCAGAGCCAGGTTGATCCGGTCGTCTTCTCGGCCCGCACGGGTTCGAATCCGGTTAACGTCGCGTTGCAAACGTTCGTGCTCAACAACAACAACTTCGACGCTCCGAATCTCGCGGCTGACCCGGTCAACAACATCGTGACCCCGCTCTTCGGCGCGATCAACGAAGCCGGCCAGGTTCCAAACCGCGGCTCGGCCTACAGCTATCGCGACGCCGGCGGCAACGCGGCGACGATCTCGGCTGCGGCGCGTCTGTCGATTCGCAACCGCATCGCGTTCGACTTCCAGTACAACGGCATCCGCAACACGGGCGACATCGCCCCGGCCATCGCGGCGCTGATCGCTGGTGCGGCGAACTACACCGAAGCCGGCGCTCCGCTGCCGACTCCGGGTGGCGTGTCGGACAACCCGGCTCTGACCAACAACGACTCGAACGGCCACAACACGATCATCGTCGACATCATCGGCGATCTCGACGGCAACGGCGTGTTCGACGCCGAAGACCTCCGCTACTACGCGGACGGCTTCATCACCGACGGCGCTGGCGAGTTGAATCGCTGCGTCGGTTTCACGGCGCTCGATAACGCCTACGTGGGCGGCATCGCGGGTCGTCCGGCCGGCAACTTCTTCAACACTTCGGTCGTTCGTCCGGACGGCAACGCGGCGACCGCGTACAACGCGGGCGCGTCGCGCTTCGACGTGACCGGCTCGACGCTCGGCGCTGCCAAGGGCGATGCCCCGATCGGTGCCAACGGCATCGTGAACGGCGACGACTATGCCTACGTGATCGCGAACTTCGGCGACTGGTCGGACCTCGACGAGGCAGCGTTCATCGACCTCAGCGCCGACATGAACGGCGACCTTCGCGTTGACGGCGGCGATCTGCTCGGCTTCTGGTGTGCGTGGAACGTGCCGGTCGGCGATCTGAACTTTGACGGCTCGGTCGGCCTGACCGATTTGTCGGTTCTGCTCGCGGGCTTCGGCTCGAACGCGGCCCCGACGGCTGTGCAGAGCGGCAACCTGAACGGCGACGGCACCATTGGCCTGACGGATCTGTCGATTCTGCTGGCGAATTTCGGTGCGACCAGCGTCAACTGCACCTGCAACTAAGTAGCTGACAAGCCTTGCTCAGGATGGGAGAAGCCGGACCGGCGAGAGGGGTGACCTTTCGCCGGTTCGGTTCGTTTCCGCGAATTGCCGCTGATGGTCATACCACGCGTTTGCTTAAGATCGGCTACGGCGTCGGCTGTTGATCGAGCCAGCGTTGCCAGGCTTGAGGATCTTCGCCGAACGGTTCGCCTGTAAGTTCGCGCAGCGGCGGGGAGAGTCGGTCGTAAATGGTCGAGTCGTCGCGAAACCAACTCGAATGGGTGCGAATCAGGCAGCGCGCGATATCCGGCGCGAGCTCCTTCCAACCGGCAATCGCTGCAGCCTTGGCTGCCGCTTTCGCCTGGGAATCGAATCGCTCGTCGCTCAAAAGTCGACGTAGTTCCGCAATCGCGCGCCGGTCGCCAATCCGGCCGAGCGCGATCGCCGACACGTCGATGAAATGCCCACGCGGCGGGCAGAGTTCGTCATCATCGCCATAAATACCGGTGGCACCGCCGTAGCTGCTCACAAACTTGGGCTCCCGCGTCTCAGCAATCAGGAATGGCACGGCGTTTGTCACACGCAGGTGTCCCAACGCGTAGATCGCGTTGCGACGCGCGGCACCGTCCTCATTTATGTCTTGCGCGAGACTCATCAGCAGTGGGGTGCTCTCGCGATCAGACGCGACTCCCAATGCCGCAATTGCCGCCAGTCGTGGGGCTTGCGCGCCATCCTTCGCGTTTCTTCGAAGCAGAGCGAAAGACGGCTCCGAACCGCAATGACCCAGTGCCCACAGCAGTGCGTCGTCGGGATTCGGCTCCTGTCGAGCTGCCTCGGCGAGCAGCAGAGCCTCTGAGGCGCGTGCGGCAATACGACCGAGCGCGATGTAGCCTGCGCGACGATTCCTCTGCGGCCCGTCTCGGAGCTGCTGCTCCACGCACAGCCGTGACGCTTCCGTGCGATAATCGCCGAGAAGCTCGATCAACTTCCAACGAGCTTCCGGGCTCCCGGCAGCGACTCGACGCGCGATTTGTGGGACAATCACCGCGCCTGACGCCGCCAAGGTTTTCTCGTAAACGACATAAACGCCCGTGCTACCGATCAGCGAGCACTTCAGGAAGCCGTCGAGTAGTGCCTCGCGGGCCGCGTCCGCGTCGATGCTTCCGATGACCGCAACCGCCCAAGTGCGATAATGCGGATTCTGATGTTGAAGGAGCTCCGAGAGCTGCGGCAACGCGTCCAGCGCAATTGTCGGGAAACGACGCCCAAGCTCGGCGTGCGCTCTCGTGTGTTCATCGGCCGAGGACGCGAATGCCCGTGCGTCGAACATCGACTGGACATCGAAGAAAAACGATCGCTCGACTCCACATACGCTGCAAACGCACTTGAGCTCGTCGAATTTTCGTGATCTCGACGTGCCGGATGCTTGCTGCGAGACGGCATACTCGCCTGTACAGATGCATCGCTGCTGCCGAACATGGTCGTACTCGTCCTCGACGCACGCCACCGCTGTCCATTCAGAAAGCGGCGGTACGCGGCTGGGCGGCAGGCCGAAAGAGCTCATCGCGGGGCTGAGTATCGCGACCGCGACTGCCACGTTACGAACGCGCGACAGCATTCGCATGAAAATGACCTCCCGATGCAGCATTTGACACCGTACTGTAAACGGAGTTCCGGGTCGAATGAGAGTTTCATGAAGCAAAACCGGCGCACTCGATGAGGGTAAAACTGCCGAACGCGGTTCTAAGACCGTATAATCGACGGAATCAGGAGGCCGCCCATGAGCGTCAGCGCCGGTGATAACATCAAGCTCGACTGGGAACTTCAGGAATCGCCCGAACAACTCGCCGCTTTTCAAACGCGAATCGACGCGCGAGAGCTGATCGAGGCCGACGACTGGATGCCGCAGAACTACCGCATCGGCATGTTGCGGATGTGCGAGCATCATGCCAACAGCGAGATCGTCGGGGCGCTGCCCGAGGGCGAGTGGATCACCCGCGCCCCGTCGCTGAAGCGCAAGCTGTCGCTGATCGCCAAGGTGCAGGACGAGGTCGGACACGGGCAGATGCTCTATCGCGTGTCGCAGGATCTCGGCAAGCCGCGCGATGCAATGCTGCGCGACCTGTGTACCGGCAAGACCAAGTATCACAACGTATTCAACTACCCCGCACCGACCTGGGCCGACGTGGCCGCGATTCAGTGGCTGGTCGACGGGGCGGCGATCATGAATCAAAAGACGCTGGCCGACGGGTCGTATGGTCCGTATGTGCGGACGATGAAACGCATCAACATGGAAGAGGCGTTTCACTTCAAGGTGGGCGAAGACAGCGTCCTGACGCTGATGAGCGGCACCACGCGGCAGAAGCAGATGATGCAGGAGGCGTTCGACCGCTGGTGGAACCCGTGCCTGATGTTCTTCGGCCCGCCGGACAAGGAAAGCGTCAAGACCGGGCCGTTCATGGTGTGGCGGATCAAGACGGCGACGAACGATGAGCTGCGGCAAAAATTTGTCGATCGCTTCGCGCCGGCGGCGATTGATCTGGGACTCGACGTGAAGACATACAAACGCGAAAAGGCGACGGAGCGACCGAGCGACGAAGCGACGAAGGCGAGCGACTGCGCGATGTCCCGCGACGGGCGCGTCGTTCGAAATCCGGATGGTTCGCCGATTTGGGTAAAGGATGAAAAGCTGCGCTACAACGAGTCGACCAAACACTGGGATTTCAGCCAGCCGGACTGGGATGAGTTTCACGCGGTGATTCGCGGGAACGGGCCGCTGAACAAAGAGCGCGTCGGCTTGCGGCGATTCGCGTATGAGCAGGGCGAGTGGGTGCGTCGGGCGGTGCTGGGCGTCGCACCGCTGGGATTGCCGCCGAGTCGAAATTGATGCGGAAGGGGCGCGGAGAGAGGGCTCGGGGCGCTCGAGGTGTGCGCATGGTCGTGAAGAACAGCCATCTTGCTGCGTATCGATCTGGCTATGCCGGCTTGCGGCTAACGGCGGATGAGTACTTCGCGCTTCCGGACGACGGGAATCGATACGAACTGATCGACGGAGTGGTGTCCATGTCGCCAAGTCCGCTGAATTCGCATCAACTAATCCTCGCAGAGGTTGTGTTTCAGCTTGAATCGTACGTGCGTCCGGCGAAACTCGGTCGCGTGTACATCGAAGCCGACGTGCGATTGGCCACGCGGCCTGATGGGCGCGATCTGGTGTATCGACCGGAGCTGCATTTCGTCCGGGCCGATCGGCTGCATCTCGTCGGCGAACGAACGACCATCGTGCCGGACATTGTCCTTGAGGTGCTGTCGGACGATTCGCGCGGCCGCGATTTGATTACGAAGCTCGGCGACTATCGCGAAGCACGCGTCGGCGAGATCTGGATGATCGATCCGCGCAATGAGGTTTTCGCGTTCTACCGATTGCGGGGCGATGCATACGAAGAGCTGCGCCCGGTAAGTGGTAAGTACGCGAGCGCCGTCGTGCCCGGATTCGAGTTGAACCTCGATCCGATTCGCGCGTTGTTTCGCGCGATCGGCGGCGGTTGATTCGGCGTGCGGCACGCGGCGCAGCGCGGGATGCTGGTGGTGCGAGCATGGTAGTGCGGAATAGCAACGTCACGACATATCGCTCCGGTTACGCCGGCCTGCGCGTGACGGCGGACGAGTGCTTCGCGCTGCCGAATGATGAGAATCGATACGAACTGATCGACGGAGTGGTGTCGATGTCACTACGTCCGTCAGTGACTCATCAGCGGGTTGCGGGCATTGTCTTTTCGGCTCTGAGCAATCATCTTGAAACGAATGATCTCGGGGAGTGCTTCTACGAGATCGATGTCCAGTTTGCGAAGTCACCCGATCGCCGCGATATCGTGTATCGACCCGACATCTCGTGCTTCCTCGGCACCGCATCGAAGAGCGTCGGCGGGCGATTGCGCATCGTGCCGTCGTCGAAGTCGTTTCGCCGGATTCGCCGAGCAGGGACTACCAAACGAAGCGCGAGGATTACGCCCGCTTCAGCGTCGCCGAGTATTGGTTGATCGACCCGATCGAAGAAGAGATGCACTTTTTCGAACTGCGCGATCGTGCGTACGTCGAAGCTGCCGTCGACGGCGTGGTGTACGAAAGCAAAATTGTCCGCGGCTTTCGGCTCGATCTTGCCAAGGTGCGGGCTGCTTTTCGGGCGATCGGCTAACCACCTGCGCGAGCTGTCGTCCATACGTCTGCTCGAAAGCGCACCGTCGGGCTACGCCGGCCTTACACCCAGCCCCGCCGCATCACCCACCCACAGCTTGCTACCCTTCGACTCAATCCCCACAAACGGATCCGACGCCAGCAGCAGCGCACCGTCGAGATCCGCAAAATCGACCAATGTCGAAAAAGCCAGCGCCGGCGCGATTTGCAAGCTGCTCGACACGAAGCAGCCGAGCATCACCTTCATGCCCAGCTCGCGCGCCATCGCGATCATGCGCATGCCCTGGCGAATACCGCCGCACTTGGTGAGCTTGATGTTCACGCCATCGACATGGCCATGCAGCCGCGCGACGTCGGCGGGGCGCTGGCAATCCTCGTCGGCGAAAATCGGTGCAACGCCCAGCCGCCGCAATTCGCCCATCTTCTGCCAATCTCGCCGCGCGAGCGGCTGCTCGATCATCGTCGGTTTGAATTTGGCGAGTGCCTGAATGCGACCCACCGCCTCGTCGGCTGTCCAACCCTCGTTGGCATCGAGTAGTAGCGGGCCGTCGAATTTCTCGCGAATGATCCGCAGCGTCTCGACTTCGCCCGGCACGCCGACCTTCACTTTGAGCGCGGCATAACCAGCGGCCATCGCCTCGGCGAGTTTGTCACGCGTCTCGTCTGGCGAGCTGATTCCGATCGTAAACGTCGTTTGCGTCGCCGCCGGCTTCAATCCGAGCAGTTTCCACACCGGCACGCCGAGCTTCTTGCCCACCCAATCGTGCAGGCAACTGTCGATCGCCGCCATGAACGCGCGTTGATCGTCATAGCCTCGAATCAAGTGATCGACCCAGGTTTCGATCTCATACGGATCGAAGTCGCCGGGGCGTGCCGCGATCTCGCCGCGCAGCCGCGTGAGTGCCGCCTCCGACTTTTCGAGCGACTGCCCGTACAAACCCGACGGCACAATCTCGCCCAGCCCGGTTACGCCGTTGTGCTCAAGGCTGACGATGATGGTCTCTTTCTCCGACGTGCCGCCTTGCGACGTCGCGAAAAAGTGCTTCGTGCGAATCGTCTGCCGTCGCCATTCGAGTTTCATGGAGTCCAGTTCCCCGCGTCGTCACCGACGTCTTCGGCCACGATGTCGTCCAATGCTGAGAGGCTGATAATCGCAAGGCGCTCGACAAAGACCCGTTTGCGGTTGACGCGTCGCGACCCGCCGAGTTCGAGTTGGTGCGCCTCGTTGATGTACTCTTCCTTGGTGCTGTGGCCGTCGCCGCGGTTGTGTACGTCGGCATCGCTCAGCCAATATCCGCGTTCGTCGACGGCCTGCAGCGTGCCGATGTAGATCATCGGACCGGCAGTATCGAGCACGACCCGTTTTTGCAGTAGTTCGTTGAGCGTACTCACGCTGCGCACCTTTTGCCGCACGCGGCGACGGGCGCAGTGTATTCGAATTTTTCGGGACGTGGGATCGCGCGAACGTCGCCAGGGTTCGCGCGGGGCGAGCGAAATGTGCGTCTGTCGCGCCCGCTCATTGCGCTCCGAATTCGTGTCGATGAAACGTCGCACCGCGAGCGCCCGTTGGGGATCGCTCCGCGTCACAGCGCGTGCAGCGTGGAGGTCCGGGACGTGGACGTCAAATTCATCAATCCGTTCGTCGAGGGCGTGGACAGCGTCTTCAGCGCGATGCTCAGTCTCAGGCCCAAGCGGCTGTCGGTGCGCATCAGCCAGGGCAGCGGCGGCACATCGTCACTCACCGCGCTGATCGGCATCTCGGGCGAAATGCACGGCGTGGTCGTCATGCGTTTTCCGCCCGCGACGGCAATCGGCCTGGCGGGGCGAATGCGCGGCTCGACGGTCGATTCGGTCAACGCTGAAGTGATCGACGCCGTCGCCGAATTGGTCAACATGGTCGCCGGCAGCGCGAAGGCGAAATTCGACTATGACCCGCCGCTGCAGCTCGGTCTGCCGACGGTGGTCGAGGGCGAGCAGTATCGCGTGAAATATCCGAGCAAGAGCGTGTGGCTCGAAGTGCCGTTCGACAGTGAAGCCGGGCAGTTCTCGATGGAAATCACTTTTGGCCCTGAGAAGGTGTCGCTATGAAAGCACTCGTGGTCGATGACTCGATGACCATTCGCCGCATTGTGGTCAAGGCGCTGCAACTCGTCGGCATCAGCGATGTCGTCGAAGCGGGCGACGGAACCGAAGCGGTAGCCGCGTGCGGAGCCAACCAGTTCACCGTCATCTTGATGGACTGGAATATGCCCAAGATGTCCGGGATCGATGCGCTCAAGGCGATTCGCGCCACGGGCAACAAGACGCCGGTGATCATGGTGACGACCGAAGCCGAGAAGTCGCGCGTCGTCGAGGCGATCAAGAGCGGGGCGAATAACTATCTGATCAAGCCCTTCTCGCCGGAACAGCTTGCCGAGAAGGTCAAGCTGGTGCTCGGCGGCGTTCCCGCCGGAGCGGCGTGATCGTCGGACGAACGTAATCGCATCGGCGAGGTAGCCGCTTGGCACGCCTCGTCGATGTTTCGTGTCTGCACGCTTTGCGGCCCCGGCATTTTTTTCGCGCTTCCTCGGCGATGCTGCCGCATCCCGGTAGCGTGCATGCATCAATTATCGCTCGCTGGACCCTGAACCCTGCATCCTCGCCGTCTCACCCTGATTACATGCCTAACATTGGGTGATGAGGCGAAATCGCCATACCCACCTGATCACGCTCGGCTGCGCGCTCGCGGCGATTTCGGGCTGCCGATCGCCCGATTCGGCCCGCGTGCGCGATTGCGAATGGGCCGCTTCCTGCCGAACTTCGCCGAACCTGTTGCTCGGCGCGCGAAGCGATGAGAATCTGCTTGCTTTGGATTACTCAGGCAGGTCGTCGTGGCCGTGGAAGCCGGACGGCTATGTCTTCGACGAGTACGAAACGAGCTACGAATTTCAATACGACAGCCAGCGGTTCATCGACCGCGACGGCGGCACATTTTGGCGCGGCGCCGACTCGGTTCGCGTTCGCACGCGGTCACGCTGACGGTTATGCGACCAAGTGTGTAGGCAATTTGCACTCAACCCACCCCGTTTCGCATAGACACCCACTCCGCGTATGCATATTATCTGTTCATCGATGCCAAGTGGAAACTTGGGCATCTTTGCACTGTGCTGATCTTGGCTTCGCGGTTCGCAAACGCGAGGTCATGCGATAACGCTTCGTCTCCTTCTCAAGCGACGCCGCTCCACTTTCGGGTGGGCGGCGTCGTCTTGTTTGGATACACCGCTTACTCGTCGCGACTCATCCGTTTTCGGTAGACAAACACCGGCTTATTCGCCCAGGTGATCTCCGTCGCAAGCAGCGGATTGAAACTGCCGGTGGTCCAGCGCGGTTCGTAGTACTCACACCACCAATCGCCGTAGCGCCTCGCATCGCCCGCGTGATCCGCCGTGAGGATCAGCCACTCTGGTAATTGATTCGACGAAAAGTCAGCCGGCTGTTTCGCGGGCAGCAGCAGCACAGTCCGATGCGCAAAGTCGAGTGGCGGAATCGAATACGGCGCGGGTTCCTGCACGACGGCGATGCGATCGCCGTCAGCGATCTGTTCACGAAGCAATTGCGCCGCCGCGGCGCGAGAGCCGTGCGACGTCGATGCATCCATTGCGAACGCATGCACGTACAGCACGCCCGTAAGCGGAATCGCCACCCAGATCGCCGTGAACAGTCCGGCTACATTCCACTTGCGCCAGATCGACATCGCCGCCAACGCGGCCGCGACGGTGAGCATCGCCGCCGGGTAAAGCAGGAATCGCGCAAACTCCGCCGGTTTGCCCGCACCGATCGCGATGCACAAGAGCGTCAGCGCGATCGCGACGCTCGACGCCGCGACGGTCTCGCGCGTGCGTGTTGCGAGCAGTCCTAAGAGCACGAACGCACCGAGCACCGGAACGATCAGGCCAATGCTCTCGCCCATCAGTTCGGCCACGCGCAGCGCACCCTCGCCGATGCATGCGACCTCGTACATCGCGGTCGAATTGCCGATGTTGCCGCGCAGCGCCTCGGGCCGCATCAGCGCGTTGTAGAAGACGTACGGATTGCTCAGCACATAGAGCGCGGCCGCGAACGCCGCTCCGAGCAACAGGCCGCGCGTCGCTCGCTCTCGCGCCCGCTGCCGCACGGCCAGCCAGATCGCCGGCCAGAGCAGCGCCGCCGCAAACCCGGTGAGAACGAGACTCGCCGCCGCTCCGCCGAACACGCCCATCCA
>JBJXFK010000192.1:0-5676 GCA_046155505.1 Phycisphaerae bacterium
CGCAACCTGCTTTCCAAGCCGATCCACCGCACCGATCTGCTCGCCGCCGTCGCCCAGCAAGTGGGCGAGATCGGCGTTTCGTGGCGAACCGAGGGCACTTTCAACGCCGCCGTCGGTGCTCGCCTGAAGGAACTGCGCGTCGCCGCCGGCCGCACGCAACACGAAGTCGCGGTGCTGGCGATGATTACGTCCGCTCAACTTTCGCAGATCGAACGCGGACGATGTGCGACCTCCACCTGGACGCTGGCCCGCATCTGCTGGTCGCTTCGCGTGCCGATTTCGACCATCTTCCCCGACGCCTGGACGCCCGCCGACGCGAATTCCTTGCAATCGCGGCAACAGATCGGCGTATGAGCCGCCCCGTCGACGGTCGGATTAGAAAATGCCCTGCTCCACTAGTTCCCGACGCAGCCGAACCAGTCGCGGGGCATTCATGTTCAGCAGGCGCGCGGTGGCCCTGCCGGCCGGCGTAAGGCCGATCACCATTCCAAGCTCGAGTCGGAAATGAACATTCCAATCTTCGCGGCGCGGATCGAACAGCGTGGCCGGTTCCTTCGAATTGGAGTCGATACTGACCAGGTTGGGCCCCTTGTGATAATTGCACTCGCTGCACGCCCATGCCAGCAATTCGGGGTCGTCCGAAATTTCATCCATATGCTGCTTGGCTATGATGTGATCAACGTGAAAAACCAGGTATGGCAGAGCGCTCTCCGGAAAGCGGCAGTACTCGCACCGTCTCTCGGCACGCTCTCGAACCAACTGACGGATACGTGCATCCATGCACTACCCGCTCATTCCAAAATTCTGCCTCACCTTGGCCTGAAGCACGCTGATGATCTCGGCATCGTCGAGATAGGCCTTGTACTCGGCGTCTTCTTCCGGGGTCAATTCGCCGCGATTGGCTTTGCGCCCCAGTTCCTCGATTCGCTCACGCAGCTCATCGTCAACCGCCCACGCGACTAGTTTTTTCGCACTACCGGGAGGAAGCCAGCCGGAGTTGGGATTGAAGAACTGGTCCAGTGCATTGAGCGTTGCCATTACATGAGTCTAACACGCATAAGACGCGCTTCCAAAGGCAAAATGCGCGCACCTGGACAGGGAGCCAGGGCAACCGCGTTCTGGGATTTCGGGAAGCTTGCGCTGGGGGACCGGTCTCCGACCGGTCTCCCAGCCCTACGTTTCCCCAGAACCCACAACGTATCGACGCCGGCGTTTGACCCGCTCCGTCCCGTTGTCGCCCACGCCACGGATACCTACACTCTCCCCATGCATGATCTCCCCTCAGCCACAACCGCACCCCATCCCGTGCCGACCGTGGTCGAGGTCACCAATCTCCACAAAGTCTACGAAACCAGCGGGCATCGCGTCATGGCCCTGCGCGGCGTCACCCTCACCGTGCCCAAGGGACGATTCATCGCCATCATGGGCTCCAGCGGCTCGGGCAAAAGTACGCTCATGCACCTCGTCGGCGGCCTAACCAGCCCGACCGACGGCACCGTCCTGGTCGAGGGCCAGAATCTCAGCGACATGTCCGACCGCGAGCGCACCATCTTCCGTCGCCGCCGTCTGGGCGTGATTTTTCAGGATTACAACCTGCTGCCCACGCTCACGGCGGCCGAAAACGTCGCCCTGCCGCAACTGGTCGACGGCAAATCGCTCGACGCCGTTCGCGAAAAAGTCCGCAGCCTGCTCGCGTCAGTCCATCTCGACCAACGCGCCGAACACCGCCCCGACGCGCTCTCCGGCGGCGAGCAACAGCGCGTGGCGATCGCCCGCGCACTGCTCAACGACCCGGCGATCATCCTCGCCGACGAGCCGACCGGAAATCTCGATTCAAAACAGTCGGTCGAAATCTGGAGCATGCTCCGGCGAATCGCACAGGAGCGGCAGACCACCGTACTCATGGTCACTCACGAAGCCCACGGCGGCTCTTTCGCCGACGAAGTGGTCGTCCTGAAAGACGGTCTGATCGTCGGCCGGCTCGAACCGAAAGGCAGCGGCGATGCGGCACTGGTCGCAACTGGCTACCAGGAATTGGCGGGCTAAGTGGTTCCGCACACTGGGCGCTGTGCTGGCGATCGCGCTGGGCACCGCCTCGGTGATATGGGTCACTTCCTGCTATGAGTCCATTCGCCAGACCGTGTTGGCCTGGGCCGGCGGCTATGTCGGCAAAGCCCATATCATGGTCACGTCGCCGCTGGGCAAATATGACCAAATTCCCGAACGACTCGTCGATTCCATCCGCGAAATCCCCAATGTAAAAGCCGCCGTCGCGACTCTCGTGCAACGCCTGCGCGCCACCGGCGTAAAGCGCGGCGATCTGCCGACGTTTCAGCGCCCGCCATCCGGCGACCAATTTCCCGAAGTCGACTTCATCGGCGTGCTCATGCCCGACGAAACCGAGCTGCGCGATCATGCCGCCGCCCTGCGCGGCGGACGAATGCTCACCCCGGATGATCGACTCGCTTGCGTGCTCGACTCGGCACACGCCGGCGATATCGGCGTCGGTGTCGGCGATGCGCTGCTCGTATACACCGACGTGCTCGCCGCCCCGGTCGAGCTTGAGATTGTCGGCCTAATCGAGCGCAAGCGGCTGACCAGCTTCCAAAAAGCGCTCGCCATGATGCCGCTGCGCACCTTGCAGGAGATTCGCTCGAAACAGGTGCTCGTCACCAGCATCGACGTACAGCTCACGGACGGCGAGCGCGAAACCGTGCAACGGGCCGCGGCACAGATTCGCTCGAAAGTGCGATCGGTTTCGCAAAAGGCGAGCATTCGCAGCGTCGAAATGCGCATGAAGCAGATCGAGGCCGCCCAAAGCCAGCAGAGCTTTGTGCTGGTCCTGCTGAGTTGCGTGGCGATGCTCACCGCTCTGTTCATCATCCTGAGCACGCTGAGCATGGGCATGGTCGAGCGCATCGTGCAACTCGGCCTCATGCGCTGCATTGGCCTGACGCGCATGCAACTGGCGACGCTCGTGCTGGTCGAAGTGTTGCCGATGGGAGCGGTCGGCATCGGCCTGGGCGTCCCGATCGGCCTCGCGCTCACCATGCTCACGGTCTGGCTCGTGCCCGACTATGTCGGCGGCTTCGCGATCAGTTGGAACGGCGTTGCGATCGCATCGGCCGCCGGTATGGCGACCACGCTGATTGCCGGTTTGCTGCCGGCGATGACCGCCCTGCGCGTCTCGCCGATGGAGGCTGCCCGCCCGCGCGCTGCGAAGTCGTCCGCCGCGTGGCTCGTCGTCGTCGCCGCGCTCTCCGCGCTCACGCTCGTTGTTCAGCACTTCGTCGTGCTCGATCAAGTGTCGCGCTCGCCGTCGTTCGTCGAATACGCATCGGCGGGCATTGTGATGCTCTACATCGGTTACGCACTGCTCGCGCCGCTCGCGGTGAAGGTCGTCGGTACAGTCGCGACTCATCTCGTCGCTGCGGCCCTGAACGTGCGCACGCGCCTCCTCGCCGACCAGGTCGGCCACGCCGTCTGGCGATCGGCCGGCCTATGTTGCGGCCTCATGGTCGGCCTCTCGCTCATCGTCGGCATTTTCGTCGTCAACGAAAGCGTGACGCGCGGCTGGCAATTCCCAAAACAATTCCCGGGCTCCTATATCTGGAGCACGTCGCAGATGACGCCCAAGGCGAAAGAGATCATCGCCGCAGTGCCGCACATCAAGTCGTTCAGCGTCGCCAATGCGACCAACGTGTTCGTCGAAGAAAAGCCGATGTTCATGGCCGACGTGGTCGCATCAGTCACATGGTTCATGGGCATCGACCCCGATTCGTTCCTCACCATCGTCAAGTTCGAGTTTCTCGAAGGCGACCCCGACGAAGCCATGCGCCTCATGCGCGAAGGCGGGCACGTTCTCATCGCCGACGATTTCGCCCGTTCGCGCAACAAGCATCTCGGCGACACCGTGCGCATCATTCACGCCGACCGCGTGCGGCAATTCAAAATCGCCGGCGTAATCGTCTCGCCCGCGATCGACATCGCCGCCGGGTTTTTCCAGGCGCTCACCGAATACAACGTCGGCGCGTCCGGCTCGGTCATCGGCACGAACGACGATCTGAAGAAGCACTTCGGAATCGACGGCTCGCGCGTCGTCATGCTCAATCTCGACCTGCCGCCCGAGCCGGTGCCCTCGAGCTGGCCACCGCCGCGCGGCCAAGGCGAGCGGCTCGAAGACATCTACTACGACACCAAGATCGCGCTCGATCGCCGCTGGCAGCGCTATCGCGAAGATCAGACGCTGCGCGACATTCAAAAACGCCTCGATGCCACCGGCAGTTTCCGCGGCTCGATCAGCGAACTGAAAGACGAAATCGACCGCGAACTCAGCAAAATCACGCGCCTGATGACCGCCGTACCGCTCGTCGCGCTAATCGTCGCAGCCCTCGGCGTGGCGAATCTCATGACCGCCAACGTCGTCGCGCGGGCTAAGCAGATCGCCATCCTGCGCGCCGTCGGCGCGACACGCAGCCTCGTCTTGCGCCTCGTCATCGGCGAAGCAATCGTGCTCGGCGTGCTCGGCAGCGCAATGGGGCTGCTCCTCGGAATTCACCTCGCCGCCAACATCACCGAGATGGTGCAGCGCATGTGGGGCTATCGCGTCGTGCTCGAAATGCCGTGGATGTATCTCGCCGCGGCGGCGTGCCTGACCATCGGCCTGTGCATCATCGCCGGCGTCATGCCCGCCCGGCACGCGGCCCGCAACAATATCGTCGACGCGCTGCACGTATCGTGAGGCCAATCGCGGCGACTTGCGACGCCGCCCACACCGGCGACACTACGCCGATGCGCGTCGTGCTTCTCGTCACCGATCTCCAGCCCGGCGGCACACCGCTGCGCATCGCACGCACGTCCCGTGCGTTACGCGACGCGGGCGTCGAGTGCGTCGTCGGCTGCCTCGCCTCGCGCGGCCCCGTGAGCGAGCAACTCGATCGCGACGACTTTCGCACATTCGCCTGCGACGCGGTGTCGTCGCGCCCGTTTCGCGCCCTCGCCGCGCTGCGACAACACATTCGCGCCATTCAGCCCGACTTGATCCACGCCACACTCACACACGCCAACGTCGCCGCCCGCATCGTCGGGCGACAGTTGAAAATTCCCGTCGTAACCGCAACCGCGACAATCGAACTCGACCGCCCCTGGCACCTGCGGCTGGAACGCTGGACCGCGCGCTGCGACGCGGCCCACGTAGTGCAAAGCGAAACCGTCCGAGCGCACGTCATCCGCACGCTGGGCCGCGATGCAGGCCGCGTGTTCGTCGTGCCGCCCAATATCGAGCGCTTGGACCCGGTCGATCGCGCCACCGCGCGCCGCGCGATCGGCATCGCCGACGAACAATTTCTCATCGCGTGGGCGGGGCGTTTCGATCCGGTGAAGCGCACGGAGCTCATCATCGACATCGCCGCGCACGCGCCGGCGCACTGGCGCTTCGTCCTCGCCGGCGACGGTCCGCTGCTCGTAAGCGCGCGCCAGCGCGCCGCTGCCGCGGGCATCGCCGACCGTGTTCAACTCCCCGGCTGGCTGCCCAATCTCGGCCAGCTCTTCTCCGCGGCCGACCTGCTGGTCTTCCCCTCGCGCACCGAGGGCGTGCCCAACGCGCTCCTGCAAGCCATGTCGCTCGGCGTGCCCGCAATCGTCAGCGACATCGCCCCGCACCGCGAAATCGCCGAC
>JBJXFK010000211.1:0-13789 GCA_046155505.1 Phycisphaerae bacterium
CAGCGACAACACCGTGTTGCCGTGATGGACGGTGAACTGACGTTCGGCCAGCGCGCCCGGTACGATGACCAGAGCGGCTGTTGCGCAAAGCGCAAGCATCGATCGACGCTGCATCGCGGACCTCCAGTGATGACAACGACCAATGAAAAGATGTGTCGTACGCCGTCGTTCCAACGTGCCGACGGTCGCTCCGCTTGCCGGATCATGCAGCAATCTCTCGCGACTGCTCGATGCGGCAAACGGCCAAGGCGTTGGCGAGGCAAGCCCTTCCATCAAAACAGAGTGCCCCAACGCCGATTCGACAACTGGAATTTATCCGGGTGTCGGCGTTGGGGCAACAGAAATTCGTCTCTGTGATGCGTCAAATCTGGCGGAAATTCGTCCGCCGCTCATCGGTCGATCGTCCGTCACTCTGCTGGAACACCGCCGCCACACAGACAGTCGGGCGGCACATCGCTCACGGTCGCTCCGATCAAAGCCGTCTCCGCCGCCTCCGCGTCGTAGAACTCAACCGCGAGGATGCTGTAATCGCGACCCAGCAGCGGACACTCGGCGTCGCGCCACGCCATGCCAAAGCCGAGCACCTGTCCGCCAGCGAGATCGGTGGGCAGGTTGAGTCCGTCGGCGGAGTTCAGCGGCAGATCGACGACGAGAAACACGCGACCGTCGTTCGCCGGAATGTCGAGGCTGACGACTTTTTGCGAGCCGAATGGCTCGGCCGGCGCGCCACTGCGCAGGCGCACCACGGCGAGATCGAACGCTTCACAGGCGGTCGGTCGCCCAGGCTCGGTCACGAAGTTCGCGTTCAGGAACAGCCGCATGGTGAGCGGGTTCCCACCGCTGTAATTGCGCGGAAGCACGATGCGCCAGCCGAGCGCGTTGCTGAAGTCCGGCGCGTCGCCGGCATCAACCGGACCGCCGCCGCCACCGAGCGCGACCGGTAAGTAATAGAAGTGATCGACGAGTTGACTGAAGAGCGCGAGGCCGGGGTCGCCCGGTGCGCCGGCGGCTCCGGTCGCACCGGTTGCTCCCGTTGCTCCGGTTGCCCCGGTTGCGCCCGTCGCACCCGCCGCGCCGGTCGCACCATCCGCGCCTGCCGGGCCGGTCGCGCCAGTTTCGCCTTGCGGGCCGGTGGCTCCGGGCGTGCCTTGGCCGGTCTGGCCATCGTCGGGCGCTGGCAAACCGGAGTTGACGAGGTTGTCGATGTTTTGCTGCACCGTGTTCACATCATCGCGCAGACCGCTGATGTCCTCGTTCACCTCCCCGACAGCGGCGAGGGCGATCGCCAATGCACCACCCGAGAACAGGATGTCGCGACCGTAGTCCTGAAGGAAGAACGCCGCGGCGGAATTGCAGGCTGTGACACCGATCGCCGAGCCGGCGATGCCGGCCAGGGCGAGTTTGGATTTCCAGTTACGCATGATTTACCCCCTGTAACGACTTACACTCAAAGCAAGCGCGGCGCGTGCGGTCGCGACTCACATGCGCCGCTGGCGACCGATCGATCGACTCAATCATCGCCGGGACATACCACCCCGAAGTTTCCGAGCAGCAAGGCGAGGTCAGGCAGATCCACCGACCCGTCGCAGATCACGTCGCCATCGGTGTGCGTCATGCCGCCGACCGTGCCGAAATTTCGCAGCAGCAATGCGAGATCGGTTAGATCAACGTCGCCGTCATCGTCCACATCGCCGTTACAGTCGCTGGCCAGTGCGAGCACGCCCAAATTGTCGATCGCGAGCGTATTGCCGCTGGATGGATCAAACTCGAATCCACCGCCGGCAAAGAAGCGAACCGACGTTGGCAGCGCAGCTTCGTCGAAATCCGCTTGAAGCGGCGAACCTTCGCCGAGGAAGTAGCCCGTCGGCTCCTCCGGCGAGAACGTGATGCGAACCGGTGCCGCTTGCAAATCGCGAATCGAAATCGAGTTCAGGCGGTTGCTTGCGAGTTCGAGTCGGAACGAGATGCGATACCAATGATCCGCGAGCAGATGCTGAAACGCCGAGTCGTCGACGAGCAGGCCGGACTGCGACGGCAACTCGCCGACCTCGTCAAAGCCGAACGCGCGGACGGAATAGGTGCTGGCGCTGCGCGTGTCGTCCCAAACGAAGATCAGGGCGGCACTGCCGCGCGCGGGCAACGGCTGAATCGAGACCGACGCGGCATGATTGGTCGCCGGCAGCGTGCCGCGATACGCGAGATTCATGTCGAACTGGATCGTCCAGCAGTTATTGGTCCAGGGCACGTCGCGCTGCATGCGCGCGTAGCCGCCGGGGCGACGTTGCAAGCCGACAAATTGCTCGCCGCCGACCGGGTTCTGGCTAAAGCCGAGCGTGTTGCCGTCGTAGGTGTACAGTTCGCCGCCGAAGCCGCCGGCGGTGGGAATGTAGAAACTGGTCTCGGCGGGAATGGGTGTGCCGTCGATGGAGCCGGGATAGCCATCGCCCTCAAATGGGATGAGGAACTGAGCCGATGCGCGCGGAACCGCGAGCACTCCAACGAGCGAAACAAGCGTCGCGCAAGCACTTTGCATGCAAATACGCATTGCAGATGTCGGATTCGAGAAGCTCATCATGGCGTCTCCAGGCAGCGCGACAGCAAACCGCTCCCGCAAAGTTGCGATTCGGCACGGTCGAGGCCTCGCAAACGGCCGCTTGTCCCAGATTCGCGGAGTGCGAAGTAATGTTCTCAAAAGACGTTACGTGCATCACCGGCGGCAAGTCAAGACGTGCGCGCTTGCTTTGGACATTTCCGAAAGCATTGTTACCTCGCTCATTCCGATAAGCAAGCCGCCCGCGACAGCCAATGCAGATCGCGGGCGGCGGGTATTTGTTGAACGTTTGAATCAGCGCCGATTACGGCGGCGGATTGTCCGGCGGAAGATGCTCGGTCTTCAGTTCGAGCGACGCGATCCAGTCGGTGAACTTCTTTTTCCAGTCGTCGTTCAACTCGCCGAAAATGTCCTCGAACACCTTTTGCTTGTCGGCGACTTCCCACTCGCCGCCCCACTCGCGTGTGGCGAGGAACTGCATCCACTTGGCGTAGTTCTCTCGCTGCGTGCGGAACAGGTAGTGATTCATGGCCCAGCCGAACGAATAGGCCAGGAAGCCGAACTGGAAGAACCAGCCGTCGTCAAACATGATCTGACGCAGGTCGCCCAGGCGTTCGCTGCGATCGCCCATGAATCGGCGGAACCACATCAGGCGATAGTGATTCGTCGCGCCGAAGCTCGCGCCAAACTCCGATGGCGGCACTTCAAAGATCGTCGCCAGACCTTCGCTCATCCAGCGCGGCGGACGACCATAGCCGTGAAAAATGCCCAAGTTGAAGTGAATGTGGTGCGCCGCCTCATGCTGTACCACTTCGACGTTCTCGTGCTCCACGGTGCGGTCGAGCCAGGCTTTGAGTTTTGCCTTCCGGTCGCCGGGGAATTTGGGATCCTTCAGCGCTCGCTGAACGCCCTCGTACGCGATGTACGTGTACATGTCGAAGAACGCAGAGCGATTGACGGTCGACGAGTAGAAGCCGATCGCGCCTTCGACGCGCATGCCGTTGATCGCCTGATAGGCCATGTATTCGTCAAACGTGCCGAAGAAGAAGATCTCCAGCTTGGCCATCGGGCGGACGATCGGGATTTTCAGCATTTCGGCATAGCGCACGTTCCACTCATAGACCGACTCGAGCCGAGCCGCGAGTTCGCGGGCCATGCTCACGCTTGACGTGTAGACGAATACAAAGTGGTCGGTCTCGAGCGGCTTGCCCTTGGGGCCGGCGATGTGCAACATTTCCTGCAGCGAAGGCTGATCGAGCGGCAGCGGGCTGCGGGCATCGACGCTGCGGAAGTCTTCCGGGTCGAGCACGGTGCTCTCGAACGACTCGCTGCCGAGCACCTGCTTGATCATTTCATCGGAGATCTTGCTGCTGAACGGCTGATTGCCGGCGGTCGCGCCGGCTTCGGCGTCGGCGGGCTTTTCGGCCAGACGTTCAAGCTTGACCACCTCGCTCTTCTTGAGCCGCATGGTCGCGCCGTTGTCGAGCTCGATGATGTAGACGTCGGCGTCGAGCGTGACCTTGCCCTCGACCGGTCCCTTGCTGACCCGGTGGAGTTTGCAGCGGCCCATCGACTCCTGCGCGTCGGCACTGGGTTGCACGAAGACGAACGACAACCCAATGGCCAGCGCGGCGGTGAGCAGTACAGAGCGTGTCAGCATGATTTGCCCTCGATCTTCAGGTTTGATTCCTGAGTCTTGGTAGTATACCCGCGTGAAGCTCGAAAGAAAGCCGTAATTGCGGCGTTCAACCCTGGCCACGGCCCGGCAGACGCCCTGATCGTACGATTCAGTCGGGTCGCCGACGATGCGGTAACGACCCCGCGAACGTAAACCACGCAGACGCCCATGCTTATTCCCGAATCAGCCAAAGGCGAACGCGAACTGATCCGCCGCATCGGCGGCATTCTGTCGCCGTCAAACCCGTCGCTCCGCGTGCCGTTTGGCGACGACATGGCGTCTGTGCCGTCGAGCGAGCTGCTTTGGACCGTTGACACACTTATGGACGGGGTCGATTTCGATTCCCGTACACAATCGTGGCGGCTGATCGGTCGCAAGGCGCTGGCAGTAAACCTGAGCGACTGCGCCGCGATGGGCGCGACGCCGGTCGGGGCGCTCTGTGCAGTCGCGCTGGCAAACTCGGTTTCGATGGACGCGGCCCTCGAACTGGCGGCGGGGATGGCCGAACTGGGCAGTGCGCATGGGTGCCCGATCGTCGGCGGCGACACCAATAGCTGGGATGCGCCGACCGTCATCAGTGTCACCGTCGCGGCCGCATGCGAGCGGCCGATTTTGCGCGGCGGCGGACGTGTCGGAGACCGGGTGTTTGTGACCGGACCGCTCGGCGGCTCCATACTCGGGCGACATTTGTCGTTCGAGCCGCGCGTCGCGCTCGCCAAGCAGCTTGTCGAAGCGGGCATTCCGACGTCGATGATCGATATCAGCGACGGCCTATCGGTTGATCTCGGCCATATCTGCGATGCGTCGAATTGCGGTGCGATGCTCGATGCGTCACTCATCGATGCGGCGACTCACGACGACGCGCAGTGCCTGAGCGCGCAGACCGGCAAGCCGCCCCGCGAGCATGCGCTGCATGACGGCGAGGATTTTGAGCTGATTGTGTGCTGCCCGCCGGAGCGCGCCGCAGATTGCGCACGATTGGGGTTGTTGCCGCTCGGCGAACTGGTCGCGGGCACTGGATTGACGATGCGCGACGCCGACGGCGGCTTGTGCGAGATTCCGCGGCGTGGCTGGGAGCATTTCCGGTGAGCGCGATCGTGCAGCACACCACGAGCGAAGAGCAAACGCGCGCGCTCGCCGAGCGACTGGGGCGGTTGCTGCGGCGTGGCGATTTTGTCGCGCTGTGCGGGCCCATGGGGGCAGGCAAGACCGCGTTTGCGAAAGGCGTCGCGATCGGTCTGGGCGTCGCGGCGGATGAGCCGGTGATTAGCCCGACGTTTGTGCTGATGCGCGAGTACACGGGTCGCGAGACGCTGTATCACGGCGATGCGTATCGGCTGGGCAGCATCGACGAGCTGCTCGATCTTGGGTTTGACGAGATGCGTGAGAGCGGGGTGGTGCTGCTGGAATGGGCAGACAAATTCGCCGAGTTGCTCACGGGCACGGCGGTTCGCGTGGAGCTCGAATACGCGGATGACGGTGGGCGGCGGATCACGATTGAGAAGCTCGACGAGGACCGCGCGGCAACGCTGCAACCGGCAACGTAAAGCGCAGATGCACAAGGGGAGCATCGCCCTCCGGGCGGTGCGCAAAAAAAGTGCGGGTAGAAATGCACCCGCTGATAGCGGGTGCCACACGATGGCCGGTGCCACACGATCGCGAGTGCCCCAACGCATCATCCCACGGCGACTCACTCACACGTCCTGAATATGCCCCGTCTCCAAGCTCTTCCGCTCTGCCTCCAGCAGCACCGCAACGTCATACGCCGCTTCGATCGGCGCAGTCAGCCCGCGCTGCGGATGCAATACCGCGTCGATCAAATGCCGGATCTCCAGATCCCAACCCGTCACCGACGCCAGCGGCACCGGCTGCGTCTGGCCATCCTGCGTCAGCGTCAGCGGCTCGCTGCGGCTCGAATCAAATTCCGCCGTCGCCTGCTCGAACGACACGATGAACCGCATGCGAAACGGAAAGCCCGGCGAATGGCCCCAGCCGCCCTCGGCGACAACATGCCGCGGGCCGTGCCGATACCGATAGAGCGTCGTCAGATGTTCGGTCGTGCCCGTGCTCACCACTTCGTCCGGCTTGCCGAAGCACCACTGCACAAAGTCGGCATCGTGAATGTGCAGATCGACAAGTCCGCCGCCGCTGCGTGAGAAGTCTTTGTAAAACTCGCTTGACCAGGTCGGCGGACTGCCGAGGCGTGCAAAGACGGCGCTGCGCACCGGGCCGTAGGTGCCGCGTTCGATTTTTTCACGCAGCCACGACCAACCAGGCCAGAAGCGCATGCAGAACGCCGGCATGCAGCGCGTTTTCGCACTGCGCGCCGCCAGCACGACGCGCTGGCACTCAGCCACGCTCAGCGAGAGCGGCTTTTCGACGAGCACATGCTTGCCTGCGGCGAGAGCCTTCAGCGTGAGCTCGACGTGCGTGTCGGTCGGCGTGCAGATGCTCACCAGTTGAATGCTCGGATCAGCGATCAGCGCCTCGGGCTCGTTGTAGCAAGTGAGCGTTGTTGGATCGACCGCCAGCGGCCCGCCCATCCCGATGTTGCCGGTCGCGTCGCCGCCGCCGCTGAGGCGGTCGGGGCTGCGATCGGCGATCGCGGCGACGCGAATGGGATACCCGGCCTGACTGGCGGCCTGATAGCCGCTGAGATGTGTGCGGCCCATGAAGCCCAGGCCGACGACGCCGACATTGATGGTGCTACTCATATCGATACTCACAAGGCTCAGGGGCCGATCAAGTGCGATTGGGCAACCAGCGTCCCGGATCATACCACTGCCCGTGATCGCGACGCGCGGCAACAGTTGCGCGGCGTCGCGAATTCATGGTTCTTGCGTGTCGGGGTAACTGATTCGGACGCATCGCGCGACCGATGAACGCATTGGAGTACCGCAGCAATGCCGCTCGAACCCAATCCGATCGCGACCATCCTCCTCGTCGAAGACGACATGCATGTGCGCGACGCCACCGCGCGGATGCTGCGCAGCGACGGATATCGCGTGCTCGAAGCAGTCGACGGCAGCGACGCCCGGCGAGTCAGTAACTCATTTCAAGATGATATTGACGTGCTGCTAACCGATGTGCTCATGCCGCGACTTGCCGGGCCGGAATTGGCCGCCGAGCTGCGCGGTCGTCGACCGCATCTGCGCGTGATTTTCTTCTCAGGTCAGGCGATTGAGCGCACGATCGCCGCCGGGCAAGCGCTCGGCGCGCTGGCCCTCGCCAAGCCGTTTTCGCGTGAACAACTGCTCGCGCAGGTTCGCGCCGCGCTGGAAGTCTGCGTCTGACGCTTGCCCTTTGCCGCGATCCGCCGACAATCCCGCTCCGTGACGCTTGAAACAGCCTATGCACTGATCGCGATGCTCGCCGCGCTGGCCTTCGTCGGCCTGATCACGCGCCGCATGAGCACGCCATACCCGGTGTTGCTCGTAATTTGCGGAGCGGCGATCACGCTCATCCCCGGTGTGCGCCCGCCGCCGCTCGATCCGAATCTGATCCTGCTCTTTTTCCTGCCGCCGCTGCTCTACAAAGAGGCGTTTCACACCTCGTGGCACGATTTCACGCGCTGGTTGCGACCGATTCTGATGCTCGCCATTGGGCTGGTCGCGGCGACGGTGCTGGCGGTGGGACTCACGGCGAAGCTGCTGTTTCCCGCGCTGCCGTGGCCGGTGTGTTTCATCCTCGGCGCGATTGTCTCGCCCACCGACACCGTCGCCGCGATGGCCGTCATTCATCGGCTGCGCGTGCCGCGGCGACTGACCGCGATCCTCGGCGGCGAGAGTCTGGTGAATGACGCGACGGCGCTCGTGGCATTGCAACTGGCGATCGGCGTCGTCCTCTCGGGCGCGTTTTCGTGGCTCGACGTCGGGGCCGAGTTTGCGTGGACGGTCGTCGGCGGCGTGGCGATCGGGCTCGGCGTGGGCGTGCTGGCCAACATGGTGAATCGCCTGATCCGCGACACGATGGTGCTGTTCACCTTTTCGATCATCGCACCGTATGTCGCCTTCGCCGGCGCGCACGCCGTGCATGCGAGCGGCGTGATCGCGGTCGTCGTCGCCGGGTTTTTCGTGGCATGGCGGATTCACCAGGTCGCCGCCGACACGCGCTATCAGCTTTACACCGTGTGGCGATTGGTCGCGTATGTGATCGACGGATTGTGCTTTGTGCTGGTCGGCATCGAACTGCCGCGACTGTTCATGACTGCGGTGGAATACGATGTGCCGCAGGTGCTGGCGGCGGGTGCGTGGATCACACTGGCCGTGGTCGTCGCGCGCATCGCGTGGGTCATTCCGGGTGCCTACTTGCCGATGTACTTTTCGCCGCGACTGCGCAAGCACGAGGGCGGCTATCCACCGCTGCGAAACGTGATGCTGGCGACATGGTGCGGTATGCGCGGCGCGGTGTCGCTGGCCGCGGCGATGTCGGTGCCGATGATGGCCGGCGATCAGCCGTTTCCCGGGCGCGACATCGTCATCGCGTGTACGGTGTGCGTGATCATCGGCACGCTGATCGTGCAGGGATTGACGCTTCAGCCGCTGATTCGATTGCTCGGCATTCGCGATGACGAGAATCAGGGCGAGGAAGAGCGGCTCGCGCGAATCAGCATGATTCAGGCGGCATTGTCGCACCTGGATGAGCTGCGCGGCCGGGCGGGCAACGATGCGGCCGCGCTCGATCACGTCGAAACGGGATATATGGAACGGCTGCGGCTGCTGATCGACGGTCGCATCCGCAGCGCGCCGGGCGAACGGCCGCACCCGCACTTGTTCGAAATCGAGCTGGAAGCGCTGCACGCCGAACGCGAGCGCGTGCTGAGTCTGCGCGACAAATCGAACATCAACGATCAGACGCAAACGAGATTGCAGGAAGAATTGGACGTGGCCGAGATGCGCTTACGGAATACGCGGAACGCGATGGGGATCGGGTGACCGGGGAACAAGGGAACAAAGGAACAAAGGAACAACGGGACAACGGAACAACGCAGCACGGCGACACTGATCCTGAGATTCGGTCCGTCCACAAACGCGCGATGCGAATCGCGTCGAAATCCAACGAAAATCACGCAATCGCGAGTACACTCGCCCCTGCGAGACACGGCAACCCTATTTCGTTGTCATGTTGTTCCGTTGTTCCGTTGTCCCGTTGTCCCGTTGTTCCTTTGTTCCATTGTTCCCTTGTTATGTTGAAACTTTGCCAACCAATCAAGCGCGGGAGTCATACTTGAGCAGCATCGGCGTCATCTTCGACATGGACGGCGTTCTCGTCGCTTCCGGCCCCGCACACGCGGCGAGCTGGCGGCTGGTCGCCAAGAAGCACGGCATCACCATGTCGGACGAGTTCTTCAAGCACAGCTTCGGCAGGCCGAGCCGCGACATCATTCGCGATCTCTGGCAGCGCGAGATGTCGCCGGAAGAAACTCACAAGATCGACACCGAAAAAGAAGCGCTCTATCGCGACCTCGTCACCGGCATGGTCCCGCTGACCATCGGCACGAAAGAACTGCTGCACTCACTAACCGACGCGGGTTACCCCCTCGCCGTCGCGACCAGCGGCCCGCCGGAGAATGTGCAATTGGTGCTAACCGAGAAGCGCCTGACGCCGCTGTTCAAGGCGGTCGTCACCGGCTTTGACGTGAAGCACGGAAAGCCCGCGCCGGATTGCTTTCTGCTCGCGGCGGAGCGGATCAACATTCCGCCGGCGCGGTGCGTCGTTATCGAAGACGCGCCCGTCGGCCTCGCCGCGGCGACCGCGGCAGGCATGAAGTCAATCGGCTTCGTCGGCACGCACCCGGCGGAAACGCTCGAGCAGGCCGGCGCGACGGCGATCGTTCGCGAGCTGCGCGAGATCACGCCGCAACTGGTTTCGTCGCTAGTGAATTGAGTCGAAGGTCTCGAATCGCTGATGCCCGCATCCGGGCGTCGGCTTGTTTCCGGGCCGAGCGGCAAGCCCGGTGCGAAGGCCCGCCTCGCGAGCCGCGTCGAGTTCGACCGGTGCATCGGAGAGAAACAGGATTTCGTTCGGCGGCATCTCGAAGGCGCGGGCGATGATCTCGTAGCTCGCGGGCGCACTCTTTGGGCCAGTGGTCGTGTCGTAGTGGCCGCGCAACGCAGCGGTCAGGTCGCCGAATTCGGTGTGCGCAAAGAACAACTTCTGGGCCGCGACGCTGCCGCTCGAATAGATCCGCACGTCGCAGCCGCGAGCGCTCCAGCGTCGTAGCGCGGGCGCAACGTCAGCGTACACATGCGAACGCAATTCACCCGAGGCGTAGCCCTCTTGCCAGATCAGGCCTTGCAGTTGCTTGAGGCCGGTAGCCTTCACGTCGCGATTCATCAGGTCGGTCAGGTGCGCTTCAAGTGCCGCGTGGTCGTGCATGTCACCTGCGGCGTCGCGGGCGATCTGCTCGCGCGCGGCGAGCACATCGTCGCGATGCCAATGCTGTTCGAGAAACCGTGCCAGCTCACGCCGCGCAAAGGGGAACAGCACATCGAACACGAACGAAATCGACGAAGTCGTGCCCTCGATGTCGAGCAAAATCGCGCGAGGCGCGCCGCTCACAGGATCGCCGCCGACGGCTTGAACGTCTTCTCAGGTTTCAGATACGCCGGCCCCCAACACAGCGGCGCAAATTCCTGATGCACGCCGCCCTCGACATACTGCGGCGTCCAGCCCGCCATGTCCTGAAACAGGCGGATGGCGCGGATGGTGCGTTCCTGACAGAGATCGAACCAATGTTTGGTGCCGCGCGGCACAGTGATGAGATCGCCACCCTGCACGGTGATGGAAAAGACCGGCCCGGTTTCGGGGTGAATGTGAAACAGGCCGGTGCCCTTCACGATGAAACGCACTTCGTCTTCGGAATGCTGATGCTCTTTGTTGAACTTATTGAGCATGGCATCGAGATTGGGCGTGTCGGGCGTCACATTGATCACGTCGGCGGTGACATAGCCGCCCCAGCGCTTCAGTTCGTCGATCTCCGGCGCATAGGCGGCGAGGATGTCCTCGGACGACGCGTCGGGGCTGACGCGCTCCTCGAGCGGCCAGCGTTTGTAAATAATGCCGAACTCGGCAAGGAACGCGGTGAGTTCGGTCGCGTCGTCGATTGTCTGCTTCCGCTCGGGAATGTGTACGCTGGCCATCGCATCTCCAATCGCTGACTTCATTGCCATCTGCCGATCAGGATCATTTCATTCGCTTGACGAGCGACTGCCAATTTTTGCACGACCACAGAAGCGACGCGGGCATGCCCTCGACCGGGCTTCCTGCTTGGCACATCGCCGCCAGCTTCTTTGCCGCATCGGCAACGGCCCGGTTGTGCTTCACCCGCGGGCCCTCATTGGATTCGTCCGTGTTCCCGCTCTGCAAAAACTCGATCCAATTCTCCAGCCGATCCTTGGCGAAGATGAAAACAATGCGATCGAATTGTGCCCGCGCGATCCCCTGTCGCTCCGCCTCAATCCAGAAATCGGCTTTCAGCGCATCGCCGTCGTCTTTGTCGTGATCGCAATCGGCCCACACCATCAGCGTCGTGTCGCCGCCCGCTGCGACGCAAGTTCGCAGCTCCTCAGCCGTTTTCTCAATCAGCGCCTTCCTCCCACCGCACGGAACAAGGCGTACGACGTTGCTGCCGTGAGTTCGAATCCAGGCCGGTCTCAGTGTCTTCAGCAGCGTATTGATGAATACCGGATCGATGCTCCGGCCTTTCTCGCCCTCGCACAGGCAAACGATCTGCGTTCGGCTAGCCACCGGCCCACCCCCTCGCGATCGCCTCACCGGCGGTCATGCCGTCGGGCACCTGCAGCGGTCCGATGCGTGTCGGGGACGTGTGGTTGTCGCGCCAGAGGTAGCGCCCGTTCGATTCGCCGGAGTTCGCCAGAATCTCGGGGTGGTGCGAAATGAGGATCAACTGGTGCTCATCATCTAGCAACTCCCGCATCGACAACACCCACGGCTGCAACTCGGGTAGGCCGACAAAGTTGTCCGGTTCGTCAATCAGCACCGTCCGCGCTACACCGGCTTCCATGGCCGCCCGCACCATGTACAGCCCAATCAGCGCCCGCTCGCCATCAGACAATTGATGTACGAACAGCAATATCGGCTTGCCGCCTTTCTCCTCAAACCGCAACTGTAGCGCCTTCGAGTTTATCCCGACGTCCACCTGCTTGAACGAGCGGAAGTCCGGCCAGACGTCTCGCAGCGCGTCCCGCAGCGCATCCGTCCACTCCTGCTCCTGCGCCAGCGCTCGGTACCACGACGTGAGGTTGGTCATCGAAAGGTCTGGGTGCTTGGCTTCAGATTTGCTCTCGGACTCCATTCGGTGCGGGCTGGGGCGAAGGACCAGCAGCTTGGCAATCTCCTTCTGAAGCAGCGCAAGCATGCCGATGTTGACACCGCGCGGCTGGATCGCTGCCAGCGCCGCCTGTCGCCAATCCAACGGGAACCCTGTCTCGCTGCCGTCAGACTTCTGAAACCGCACGCCTTCCAAATCGCGTTCGAACAACGGTTGTTTATCACACAGGGCCTTTTCGTGAATGACCCGCGGTTTCTCGAAGTCGGCGGTCTGTTCGAGGTGGAGTGCGTAATCAAATGCATGCCCGTCCACGCTCAAGCTCAGCTCGAATTCCTGAATTCTGCTGTCCAAGAGCTTGCTGAACTCCAACTCGGGTACGTCCTGATCACCGGTCCCGCCAAGCAAACCGTCGCCGGTACCGAGGTTTCGGATCAGCCGCACGGCATCGAACACCGAGCTCTTGCCCGCTCCGTTGGGCCCGCACAACACGCCGAACGAGTCAAACGCCGCCTCGAAGGCGACCAGACAGCGGAAGTTGTTTGCGTAGAGGCGAGTGATCATGTCAACATATTAGGATGCTGCAAAGCGCACGTCTAATCTTCTCATGACGCCGACCGCAGAACAGACGATCGACCCCCTTCGAGATAGGCGGTCGTTCGGCAAGCCAGATCTGCCAGGTCGGTCCATTGCGCGCGGCGGCGAACTGTGCACCGGCCAAGAGGCCGATGCTCCCCGCGCTCAGCTCCCACTTTTCGCAGAACGGGTGTGCATGCGGACCGCCGCGTATAATGCTCGGCTATGAACTTCGAACGACTTGCGATGCGACGCTTCGCTGACGCCGGACTACTAGCTGTGCTGCTCGCGGCGGCATTGCTGTCGGGCTGCGCGTCGTCGCGGCCGATGGAGCCGATCCCTGGGCCGGTTCAGGGGATGACGGCCGCCGACGCCGATACACGGGCCGAGGCGGTGCGGCGTGATCCGCTGGCATACCTGCGCAAGGTGGCCAAGCGCTGCGCCGGGTTGCAGCAATACACCGTCACACTCGTGCGGCAGGAGCGGCGCGGCATTCCAGGATTTCAAACGCTGCGCGAACCCGAGACGATCGCTTGCTGGTTTCGCCGCGCGCCGTTCAGCGTGCGAATGAAATGGCTCGACGAAGACACCGATTTCGGCGAGACGGCGTATGTGAAGGGCGATCGCGGCGACAAAGTGCGCTTTACGCCGCGTAAGGGATTTCTCGGCTTTCCGCCGGGTGTGCAGCATGTGG
>JBJXFK010000250.1:0-11990 GCA_046155505.1 Phycisphaerae bacterium
GCCGACACGGTCGACAACGTTTGCAAATTCCTGGCGCGCTTGCGCGAGGAAGTCGCCAAGCGGCGGAATCTGATTCCCGCGGGCATGTGGAATTTCCTGTGGGTGGTCGATTTCCCGTTGCTCGAGCATCACGCCGAGGACAATCGCTATTACGCGGTGCATCACCCGTTCACCGCACCGATGGACGAGGATGTGCATCTGCTCGATACCGATCCGCTAAAGGTTCGGGCCAAGGCGTATGACGTGGTGGTGAACGGCACCGAGCTCGCCGGCGGCAGCATCCGCATCCATCGCGATGATGTGCAGAGCAAAGTGTTCCAGTTGCTGAGCCTGACGCAGGAAGAGGCCGAACTGAAATTCGGCTTCCTGCTCAAAGCTCTGCGCCACGGCCCGCCGCCGCACGGTGGTTTTGCGATGGGCGTCGATCGTATGGTGATGCTGATGAACGGCCTCGACAGCCTGCTAGACACGTTCAGCTTCCCGAAAACGCAGGAGGGCTTCTGTCCGCTGACGCTCGCGCCGAGCGAGGTGGATCAGAAGCAGCTTGATGAGTTGGGACTGCGATTGCCGCCGAAAAAGGCATGAGTGGGGAGTAGCGAATAGCGAATATCAAGTAGCGAGTTGAAGACGCGCATCCGAACCCCGAGCGCAAGCGAGTGGGGTCGCGTGCGCGGTTGAGGACGTGTCCTGACTCAGACGCCCTGATCGAGCGAGTTACCCCGCTCGCGCGCGCGGTTCGGATCCGCGCCCGCTGCGCGTGCGTTCACTCGCTTGCGCGTCGCGTTCGGATCGCTTACGCGATGCGCTCCGACCACCGGCGCGATGCGTTCGGCGGTCGTGTCTCAACTCGCTACTCGCTACTCTGCACGCATCCCCGCCCTCGTTCCGGGTTCGGATGGGCCTTCGCGGTGCGGCAGCATGCGGCACAACTTCTCAAACGTCGCCGTCTGGCGTATTCGCAGCGCCGATGTCACGCGGAGCCGCACGAGCAGAAACGTGCCGAGCGCCATACCGGCGACTGTGCAGCCGCCGACGAGCAGTTCGTTCGCCGCGTCGATCACGCGACCGATCAGCCAGCCGCACGCGGCGATGCCGAGCGTCAGCCCCAGGAAGCACACCGGTACGGCGATCGTCAGGCCGACGAATTGCCACAGCAGCGTCGCCCACCCCGCTTGCCCGCGGAAGCGTTGCTTCATGTCTGACAGAGCCGGGCCGATGAGGATGATCGCATAGATCACCAGCAGCGCCCCGCCGCACGGGGCGAGGATCAACCCAAACGTCGCGACGAGAATGCCCAGCATGAGTGCATCGGCGGCGGCCTGCAATTCGCGCACGCCGCTGATGTGCCCCGGGTCGAGTTCGAGCGACTCGCGCGGGTGCTCGTGGAAACACTCCGGGCAGCGCACCGGATCGCCCGCGAGGCCGCGCAGGTTGTAGCCGCACGCGGAGCAGGGCACGTCGTGGGCAATGGGGCGCGGCGACGACCCGGCGGCGGATGCGCCGGCGTGCGAAGCGGACTCGGGCTTGGGTGGCGACGGTGTCACGGGCTATCGTGCGAGTGTAGCGGCTGAGGCGCGGCTGCGGATTCCGGGTCGGCGCGATTTCCGGGCCGCCGTGCAGCAGCATAACATGATCGTCTCATGACGAACACACAAAGAGATATGCCGAACGCTGGGCAGCACAGTTCGCAGTCTCACCGCACGTTCTGGGCAGTGCTCGCAGTGGTAGCTGGTGTGATGCTCTTTCTCGGCTGGTGGTATGTGCGGCAACTCGCGTGCTTGCAATTGGAGGGCGCGAAGTTGGGGTCGCTCGGATCGGGTCTCGCGATCTACGCCAACGAACACAATGGTGCGTTTCCGCCGACCCTCGACGACCTTCTATCAGCCGGCCTTACGACGCGCGAAGTCTTGATCAGTGCGAATGCCAAACCCGGAGTCGCGGGCTGCCACTTTTTCTATGTGAGCGATTTGACCACGAGTGACCCGCCGCTGTGGATTGCGGCGTACTCAGACTTTGTGAATGCGGCACTTGATCGCGTTGTGGTGCTGCGCGTTTGCGGAACTGTGGATACGATGACGGTGGCCGAGTTCCGGCGTAACCGAGCGAGATGTGCGGCTGAGTTTGAGTCGGTCCACGGTCGCATGCCAAGAGTGATTCCGCCACGGTACGAATGAACGCAGACCATCGAAGTGCACGCGCGCTGAGTAAGCTACTCATCCGTCGCGTCGGGCGGCTCGGGCGTTGCATCAGTCAGATACCACAGTTCGTCGCTCAACTCGCGCAGACGAGCAGTGGATGGCGACCGGTGCGGAGATCGCGCGGTCGGATTCAAGAGCGCCTGGCAGAGTGCCCGCGAAAACTCCCGAAACTGTGAATCAGCGATCAGTTTTTCGGCATCGGCGTGGTGATTGACCAGCGACCTCAGATTGCCGAACTCGCGCGCCTCCAACTGCTGCAATCCCTCGCGCGTGATCTCAGGCGACCGCACCAAGTGCAGCAAGTCGACGCCGGCGGTGGATGCTGCAACCCGCTCCAAATTCCGTACGGTGTGCACCATACTTCCTTTGATCGCTGAGCGTACTTCCACTCGTGCCGACATGCCGTCGCGCCGGGAATCGCAAGGTACTGGCTCAGCCCCGACGCGTGCAGCGTAACGTCGTAACGAAAAAGGACGGTGCCGAACAAATGCGCGAATTTGACGGACTGATATTGAAGGCATCGAGGACACACCTCTTGTCCGTCGCTGACGATCGTGCTGCCGAGGAGCCAGAAAAGCGACAGCAGACCGGCGAATCGAGCGCCTGCGATCGACAAGAAAGCGCGTGTCTGAAATTGATCGGGCGGTGCCGTCGCTTTGCCGCCACACTCTGGGCACGGCCTCCCCCGCGTGCCTTGAAGGTCGTAACCGCAATTCGCGCAGTGACCCTCGGCAAACTTTCGCGATTGCCGCCACAGCACGAACACGCAGACGCCCAGAAACGCCACAACCAGCCAGTAAGGTATCTTGAGATTTAGGTTTCCCCACCAGCCGGCTATGGGGCTTGCCGGAATCGCGTGAAACCAGTCCGACTGACGGTACTTGAGATTTTCGGGAGCCAAACAGACGGCCAACCCATCAGCCGCCGTAACGACTGATACGTATGGCCCCAGATGGAACACGTAGCTTGCGCGCGTGCCCCAGAACCACGCGAAGCCGGCGATGCACATCGCGGCGAGCAAGAGCCACAGCAACTTGCGACGTTTCGCGCTCGCAGCCGACATGCGATTCACCCTAGGCTAGTGACTACCACTTGCCGGGCGCGAGAATACCAACCCCTCGCCATTCACATCCACCACAATCTCATCTCCCGGCCCAAACTGCCCGCTCAGGATGCGCCTCGCCAGCGGGTTCTCAATCGTCTGTTGAATCAGCCGTTTCAACGGCCGCGCGCCATACACCGGATCATAGCCGTCCTTGGCCAGATGGTCCTTGGCCGCGTCGGTGAGCGTCAGCTTCATGCCGCCGCCGATGTCCAGGCCGGCGAGGCGGCTTTGCAGGATCGCCACCTGTCGATCGACGATGCCGCGCAAGTGCTCTCGGCCGAGGCGATGGAAAATGATCGTCTCGTCGATGCGGTTGAGAAACTCCGGGCGAAAGTGCTTACGCAGCTCGGCCTTTACGCGGAGTTCGATCTCCGTGTCGGAGAGCGATGAAGCGGCGGAGCCCGAGAGCGACGGAGCGACGGAGCGACGAAGCGACGCGGCCGGCGAGTCTTCCCCTTCGTCGCTCAGCGCGAGCGCCGCAATATGCTCACTCCCAATATTGCTCGTCATCGCGATCAACGTGTTCTTGAAATCCACCGTGCGACCGTGTCCATCGGTGAGGCGGCCATCGTCGAGCACCTGAAGCAGCACGTTGAACACGTCGCGGTGCGCTTTCTCGATTTCGTCCAGCAGGATCACACAATAAGGTCGGCGATGCACGGCTTCGGTCAGTCGCCCGCCTTCCTCATAGCCCACATATCCCGGCGGCGCGCCGATCAGCCGTGCGACCGAGTGCTGCTCCATGAACTCGCTCATGTCGATCCGCACAAACGCAGACTCGTCGTCGAACAGGAATTCGGCGAGCGCCTTGCAAAGCTCGGTCTTGCCCACGCCCGTCGGGCCGAGGAACAGGAACGAACCGATCGGACGATTGGGGTCGCCGAGCCCCGCGCGGCTGCGGCGCACCGCGTCGGCGACGGCGCGGATCGCCTCATCCTGCCCGACGACACGCTCGTGCAGGCGGTCCTCCATTTTCAGCAACTTCTCTTTTTCGCCTTCGAGCAGCCGCGAAACCGGCACGCCGGTCCATTTGGCGACGACTTCGGCGATCTCTTCGGCGGTTACCTCTTCGCGCAGCAAGCCGCCGCCCGACGCGTGCAGCGCCGTGAGTTTCTGCTCGCGCTCGCGCAGGTCTTTTTCGATCGCGGGCAACTCGCCAAAGCGGATGCGGGCGGCAGCTTCCAGGTTTCCGCGACGCTGCATGTCGTCGAGTTCGCGCTTCTTCGCTTCGAGCTGCTCTTTGAGCGACTTGACCGCGTCGATGCCGCGTTTTTCGTTTTCCCACTGCGCGGTGAGGCCGGCGTTTTTTTCTTTTAAGTCAGCGATCTCGCGCTCGCTCTCGGCGAGTTGCCGCTTGCTGGCGTCGTCGCGTTCTTTTTTCAATGCCTCGCGTTCGATTTCGAGTTGCATGAGGCGACGGCGCAGCTCGTCGAGCTCCTGCGGCAACGAGTCGTTCTCGATGCGCAGGCGCGACGCGGCCTCGTCGATCAGGTCGATCGCCTTGTCGGGCAACTGTCGATCGGCGATGTAGCGCTGCGACAGCGTCGCCGCCGCGACGAGGGCGGCATCTTGAATACGCACGCCGTGATGTGCGTCGTAACGCGGCTTCAACCCGCGCAGAATCGCGATCGTGTCTTCGACGCTCGGCTCGCCGACGTAGATCGGCTGAAAGCGGCGTTCGAGGGCTTTGTCTTTTTCGAGGTGCTTGCGGTACTCGTCGAGCGTCGTCGCGCCGATGCAGCGTAGCTCGCCGCGGGCCAGCGCGGGCTTGAGCAAGTTGCCCGCATCCGGCGAGCCCTCGGTCTTGCCCGCGCCGACGATGGTGTGCAGCTCGTCGATGAACAGGATCACTTGCCCGTTCGACTCGACGACGGCCCGCACGACGGCTTTCAAGCGCTCCTCGAATTCGCCGCGATACTTCGCACCGGCGATGAGCGCGCCCATATCGAGCGCGACGAGCATTTTGTCCTTGAGCGCTTCGGGTACGTCGCCGGCGAGAATGCGCTGCGCGAGACCTTCGACGATCGCCGTCTTGCCCACGCCGGCTTCGCCGATTAAGACCGGATTGTTCTTCGTGCGCCGCGCGAGAACCTGCATGCAGCGGCGAATCTCCTCGTCGCGGCCGATGACTGGATCGAGCTTGCCCTGCCGCGCGGCTTCGACCAGGTCACGCCCGTAGCGTTTCAACGGCTCGTACTGATCCTCCGCGTTTTGCGACGTGACCGTCGCGCCGCCGCGGATACTCTTGAGCGCGGCGAGAATGTCGTCGCGTTTGCACGCCCCCATGTGCAGGATTTCGCGTGCCTCGCTCTTCACGTCGGTGAGCGCCAGCAACAGGTGCTCACTGCTCACGTATTGATCCTTCATGCGGTCGGCTTCGCGCGTCGCGGCGTCGAGAACTTCGCCGAGCGAGCGTGCGGCGGCGAGCGACCCGCCGGTCTGTCGCGGCAGCCGCTTCAATTCGCTTTCGAGCATCGTGCGAATCTGCGGCAGGTTCGCGCCGGCCTTTTCGAGCAACGGCACAGTGATGCCGCCGTCGCGCGAGGTGCTGCCCTCTGACGCGCCTCCGGTCGCGCCGGCCGAGCCGACGCGCGCCCCGCCGTTGAACAGGGCTGCCAACAAATGCAGCGGCGTCACCTCGGGATTCCCGGCGTTCGCGGCCTTCTGCTGCGCCGCCTGTATCGCCTCGGCGGCCTTGATCGTGAAACGGTCCATTTGCATGACGACGCCCTTTCCGCGGTGGATCGTAGCAAGGGGCGTGCCGGTCGCGTCGCCGCGCGGGATTGCTGAAATGCGCAGAGTTGTCGCTAACAGGCGATCACGAAATGCCACTTTGGCACGGTCGGCAGGCAGCGATGCGAATCTCGGAATTGGCGACGGGATGTTGAAGAGCGTGGCTGCAAACGGTCGCAGCCATGCCACGCGCGCGAAATCAAAATCGTGGCATGCTCGCGGCCGTTTGCGAGCATGTCCCTTGCGAGACGCGGATCAACTGCTGCCGCACGCGAAGTCCATGGCTGCAAACAGCCGCAGCCATGCCACGAGCGCGCTGCAGTTTATGGACACGCTTCGCCGAACAACGCCAGCACCAACGACAGATCGCTCAAGCTAACGCACTCGCTTGCATCCAGGTCGGCATCGTCGTCGAACGCCGGATCGCCGGTACAGGTGCCGAACGCCGAGAGCAAGCGCGATAGATCGGTGAGCGAGCGCGTGCGGTCGCCGTCGATGTCGCCCAAGCACACCGGCCCGCTGCACGTCGCCTCGGCGATGGTCAGGTCATCGACCGCCGCCTCGACGACCGACGATTCGCCGCCGTCGTCGGCGATGAAGCGCAGCCGCGTAAGTCCGAGCGTCGGGTTGATATCGCGGACGCGGAAGGTGTGCTCGAACCATCCGCCATTTGCCTGCGGGCCGGTGGGGCCGACGGTTTCGACCGTGGTCCACGCGCCGCCATTCACCGACATCTGCACGATGAACACGTCGGCGTTCGGAGCGTTGCCGGTGGTGTTCGAGAACCAGCGCCAGTAGCGCACGATCGGGTCGGTCCCGCCGGTCAGGTCGTATTCGGGCGAGGTGAGCGTCGTGCGACCGTTGTCGACGTCGTTTTCGCCGAGCGAGATGCCCGCGTTACCGTCGGTGACAAAGCACTTGTTGCCGGCGTTGGGCGTGTGGTCGTCACCGGGCTGGGCAAGAGTCGGTTCGGGGTTCATGCGGCTCCAGCGGCCGCGCGTGGCGGTATCGGTGGCGATGCTGGTCAGCCAGCCACTGTCGGCTTCCATGTTGTCGCTGGCGAGGGCGCTCGGCCCGACAGTCGTGGTGAAGTACACACTCGGTGCGGCCGCCGGCGAACGAACGGTAAGGCCTTCGGCGGTTGTGGCTTCCACGTAATAGTCGATCTCCGTTCCGCAATCGCGTGCGGGCAGCGCGACCGTTTGCAGGTATTCGCTCGCATCGAGCGGCAAGGCGACAAATTGCCCGCCGGGGCGCACGCGGCGCCAGAGCGTGGCCGACGTAACGCTGCTGCGAAACGGGAGCAGTTTGAGCTCGATCGATGCGGCGTTATCCGCGGGGATCGACGCGGGCGTGCCGATTGGCCAGTCGATCAGCACGCCCTCTGAAAGCGAGCGACCGAGCGTGAGCATGGCTTCGTAGTTTTCGCGCACAGTGGGCTGAATTTCAGACGCCGGCAGGATGAAACCCGGCGGGCTGGCGATTGGGCGCAGCTCGATCGTCCATGACCACAGGTCACGCGCACCGAACGTCCAGTCGGCAAATGTGCCCGAGGCGAGGTAAAGCTGATACGACGGGATCGGGTTGTAGACCGCGCCGGTTACGCCCTGAATCGCTTGCTGAATGCGACCCGAGACGACTTGGAACGTGCTCTCGACCGGTTCGGGCGGGACGGCGGCTACGTAGCCGATGGGCGAGAGGATGAGCTGCGAAAAGCTGTGGAAGTCGATATGCAGCACCAAACTGGGCGTGGCCTGGATGAAGTTGCGCATCGCCGTCGATTCAGGTTCGGAGAACGGCGCGGTGCCGCGATAGGTCTCGCTGGTCGGGTCGCTGCTCGAACCGCTTTCGAGGCCCCAGCCGACGGACCAGTTTCGGTTGAGGTCGACGCCGAACGATCCGCCCGCATTGGGTCGGCGATTTTTCCGCCAGAGCCGCGACGTGGACCACGAATACGTGTAGCCGTCGGGGTTGACGATCGGCACGATGTAGAAAACGAATTGGTCGAGCAGCGCGGTGACGCGCGCGTCTGTGTTGTAATTGCGCACGAACTGGTCGGCGATGTACAGCGGCACCATGACGGCGATCCACTCGCGGGCGTGCTGGCATCCGTTGAAGAGTAGCGCGGGTTTGCCGACGACGCCGCCCGCGCCAGTGATGCGAATGCCGCGAATCTGGCGACCCTCCAGCGAATTGCCTACGACGAACGTCTGCGCGAGATCGGGGCGCAGGGCGGCGAGACCGTTCAGCGAGTTCTGTACGGTGTTGTAGTCCTGAAAATTGGTGAACTCACCCGGGCCGCGTTCGGCGATCATGGCCGCCTCGGCGTCGATCATTTCCTGGATGTTTTCGTGGATGACCTGATAGCTCAGGCCGCTGTCGGCGAGGGCCTGCATCTTGTCGGGCGTGACGCGAAACGGCGTGGTGCCGAGATGGCCCGAGCAAGACCAGTGGTCGTCGCTGATGGCGCGCATGCGGATCATGTCTTCGACGGTGTTGACCGTGACGTTGACCAGCTTGTGATTCTCGTATCGCTCCGGCTCCTGGGCAAAGGCCAGCGGCGCGAGGCAAAAAGCGAGCGCGGCGACGCACTGCGACAAACGACGAGTGATTCCTGGCATGTTTCCCCCAAAACGGAGAGAGTTCGAGCCTGCACGCCGCCGATAGCGACGCGAGGCGATTTGCCCGACGGCCCGCCGAGCTGAGGACAGATTGTACGCGGCGAGCGGGCGGATTTCGATGGAATTTCGCGAGATCGAGCCAACCGGCGTTCGATCGCGGCCTACAAACTACGCGGCGATTGCGGTACAACTCTGTCACAGCCCGGCATTCGGGCGATCACGACGATTCACGAGGCCATCTCATGCTCGAAATGTACGATAACGTGCTCGATACGATCGGCCGCACGCCGCTGATTCGGCTGCACAAGTCGGTCGCGGGGCTGCCCTGTCCGATTTATGCCAAGGTCGAGTTTTTCAATCCCGGCGCGAGCATCAAGGACCGCGTGGCGCGGGCCATGATCGAGAAGGCCGAACGCGAGGGCCAGATCAAGCCCGGCGTCAGCACGATCGTCGAAGCCACAAGCGGCAATACCGGCGTCGGTCTGGCGATGGTCGCGGCGGTGAAGGGCTATCGCTGCATCTTTGTCATGCCCGACAAGATGAGCAGCGAGAAGATCAACCTGCTGCGTGCATACGGCGGCGAAGTCGTCATCGTGCCGACCAATGTCGCGCCGGATTCGCCGGAGAGTTATGCCGGCGTGGCCAAGCGTTTGCGGAATGAGATTCCGAACGCGTGGCAGCCGGACCAGTTTAGCAACATGTCGAATCCCGAGATTCACTATCTGACCACGGGGCCGGAAATCTGGGAGCAGACCCGCGGCCGCGTGACTTGCTTCGTCAGCGGCATCGGCACGGGCGGCACGATCAGCGGCGTCGGGCGATATCTCAAAGAGCGAAACCCAAACGTGAAAATCGTCGGGGCCGATCCCGATGGCAGCGTGCTCAGCGGCGGGCAGCCGAAGCCCTGGAAAGTCGAGGGCATCGGCGAGGACTATGTGCCCAAGACGTTCAACAGCCAGATGGTCGATACGTGGGTGCGCGTGACCGACAAGGAGTCGTTCAACACCGCGCGCAAGATTGCCCGTACCGAGGGGCTGCTCATCGGCGGATCGTGCGGCACCTGTGCGGCGGCGGCACTGAAATATGCCGAGCGCCTGACGTCGAACGATGTGATGGTGGTCATCTTCCCGGACACGGGTCGCAACTATCTGAGCAAGATGTACAACGAAGAATGGATGCGCGAGAACGGCTATCTCGACGAGGATCGCAAGCCGGCGACGGCGGCGGATGTGCTGGAGGTAATGGGCGAGCGTGAGCTGTTGTGGCTCTCGCCGACCGACACGATGCAGGCAGCGATTTCGATGTTCCGCGAGCAGGGCATTTCGCAGATCCCGATCGTGGAGAACGACCGTGTGGTCGGCGGCTTGCAGGAAGTGACGCTCGCACGCTTGCTGCACGAAGGCCGCAACCCGGCGGCGATTCCGCTGCGCGAGATCATGGCCCGCGCGATGCCCGAGGTGACGGAGTCGATTTCGGTGGACGAGGTGTATCGACTGCTGCTGAGCGGGAACACCGGTGTGATCGTGCGCAAGGCGGGGAAGATCGTGGGCATCATCACGCGGATTGATTTGGTGAACTTCTGGGATCGGCCGACGAAGATGTAATTGTCGCCGCGCGTAGTTGCGATTGCGCAACGTGCGTCGCCGCGAGTGCGTCACGCGCGGGGAGCATCGGCCTCCGGCCGGTGCGAATTCTGCCCGTTGCCGACGCGAAGCACATCAAAATGGTTCATGCCCCCGACCGACCAGGTGGGGCGGACAATCTGCCCACCCGCTGCCGTTGGCAGCCGCCGGCGATTGCCGAGGTGAATTTGTCGCACCGGCCGGAGGCCGATGCTCCCCACGCGGAGTCGCTTGCATGCGCCTGATGATTGTTGTCGCGGCAGTTCTTGTCGCACTCGCGGGTTGCGCCGGGCCGGGGCCGAGCTACTTTCCCGTCGCGCCGGTTGAGACTCGCGCGATCGACGGCGGGCTAATCGAACGCCTCTACGATTCGGATCGCGACGGCGTTGCCGATATCGGCGAAATTTTCGATACAATTGGCCGCGTCGCACGGCTTGCATACGATCGCGGCGCGGACGGTCGATTCGGCAGCGCGGTTGACTGGCCACCCGCCGCCGACGCCGCCGGCGTCCGTCGCCTGCTCATCATCGTTGACAGCGTTCCGTATGCGATGATCCGGCAACTCTACGATCAGGGACGCTTTCGCCTTTTCCATCCGCCGGGGCGAACGGTCAGTCCGTTTCCGGTAATGACCGACCCCGCGCTGGCCGACTATTTCGGCGTGTTGCCGCTGCCGGGCGTCGAGGCGCAGTACTTCGACGGCCAGCGACTACAGAGCGGCTTCGACAACTACGTGAACGCGACCAACATGACGTGGCTGCGGCACATCGATTACGCGCTCGCAGTCCCGTATCACGGGCCGGCGTATCTCTGGCCGGGTGTATGGTTTGATGACGAGCTGCGCCACATTCAAGACGGGTTCTTGCAAAGCGAGAAACGCGAATATGCCGGCTACGTCGTCGGCGGCTCTGCGATGGGGGCCAAGCGCGGCCGCGACGGGCATCAAACTCTGCTCATCCGGCTCGATCGCTATTGCCAATCGCTCATCCATCGCCATCGCGGCAAGCTGCACATCACGCTGATGAGCGATCACGGGCACCATCTCGGCCCGCAGACGCGCGTGCCGCTGGCGTGGCATCTGAAGCGCGTCGGCTACAACGTCGGCGATCGCATCGAGCACGCGACGGACATTGTCGTGCCTGAATGGGGGCCGGTGAGTTGCGCCGTCGTGCATACGCGCGTACCCGAGCGCGTCGCGCGAGATGCGGTCGGATTCGAGGGCGTCGAGCTGGCCGCGTATCGCGACGAATCCGGCGCGGTGATCGTCGTCGGGCGCGACGGCGACGGGCGAATCGAGCACAAGGATGGCAAGTTTCGATACAGCTCGCGCCGCGGCGACCCGCTGAATCTGCTGCCGATTCTTGATCGTCTCCGGCAAGGCAGCGGCGACGATGGTTTCATCGACGATGCGATTTTGCTGCGCGCGACCGCCGATCACGAGTTTCCGGATGCGATTCGTCGGTTGTGGCGTGCGTTTGATGGCATGTTCGAGAACACGCCGCAGGTATTCATCTCGCTCGCCGACGGTTACTACTGCGGCGATCAGCAGTTCGAACAATATCTGACGATGCGCGGCGTACACGGCAATCTGCGATCGGCGGGTTCGTGCGGATTTGTTATGCACACGGATCGGGCGGCAGCGGCGCTGGCGCGGATCGGCGACTTGCGGAGTAGCGAGTAGCGAGTATCGAGATGATGCGAACGGCCAATC
>JBJXFK010000222.1:0-29840 GCA_046155505.1 Phycisphaerae bacterium
GCATAGAGCGCCCCGGCGATCCCCGCGAAAAACGCCGCGATCACGAACGCACGCACTTTGTACTTCGTGGTGTTGACGCCCATCGCCTCGGCGGCGATCTCATCTTCGCGGATCGAAAGCAGCGCGCGGCCATAGGTCGATTGTTTGATGCGATAGGCGACCAGCACCGTCAATCCGGCGAAGAAAAACACCCAGAAAATCGACGTGTAAAATGGCACGCCGGTCATGCCCAGCGATTGTCCCATCGCCCCGGCGAGCTGCCAGACCGGCGTTTCTTTGATCTCTTTGATGCGCGTCACTTGCTCGCCGGAATTTTGGAAGATGACACGCACGATCTCGCCGAAGCCGAGCGTGACGATGGCCAGATAGTCGCCGCGCAGCCGTAGCGACGGCAAGCCGACGAGGTAACCCGCGACCGCCGCGACGATGCCGCCGACCAAACACCCGGCGACAAATAGCAGGTCGCCGCCCGCGATAAGCGGCCCCGTGAAATCAGCCGGGTTGTCGCCGAAGCTGAGAAAACCGCCGTGAAATTGCTTGTCGCCCCAGAACAAAACGGTGCCATAGAACGTGATGGCGGCGGCGACATATCCGCCGGTGAGCATGAAGCCGGCGTGGCCGATCGAAAATTGGCCGGTAAAGCCGTTGACGATATTGAGCGAAACGGCGAGCACGACCGCGATGCCGATGTCGATCAGAATCTTCGCGTAATACGGCCCGTTGTCGCCGGCGAGCGGGCGAAAATAGCGATGCAGCAACAGGATCATCACGACGTAGAGCGCGGGCATGACGATGCTCCGCACCATCGCCGCGAGAAGCGAAGGCCTGTGCTGCCGAGTTTGCTGCGTAATCGCGTCCATCAGTCGCCTTCGCGATTTTGGATTTTGGATTTTGGATTTTGGATTGCGGCGTCCGCACCCCGAACTTGCAAAATAACCACGCCGATCTGCCCAGGCGCAGAGAACCGCCGAGCACCAATCGAGCCGATGATGGTGACGCAATCCAAAATCCAAAATCCAAAATCCAAAATCGCCTCACACTTTCTCGACCGTCGCCCGGCCCAGCAGGCCGCTGGGGCGGAAGAGCAGTACCAGAATCAGAATCGAGAACACGTACACATCGCGATAGTCGGTCGAGATGTACGTCACGCCGAAGAATTCGATCAGGCCGATGAAAATGCCGCCCAGCATCGCGCCGCGGATGTTGCCGATGCCGCCGACAACCGCCGCGACAAATGCCTTCAATCCCAAGAGCACCCACGACGTATAGGCCGGCTGATTCAGGCCGGGGTATTTCATTGCATAGAGGAATCCCGCAGCGGCGGCGAGCATCGAGCCGAGCACAAACGTAAATGAGATCACGCGATCGACGTTGATGCCCATGAGCGCCGCGGTGTTATGGTTGAACGACACGGCCCGCATCGCGCGGCCGAGCTTCGTGCGAAACACGAGCCATTCGAGCACCAGCATCAGCAGCAGGGCCGTGCCCGCGCCCATCACGTCGACCAATCGAATCGGCACCTTCGGCACAAGCACCATGCGATAGGCGTGGCCCTTCACAGCCTCGTCCGTCGGCGGAAGCACGTCTATAGGGTGCCCAGCCGGGTGCATGCCCGCGGTCGCGGTCACGCGCCGCTGCGCCCAGCCGCCGGCGGGGCTGGCGATATCGAGCCGATAGTCGCGCCCGTCGAGCACTTCAAACGCCGCGTCGAGCTGCGCCTTGCCTCCGTCAGCCGGCATAACCGTGCCACGCGCGACGAGCGATTCGTTCAGCACGATATCGGGCATGAGGTCGGGCATGCGCTTTGGCGACGGCCCGAAGAACCACTTGAGCTGCCCGGTGTTTTGCAGCAGCAGCGAAACGCCGATGGCGGTGATGAGCACATTGAGCCGTGGGGCGTTACGCAGCGGGCGATAGGCGAATCGCTCGATCAGGAAACCGAGCAGTCCGCACGCGAGCATCGCGGCGATCAGGACCAGCGCCGCCCCGACGAATGCGAAACCCTGAGCCTTCAACACTTGAACCGCGTAGAACAACCCGACAACGACCCACGCCCAAATTGCAACCATCGGCCATACGTCAAATTGCAAACGTCGGGCGACGAGGGTGAACGCGCCGTCGCTTTCCACTCGCGGCGAAACCGCGCGCCACACAGCGCCGGTCAATCCCAATACGCCGACGACGCAGAGAGAGTACCACAACCAGGTCGGCGGACCCTGAGTCTCCCCGGTCCAACCCGCGGCGGTAGCGATCGTGAGCGACATCCACGCGCCGACGACAAAAACGTCGCTATGGGCGAAGTTGATGAACTTTAAAATGCCGTAGACCATCGTGTAGCCCAGCGCGATCAGCGCGTACAGGCTTCCGACGGCGAGGCCGTTCATCAGTGTTTCGAGCAGCGTGTTCACGTGGGCCGAAAGTGTAGCGGAAGTTCACGATTGGCCAAGCGGCGGACGCGTAACGAATATCGTGTGGCGAGGAGCAAGGATCGAAATTCGTCGACGCCCGACCACGGCCTCCGGACCGATCCACTGAACACTTGCCATGGAGAGACAGGCTGCCGTCCGCTCGCGCGATTCGCACTCGCACCCGGCTAAGCGAACTTCGCGAGAGTCTGCCCACGAATTCTGCCACGGCGTGCAGCGCACGCACAAACCAAGCCCGACCCGTAAGCGCGGTTTTTGTCCGCCGTCGCGCGGATTCATTTCTCGCGCTTCGCGCTCAATTCGGTGTCAAACGCCGCGGCCACGGATTTTCGAGAACGAGCGGCACGTCCGCGAGTTCGGACGCAGCGTGCGCTGCCCGTTGAGCGCCGCGCACTTCGACCTCGCATGCAACTGATTGGGCGTTGCGTTTTGCGATAGACTCCTGTGCGATGGTTTGCTCAATGTCTTGCGGAGGTTCATCATGCGTCGATGGTTTCGAGTCTCGGCGGCGACGGTTTTTGCGACTGCGCTGCTCATCGGTTGCGAGCAAAAACCGGCGGGTTCCGGCGGCGGCAATGCCACCACCGCGCGTGAGGCGGGGCACAGCGGCAAAACGCACGACCACGATCACGACCATGCCCACGACGGTCATGATCACGCCAAAAATGGCAAGTCCGACGCGGCGGCAAGCAAACCCGCGAGCGATGGCGGCGGCACCACCAGCGGCGAGGCGGAGCACGATTGCTCGGGCCACAAAGCGCCGCGCGGCGGCACGCTCGTCCCGCTCGGCAACCACTTCGCGCATCTCGAAGTGCTGCTCGACAAAGACGCCGGGCGGCTGGATATCTACGTGCTCGACGGGCACGCCGAGCATGCGCTGCGCTCGAAATCCGGCAAGCTGGATCTCACCGTTCGCGTGACCGAGAACGCGAGCGGGCCGGTTGCGGAGCCAAAGCCGATTTCGCTGACCGTGCCGGGCGTGGGCAGCGCGCTGAGCGGCGAGTCACCGGAGGACACCTCGCACTTTTCGTTCACGAGCGATGCGTTGAAGGGTGCGGCGAAGATCGACGCGACGGTCGTGCGGATCGCCGTGAAAGGCGAAGAACTGAGCGCGATTCGGTTTTCGCATCCGGCGGGGAAGTAGGGACGAGGAAATAGGGATCGAGGGATCGAGGGATCAAGGGATCAAGGCATGAAGGGATGAAGGGATCAAGCAGAGGCGGTCGGGCAAGCGATCCGAACGCGACGCGCAAGCGAGTGCCCCGAGCGCAAGCGAGTTCGTAGTTCGTAGGGTGGGCACTGCCCACCATTTCGCGCGGCGCTCAAGATAACCGCGGAGGGCCGCGGTGCTCCATTCGCGTGCGGAAGCTCACCGGCGCGTTACAACGCGGCGAAGTGCGGCTTAAGTATCGGATATAGATCGCGGAACCGCGCATACGCCTGCTCATACGCGGCGCGCGTTTCCGTGCCGGGCGTTTCACGCGGCGTCATCTTTACGCACGCTCGCGTCGCCGCCGCCACGCTTTCGGACCAACCCGCGCCGACCGCCGCGAGCAGGGCTGCACCATAGGCCGCCCCGCGCTCGGTCGCAGCGGTGAACACGGGCGCTCCCAACACGTCTGCGATCATCTGCCGCCACAACTCGCTGCGTGCGCCGCCGCCGGAGACGCGCAGCTCGCCGATCGCGACGCCCGCTGATCGCATCAGCTCGACGCTGTCGCGCAGGCCGAACGTCACGCCTTCGAGCACGCTACGGCTGAGGTGCGCGTGCGTGTGTCGCGCACTCAGGCCGACAAATGCGCCGCGCGCGAGCGGGTCCGCGTGCGGCGTGCGTTCGCCGGTCAGATACGGCAAAAACGTCAGCCCGTCGCAGCCGGGCGCGACCGTCGCCGCTTCGTCGGTGATCAACTCGTACGCATCGCGACTCTGCTTCGTGGCTTCCGCGACCTGCGCCGCGCAAAGCGTATCGCGATACCAGCGCAAGCTGCCGCCCGCCGAGAGCATGACACCCATCAGATGCCACTTGCCCGCCGCTGCGTGACAGAACGCGTGCAGGCGGCCATTCGGCTCGACTCGATACGCATCGCTCACGGCGAACACGACGCCCGACGTGCCGATCGTGACCGAGATCGGCCCTTCGTCGACGAGGCCGCAACCGATCGCGCCGGCGGCCTGATCGCCCGCGCCGGCGACGATCGGAACACCGTCAGGCAGGCCGGCGGCGCGGGCGAACTCGCCGCGTGTGCGCGCTGAAATTTCATGCGATTCGTAGACGGTGGCCAGCCAGCCGCGCGGCACATCGAGCGCGGCACACACTTCGTCGCTCCACATGCGGCGACCGACGTCGAGCAGCGACATGCCCGACGCGTCAGATACGTCGGTCGCGAATTCGCCGCTGAGGCGATAGCGGATGTAATCCTTCGGCAGCAGCACACGGGCGATGCCCGACCACACGGCGGGTTCGTGCTTTCGCACCCAGGCGAGCTTCGGCGCGGTGAAGCCGGTGAGGATCGGATTGCCGGTGAGTTCGAGTACGCGTTGCGACCCAACGCGGCGCGTGATCTCGTCGCATTCGACGGCCGTGCGCTGATCGTTCCAGAGAATCGCGGAGCGCAGCGGCTCGCCGTTCGCGTCGAGCAGGACAAGACCGTGCATCTGACCCGATAGGCCGATCGCCGCGATGCGGTCGCCGGTGATTTTCGCGTCGGCGAGCACGGCGCGGATCGCGGCGGCGGTCGCGTCGGCCCATTCGAGCGGATTTTGCTCCGACCAAAGCGGCTGCGGTGCGGAAATCGGATATTCGCGCGTCGTTTCGGCGCAGACGCTGCCGTCGCGCCTGATCAGCAGGACTTTGACGCCGCTGGTGCCGAGGTCGATGCCGAGGCAATGCGTTTCAGATGAGGCCGGCATAGGGTCTTTCCCAAGTCGTTTTGCGGTGCTAATTCACGCGATGTTGAACCCACACTATGGTACCCGCGCATCGCGGTCGTCGAGTGCAAGTTGGCCGTAGTCGAGCGGGGTGTAGCTACGGATTTTCGCACCGCGTCTTCGCCCTCCGGGCGAAAACCTCGCGCTTCCAAGATTGCCAAGATAAATTGCCACACCCGTCGCGCGAGTCGGAAACGTGCCAACCGCGACGTATGGCCGTCGCCATCGTGCGCACGATGCCGAACCGGATTGGGAGTGGCGCGGGTGCCATGCCGACCCTGAAGGTCGGCGTGCGGAACCGTGGCGATCTGGGTCATTGAACGGAACATCGGTCCATAACACATGCCGACGCGAACGGCCGTCGGCATGGCACCCAACGCCGCGCCACGGAGCGCCGCGGCCCTCCGCGGTTCGTCGGGGAGCAGCCGCCCTCGGCTGCTTTTTTCGACGTTTCGAGATCATCGAGCCCCAATTTCACACATCAGAAAACGCCGCGAGGCGAACCTGGCGGTCCGCCTCGCGTCGAATTCAACTTCAACCGAGCTGCGCGGAGATTTCACTCCGAGACGTGCTCGTCTACTGCTTCGGACCGATCACCGCTCCGTCGCCCACCGGCACGAAGCCCGGCGGCGGCGAGCCGGTCAGCTCGAAGTAGACCTGCGCACAGAGCGCCTGTTGCAGCGCCTGCCAGATCGCGAACACCGAGCGACTCTTCGGCACGATCACCGCACAAGACGAGCTGGCTTCGTTGCCCGCGCTGTCGGTGGCCGAGACGACGATTAGATACACGCGACCGTTCTCCGAGCCGATGCGTTCGCTGCGCAGCCGCAACGTGCCCGCCGCGACGTTTTTGGCATCGGGCGAGTGAATGCCCGGATTGGTCGGCTCTTCATCGTCTTCGTCGCTGAAGACCGTGATCGTCGCCGGCAGGCCGCTGTCGCATTGATCGCGAACGCTCACGCACAGGCCGACGTTCACCAGATCGTGATTCGGCGGCCAGAGCAGCGTCGTCGCCAGCGAGCAGTGAATCCGCGGCGGCTGCATGTCCTCGACCGTGACCGTCTGCTGACAAGTGCTGCTGTTGCCGCACTCATCGGTCGCGGTCCAGGTGACGATCGTGTCGCCGATCGGGTAGACATGCGGTCCGTTGTGACAGACGGTCACCGCGCCGCACGTATCGCCGGTGACGGGATAGCCGAGCCGCACGCCGCGCGCGCTGCACTGATGCGGCCGCGTCTGCACGGTGACGTTTGGCGGACAGGTGATCGACGGTGCGAGCGTGTCGGTCACCTGAACCGTCGCGATGCGTGAGGTCGAGTTGCCGCAGCTATCGACCGCCGTCCACGTCACCGTGGCGCTGCCGGTCATGCCGCAACCCTCGCAAAGACCTTCGTAATCGTTGGTAATGGTCACACTGCCGCAATCGTCGGTCGCTTGCGGAGCGGCGAGCCACGCGGCGATCTGCACCAGGTTGCCCATGCCGTCGCATTCGACCGTCAGATTGGCCGGCGCGACGGTGAACGTCGGCCCGGTGTTATCGACGACCGTGATCGTCTGCACCAGCGAGATCGTATTTCCGCAGCCGTCAGTCGCCGTCCATGTGCGACTAATGACATGTGAAACGGGGCAGGTGCCCGCGTTGCTGACATCGCTGAATGCAACCGCGGGCGTCGCATCGCAGTTGTCGCTCGCCGTCGCCTGTCCGGTATTCGTCGGGCTGGTCGATGCGCCACACGCGACACTCACCGAAGCCGGAATCGTCAGCAGCGGGGCGGTCGCATCGGTCAGCGTGATGGTCTGCACCCCGCTCGCCGCGTTGCCGCAAGCATCCGTCGCCGTCCACGTACGGCTGATGATGACCGAACTGGCACAGGTGCCGGGCACGGTCGTGTCGCTGTAACTGACGGTCGGAGAAGCATCGCAAGCGTCGGTCGCCGTTGCCGTGCCCGTCGCGGTCGGCTCGGTCGAGTCGCCGCATTCCAGTGTCTGATTCGCCGGAAGCGTCAGCGTCGGCGCGGTCAGATCGGTGACGGTGATGAGTTGCGCCTGCGACGAGGTGTTATTGCACGCGTCGGTAGCGGTCCATGTACGAGTGATGACACGTGAGGTGCCGCATGTGCCCGGCGTCTCGGCGTCGGCGAAAGTCACACTCGGTGCGGGGTCGCAGCCATCGCTGGCCGTGGCCACGCCCGTCGCCGCAGTGCTGGTGTCGCCGCCGCAATCGACGGTTGCATCCGTCGGCAACGTGAGAACCGGGGCACCGCCATCGACGACCGAGATCGTCTGCGTCGCACTCGATGCGTTTCCGCACGCATCGACCGAAGTCCATGTGCGAATGATGTTGGTCGTTCCGCCGCACGAGCCTGGCACGGTCGCGTCGCTGAAGCTGACCGTCACCGCGCCTTCGCAGGCGTCGTTCGCGGTCGCCGAGCCAGTGACATCGGGCGATGTCGGCTCGCCGCACTCGACCGTCGCGCCCGCGGGCACGCTGATCGACGGCGGCTGCGTATCGACGATGTTTATCGTCTGCGTGCCGCTGCTGCTGTTGCCGCACTCATCGACCGCCGTCCAGGTGCGGGTGATCGTCGATTCCTGCGGGCAGTCGCCCGGCGTGGTCACGTCGCTGTAGTTCACCGTCGCCGTGCTGCACGTCTCGACGGCGGTTGCGCTACCGGTATCCAGCGGATTGGTCGAGCCGCCGCATTCGACGGTTGCCGCCGCCGGCAGTGTCAGCGCCGGCGCGGTCGAGTCCTGCACGGTGATCGTCTGCACGCCGCTGACCGAATTTCCGCACGCGTCCGACGCGGTCCACGTGCGCGTAATCACTGCTGATCCGCCGCACGCCCCCGGCGTCACGGCATCGCTGAACGAAATCGCGGGCGAGAGATCGCACGCATCGCCGGCCGTCGCCTCGCCCGTCGCCGACGGGTCGGTGGCATCGCCGCACTCGACGGTCGCAGCGGCAGGCAGGTTGAGAGTCGGGGCGACGCTGTCCTGAATGAATACGTCTTGCGTCTGGCTCGTCGTATTGCCGCACGCATCGGTCGCCGTCCACGTGCGAATGATCTGGAGTGATCCGCTGCAACTGCCGGTCAGGATGATGTCGGCGTACGCAACGACCGGTGCCGTATCGCACGAGTCGATCGCTGTCGCCAGGCCTGTGCTGCCCGGCCCGCGATCCACCGTGCACTCGATCGTCGCCGTCGCCGGCAGCGTGAGCACCGGCGGGGTGTCGTCGATGACGGTGATGGACTGCGTCAGCGACACGCTGTTGCCGCAGGCGTCGGTCGCGGTCCAGGTGCGAATGATGAGCGAATCGCCGGGGCACTCGCCCGCGCCGACGTTGTCGGTGTAGGTCACGCTGGGGTTTGCGTCGCAGCCGTCAACCGCAGTGGCCGAGCCGGTGTTCGCGGGCAGCGTCGACTCGTCGCACGAGATCGTCACGTCCGCAGGCAGCGTGAGCACGGCCAAATTGTCATCGCCGACGGTGATGACTTGCACCGCGCTGACCGAGTTGTCGCAATCGTCGGTCGCCGTCCAGGTGCGGGTGATGATCCGCTGCTGCGGGCAGGCACCCGGCGTTTCGGCGTCGATGTACGTCACCGTCACGTCTGTGTCGCAGTCGTCGCTCGCCGTCGCTTGGCCGGTCGTTGCCGGGTCGGTCGAGACGGCGCACGAGATGCTCGTGTTTGCGGGCACGACGAGAACCGGCGCGATCGTATCAACGACATCGATCAACTGATCGCACGTCGCCGCGGTCGAGCCGTTAGTCGCGCTCCACGTTCGCGTCAGGCTGTAAGTGGTGCCGCACGCCGGCACTGGGGTCGAATCCGTGTGCGTAATGGTGATCGTGCCGCAGCCAGTCGCAGTGGCCGAGCCAAGCGCCGCCGGGGTGATGTCCGCCGGACACTCGACGACCGCATTCGCCGGGCAAGTGATCTCGACATCGCCCCCCGTGGTCTGCACGTGTGCAACGAAAATCCCGACCTCGAATGTGCTGAACGCGACGAAGAACGCCACATCATTGCTATTGTTGATCGCTCGCATGTGGCCGCTGCGTGTTTCAAAACCCTGCCAGATGCGCACGTCGCGCTCGCACGGCGAACCACCGCAACCCGGATTGACGAACGTATCACCCAAACCCACCGGCGGGGCGGGGGCGCTCGTATCGCGATCGAACAGCCGGCTGGTGGTCGTCGCGCAGTCGTCGAAGAAGTAGAGACCGAACACCTGATCCGGCGAGCCGCTGAACGTATCCGTCGCGCTCGGCGCGAAAACCATGTTGCCCAGATCGTTGATCGCCGCCGCACGTCCGTCAAAGCCGCTGAACGCGCCGGTCAGCCGACCCGGCGGAATCGCCGGCGTCTGGGCGACGAGTTTGGGGCCGATCAGTGATGTATCGGTGCCGTAAATTCCCTGTGCGTTGGCGACCGAGTTGTCGCGCGCTGGGGCACCGACTTGCCCCTCCTCGTTGATCGCCGACACGGTAATCTCATTGAACTTCGCCGTCGGCAGACGACCCGGCACCAGCAACCCGGCCGGCGGGGCGATGCTGTCGATCAGCACGAGATTGGCCGGGTTCGGAATCTTTCCGCCGAACAGCGCATTCACCGCGCCGACGCCGCTCGAAAACTGATGGTGGAAGACATAATCGCCCTCATCGTTCAGGTCATATCCATTGAACAGCGTGAAGTAATTGCGTGCCACGCCGTCGCGCAGCAGCGGGGCGGCCAAGTTGCCGCGCGCCAGCCGGGTGGGCAGCGAACTGCCATCGACCGGCACGATGTGTACGCCGCGCACCGCACCGCTCGCGACTGCCGACGTTCCGCCGATGAACATCACCGTGCCGTTGTTGTTCAGGGCGATGCCATTGGTGCTCTGAATATCAAAGTAGCGCAGCGTCGCCGGTTCGTTGGTCGCGTTCACCGTACCCGTGGTATCAGCGAGGCGCACCGCGGGACCGCCCGCGACGGTCGTTCCAAAAACGCCGTACTGAATGAACACGTCCGTCGAACGGCGAAACGGGGCAACGAACGCCACCTGCCCGAAATCATTGAGCGAGATGTACAGATTGTTCGACTCAACCGGCAGCGTCACGCCAAACCCAATGCCCGAGCTGCTGAACAGCGTCGGCGAATGGCTGGGCACCGTATCCGTCGTGTCGACAATCTTGACGATCGGCCCGCCCGTCACGGTCGTGGCGTAATAACCATCACCACTCCCGCCCGGCCCGCCCCACGTCGCGCGAAACACCACATCGCCGCGATCATTCAGCAGCGGCGGCGAAAAATTGCTGAACTTGGTACCCGCCGGCCGCCCGGGCACGGGATACGTAATCCCCGCGAACGTCGCGCCGACGTTGTTGGTGTATTGCTCGCCAACCACTTCGACGATTCCGCCGCCCGGCGTCCACGCATAAATGCCGATCGTCGTATTTGCGTTGAAGTTTCCCGGTGCCGAGCCGACGCCGCGAAAAACGATCACGCCGTCGTTGTTGATGGTCGGTTTGCTAAGCACGCCTGCGCCGGAGGTCTGCGTTGCGCGTCCGTTGAAGATCGAGTTGAGCGGCGGGTTGCGTCCGGGGACAGGTTGGCCGGTGATGGCGACCTGCTCAAAGGTAACGGTGACCTGTGCAGCAGCGCCGAGACATGTCAGCAGCGCAAAGCCGGTGCCCAGAATCCGAGCGAATTGCGTGGAGAACAAGGTGAACCTCCCCGAACCAAGGGTGTTTGCCCCGACCCGCGTGCATACCACATTCACGCGATACGGCTCGGCCGGTGCATTTTGTGTTCAAGCAGCGAGGCGAAACAGAGTTGCTTGCAATAACAACGGTCAGGACCATGAGTACGACGGAGACGCTTGACGGAATGTATCAGCCCGGAGCCGCGCGGGCCAGAGAATTTTGGATGTGAATTTACGGTAAGGACGGAGTTCGTGCAGCGGGTGCCCGCGGCGCGATTCAAAACCAGGTAGGCCGAAAGTCGCATGCATGCGCGGGAAGGGGCGCGAGGCTCGACCAAGGCAATTTGAGATAGGAACGCCCGGACTTGTGTCGTAGACTCTCAATCATGCGCAACGGCGTATGCACTCACGCCCGTCTCGTGCTGCTGGCAACCGGCATTGTTAGCGCTTTCGGCTCAATCGCTTTCGCCCAGTCGTCCGCGCCGCCCGCGCGTTGGAACCCGGCCGATGCCGCGTTCATGGCGAGAATCGAAGAACGCGCGGTGGCTGATTTTCGCCATGCTGGGTCGATTGACGAACTCTTTAGTCGCGCGTCGTCTGCGCTCGGCGTCACAATCGTAGTACACTGGGATGAGCTCGCCGAGCTGAGCATTCAGCGGACGAATCGCACGACCGACCTGCGGCTTTTCGCAACCAACGGTCTCGGTCTCCTGCGGACGGCGCTGCGCGAGTTGGGGCGCGGCGAGATCCAGACGTTTGCATGGTACGAACGCGGCGAACTGCACGTTTCGACGCGGGGGCGTGCCGATCGTCAGCAGTTCGTCGCAAATTTCGACGTCGCGCCGCTGCTGGCAACCCTGCGTGGACGCCCGACTTGCCCGGATCCGAACGATCACGATGCAGCGACCGAATTCGTACTCGACACGGTCACCTGGTACGCGCAGTTTTATTCGTGGCTTGTCAACGGCGGCGACGGCACGGCGGACGTCGCCGGTACGACCCTCACCGTACGAAATGGGCGGAGCGCGATTCAAAGCGTCGCGAATCTCCTCAACCAACTTCAGGCTCCCTGTCCGCCGCCGGAAGAGAGCGCCCGCGTCGCACCGCACTACTTGCACGACGACACAAAACTATCACGCCGCGTCGCACGTCGGCTGGCCCAGACCATCGACGCCCCATCATTCGAGGATGTCACTGTCGGCGAGTTGCTTGAGTGGTTCTCGCGCAGGCTGGATATCGCAACGCATGTCGTGTGGTATCCGCTCGAATCACTCTCGATCGAACGCGACCAGCGCATCACCCTGCCTGCACTGCCGAGTGTCGTCGCATTTGCATGGCTAGAATGTGCATTGCAACAAATCTGCGCGGACGAAACGCGGATCGGCTTCTCCGTTCAAGACGGCATTCTGTGCATCGCACCGCAAGAGTGGTTCGATCTTCAGGCGGATAACATGCTCGTCGCGGACACTACGCCGCTCTTGCGAAACTACAGTTCGGTGACGCGCGCAGCGTCGCCGCGGCAGCGCCGGCGGGCGCTGGAGCAGCTAACGGACGAACTGCCTTTATTCGTCGCCTTCGAGAATTGGATGATCAACGGCGGAAAGGGTGACATTGGCGGATTCGTCGATCGCGTACTGATCCGCAACTCTGACCATGTGATCGTGCGCGCTCGTGCGCTGCTGGCCAAGATCGCCGCCGCCCAGCAGGCATCGGCGACGGGCGACTTTCTCGTCTTGCGCGACTGGGAAGACGACCCGAAACAAAAGTGGAACGCGCGCGCCATCGAACGCCTCGGTCGGCGCGCGTTTCCCAGGGTCACCGGTGAAATGCCGCTACAACAGGCGCTAGCAAACCTCGCGGGGGAGGCCGACGTCGCGATTTGGATGGACGCTTGGGATCGAGATCTCAGCGAGCTCGGGCGCGACCGTTTGCTCCGATCGCGCGTGCGCGACGCACCCGCAGTGCTGACATTCCGCGAACGCCTCGATGCGCTGCTGCGACAAGTGCCGCCACTCGATCGCAATCCGGTGATTCACATCCGGGGCGGCGTGATCTTCGTGTCCAGAGAGCTGAGCGCGAGACGCCTGATTTTTCGCGCGTATCCGGTCGGGAAACTGTTACGCGATGCATACGGTCCGAGTGCGTGGCCGACTCTCTCTGGCTCGATCGCTTCCGGTCGAGCGCGAGACGATGCAAACGTCGTAGAGGTCGATCCGAACAACCCGCATGAGTCGATTGGCGAACAAATCCGCGATTGGTTGATCGAACTCACCGGCCCGAGCCGCTGGATCGAGCACGGCGGTAGGTCCGCGATCAGCATGATTGGCGACGTGCTGCTCGTGACCAGCGATGCCTGGACGCACGAAACGATTGAAGCGGCTTTGCGTGCGGCCCATGCAAAGCTACCCGTGATTCCGCCGCCGCGGCGCGCGGGCCGCTAGCGTCGCATGAGGCGAATCAACCCAGCGCCAAAGAGCGGCCGATATAGGTTGATACCAGACTCTATGGTCTTCCGAACGAGGTGCCCGCGCATGTGCAAGGCTCGCTGCATCGCTCTCATCGCCGTAATCGCTGCGTCGCCCGCTTTCGCGCAGCGCCTCGAATGGTGCGGCGGGGCTTACCAGTCGGTTGGACATGAGTGCGAAATCCGGGATCCAGCATTGTGTGAGGGTTTTCGTGTGCACGACTCCGCCGCGGAAGGAGTCGATCCCGTCTTCGGAGCGCAATTTCAGCGCCAAATTCGCTGCGACCGCCAGCGCGCTTCGTCATTTGCATTGCTCCAGTCGCGCTTCACGGGCGACATGATTACCGTTGACGTGCAGGCTCGTGTCGAAGTCAGCTCGGAGATCCCCATCTCCGGCGGCGCAACCAGTGCGTATGCGTCGAGTGTGTACTTTGCTGAGTTCTGCGTTCTTCGCCCGGATGTGTACCAGATCACCGTAAGCGGCGCGCTCGTTACAGATTTCGGCGGCGCACCGGAACGCTACGAAGACTGGGGCAATCTGGACGTGGAGATTCGCAGCATCGAGCCGAACGAGGCATTCTCGCAGATTTACCTCGGTCACACGATGTACGAGACGGGCGAAACGAACCTCGATCTGGTGTTGCCGCTCGAATCCGGGCGATTTCACGTCCTTGTTCAGCTTGGCGGTTTGCGCCTGGGACAGAACCCAAATCTGGAGAACTCGACCGAAACAGCCGAGGCGTACGCTTCCCTTACCATCGTCCCGCGCACCTGCCCGACCGACCTCAACTTCGATCGCCGAGTCGATAGCACCGACCTGGCCATCCTGCTCAGCAACTTGTATGGCTTCGGCGGTCGGACGCACGGCAACTTGACCGGTGGTCCGTTTATCGACCTGGAAGACCTCGCGCTGCTGCTCGCGCACTACGGCGAAGAGTGTACCGCTACGACGACGCCGTAGACGGCGAAACGACAGGACGCACACGAACGCACGCATGTGGGAACCGAAATTTCAGCGATCTGCACGTTGGCCTGTCGTCAATGTCGTGCCCAAGCATAGCCTTGCCCAACCGCGGGCGCCGCGCCCCGACCGCGAGTCTGCTGTTCCTCGTCATGTTGCTCCGAAGCCGCCAGCCGCGTGGCGCTCAAATTCGGGTCGGCTTTAGCCGACCGGCTTGTGCCGCCGGACTTCAGCCGGTGGGCACCGTTCGATGAGCAACTATCCTGAACTGTTCCCCATTCAGCCGGACTTCAGCCGGACTTCTCAACGGTGTGCCCCGCAGCGCCCGTTGTCCGGCTCGGGCTCCTTGCCCTAACAGTGCTCGCCGGCGTGTTGCGGAAAGCGCACGCTCGTGACAGCGCAGCCCCGCCCCAAAACCCTGAACCGCCACACAAAATCCAGTCACCGCCGTGCATCTCCCGTCGCACCCACCGTCGCCTCGCATCGACCAGCAAATTGCACCCTACAGTTCCAACATGTGCGTCGCCGCGCAAATGAACTGCTTGCTCACACTCCGTGCCCTCGTGCCCTCGTGCCTCCGTGCCTTCCCAAATTCCGATAACCAAGATGCTCAACGAGAGGGGGGCGCGTAAACACCTTGGTCAATTTCTCGACGAAAACACCAAGGTGCGCACGACGCACGCGCACGCACCGGTCGAAAAGGGGGTGATAACTAACATTGCCAACCAGAGGGGGGCGAATTGGCAACCTTCGGCAAATCCTCAAACCAATCGCGGCCTCGCGAGTATCCGCCGGGCGGCAGAGGCAGCGACAATGGTTGCGAGCACAACAGGGTCAGCTTCGCCGACGCATTACTTCATGAACCATTTCTTAATCGCGTGCAGCGTCGTATCGCGCCCGATCTTCCCGATCGCCCACGTGAGCGGCACTTCCTTCGGGCACACCTTCACGCAATTCTGCGCGTTGCCGCAGTCGGTAATGCCGCCCGGGCCCATCAGCGCTTCAAGCCGCGGCCCGGCGGTCATCTTGCCGGTCGGGTGCTCATTGAACAGCGCCGCCTGCGCAATCGCCTGTGGGCCGATGAAGTTGCTGTTCTCGTTGATCTGCGGGCAAACTTCGAGGCAACTGCCGCAGGTCATGCAGCGCGACATCTCATATCGCTTCTCATTCTCATCCGGCGCGACGATCGGCCCGCTGCCCAGGTGGTTGTACGTATCGACCGGGATCCACGCCTTTACCTTCTTCAACGCCTCGAACATCCGCGAACGATCGACCACGAGGTCGCGCACCACCGGAAATTTCGTCAGCGGCGATAGCTTGATCACCGGCGCTTCGGTCAGCAGCTTGTCCACCAGCGCCGAACACGCCTGCCGCACCTTCCCGTTGATGTTCATGCTGCACGAGCCGCACACCTCTTCGAGGCAGTTGCAGTCCCACGCGACCGGCGCGGTGTGCTCGCCCTCGACCGTGGTCGGCGACGCCGCGATTTCCTGCAGGCACGAGATGATGTTCATCCGCGGCTGATAGGGTATATCGAACGTCTGCTCATACGAGCGCCCGCCCTTGGTGTCCTGTCGCACGACGGTCAGACGAATCTTCTCAGGCATTGTGCACCCTTGAATTCGAGACTAAACACAGAGGCGCAGAGACACAGAAAACAGAATTCGAATTTGCTTTCTCTGGGCCTCTGCGCCTCTGTGTTTGAACTTCTTTCTCACATCGCCATCGCCGGCTCGCGTTTCGGCGATTGCCCACCGTCATGCAGCGGCCGGTTGGCGTACTGGTCTTTCCAGATCTTCTCGATGATCTCCGCACCCTTGACGCCATACGTTCGCGGCTTCGGACCTGCGACGCCGACGTCCACCGGCTCATAGCTGAATTCGGCACCGCTTGCCGAGTGCCGCGCGAGCGTGGTCTTGAGCCACTTCGAGTTCTGCTCAAAATACTTTTGGCACCACGTCGCAGCCTGCTGCTTGAGTTCGGTCGGATCGCTCGCCGTCGGGGCGGCCAATTCAAACTCCGGCTTGTAATGCGCCCCGCGGCACTCATCTCGAAGCAACGCGCCCTTCGCGATCACCTTGGCGAGCAGCAGCATATCGCCCAGCGCCCGCGTGAAGCTCAAATTCTGATTCGTCCACTGGCCCTTGTCGCTCAGCGGCGCGCGCTGATACCGCTCGCAGATGTCATCGAGCTTCGCACACGTCTCTTTCAAATCCGCGTTGTTACGCACCACCGTGCAATTCCGCGTCATGAGTTCGCCCAGCTCGCGATGCAGGCGATAAGGATTCTCGCTGCCCGTGCGGCTCATGATCGACTGCAAATTCGCCTTGTGCTTGCCGATCTCGGCGTCGATCGCGCTGCTCGCCAGCGGCGTCGCGGCGGCACAGTTCTTCAGATACGTCCGCAGGGCCGGCCCCATGATCAGTCCTGCGAAAATGCAGCTCAGCAGCGAATTCGCACCAAGCCGATTCGCACCGTGATACTGGTAATCCGCTTCGCCGATCGCGAACAGGCCGGGAATATTCGTCTGCTGATTCCGCGGCGACTCAAGCCGCAACCCGCCCGATTCGGTCGCCTCGTAATCGACCCACAACCCGCCCATGCTGTAATGCACCGCCGGGAAGATTTTCATCGGCTCGTCGAGCGGATCGGTGCCGACAAACTTGTGATAGATGTCGAGGATGCTGCCGAGCTTCTTGAGAATCACTTCGCGCTTCACGCCCGTCGCGCGCTCGGTGAGGTCGAGATACACGCAATACGTGTTCGGATCGACGCTCATCCCGTTCTTGCACACGGCGAAAATCTCGCGCGTCGCAATGTCGCGCGGCACGAGGTTCTTGTACGTCGGATACTTCTCTTCGAGGAAATAGAACCGCTCGCCCTCGGGAATCTCATTCGGATGCCGCGGGTCAGCCGGCTTGCGCGGCACCCAGACGCGCCCCGACTCGCCGCGGGCCGCTTCGCTGATCAGCCGCAACTTGTCAGCCCCCGGAATCGCCGTCGGATGCACCTGCACAAACTCGCCGTTCGCGTACAGCGCCCCGGCCTGATACGCCCGCGCATTCGCTCCGCCCGTGCAAACCATCGACATTGTCGATTTGCCGAAAATCAGTCCACATCCGCCCGTCGCAAGAATCACCGCATCAGCCGGAAACGCGCGAATCTCGAGCGAGAACATGTCCTGCGCGATGCAGCCGCGACACGTGCCGTTGTTGTCGAGAATCGGCCCGAGAAACTCCCAAAACTCGTACTTCTTGATCCGATCTTCCGCTTCCCAGCGGCGGCATTGCTCGTCGAGGGCATACAGCAACTGCTGCCCGGTTGACGCCCCGGCATACACCGTTCGCTTGAACAGCGTGCCGCCGAATCGACGCACGTCAAGATTACCCTCGGGCGAGCGATTGAACGGCACGCCGAGCCGATCGCAAAGATCGACAATCTTGGGTGCCCAGTCGCACATTTCCTTCACCGGCGGCTGATGATTCAGAAACTCGCCGCCATAGACGGTGTCGTCGAAGTGGTTGCGTTCGCTGTCGCCTTGCGCTCGCGTGAATTTGTTGCAGCAATTGATCCCGCCCTGGGCGCAAACGCTATGGCTGCGCTTCACCGGGACCATGCTGATCAGGTCAACGGCCACTTCTTCCTCGGCAAGTTTCATCGCCGCCGCCAGCCCGGCCAACCCGCCGCCGACGATCACTACACGTTGCTTGGCCATGATGCTGCGACCCTCAAGAAGCTAAACACAGAGGCACAGAGGCACAGAGAAACGAAACTCAGTTTTGACTTCTCTGTGTCTCTGTGTCTCTGTGTTTCAATCCTCTTCAATTATCCCGCGTTACGACTCGCGTCCGCTACTACTTCCGCTGCTTTGCTCTTCTCCGCCTTCAAGTCCTTCGCCGGTGCCGCCGTCAGGGCGATTAGCGAGCTGAATCCCCAGATCGTCAGCACCGCCGCGAGTCCGGTAGCACCGATCGACACGCGCTTCCGTGACGCATCGCTCACCGTGATACCCCACGTGATGCAAAACGTCGTCACGCCGTTGCATAGATGAAAAATGCTGGCCAGCAGCCCGACCGCGTAGAACACAAACCAGATCGCCTGCGGCAGCAGCGTCTCAAACCCCGCCGCCGTCACATTGAACGGCGTCTCACCCGCCGCGATCGCGGGTTGATACTCCACCCCGCCGAGCCAATGTGCGAAACGGAAGTGCAGCAGATGCACCACCATGAACACCAGCGCGATCCACCCGCTCACACGCTGCATCGTGTATCGCCAGTTGTCCGCATACGTGTAAAACTGCACGTTCGACTTGCCCGTCCGCGCGATCACCACGCCATAGCCGGCGTGAAACGCCAGCGGCAGAAAAATCCCCAGCCACTCGACGATCGGCAAATAGGGGATGTGGTGAATGTCTTTCACATGCTGGTCAAAACTCTCCGGCGACCACGCGGCCAGCGAGTTGGTGAACAGATGCACCATCAAAAACGCGCCCACCGGCGCGATCCCGGAGAGCGAATGCAAGCGGCGCAGCAGAAAGTGATTCTTTTCGAGCCAGGGATTGACGCCTTCTGTCACAGTGCGACACTCCGAGCGAACGCCCACGCGACCCGCGCGGTGCCTATCCGCATAAGCGCCGGATTGTAGCGGCGACCGCCGCCCCCGCTAGCGACCCGCTCCGGCTTTCAAAACTCGCGTCACAGAGGGAGAAGATGAACCACAGAGGCACAGAGGCGGGAGAGGAAACAGGGAACGGAGAACAGGGAACAGAAATACGCCCGCGGCGGGGAGGGCGTGTGGCGCTGGCGCGATGGAGCACCGCGGCCCTCGGCGGTGCTCCATTTCGCACCCGATTCCTGAACCCCGAGCCGCGTTGCCCGACCCCGCCCCCCGCCCCCTGCCCACTCTCTACTAATCGTCTCTGTGCAACCTCTGCGTCTCTGGGCCTCTGTGGTGAATCTTCTCCACCGGGCGGCGTGGGCGCGGGCGGTGGGGCGGATCACGGCAGGTAGCCCAAATCTTCCTGGGCCTCTTTGGCCTCTTGCGTGCCGGGGTAGTTGGCGACGATCTCTTCCAGCAGCCGTTTGGCGTCGGCCGACTTGCCGGTGCGGCGGAAGACGCGTGCCTGGCGCAGCTTGGCCTGGGCTTCGGGATTGCTCGGCAGGGCCTTTTCTTCGCCGGGGTTTTCGGCGTCCTTTTTCGCGGTCGCCGGCGCGTCGGCCTTGCCGCTGCGGCGGTCGGCGGTCATGGGCGGGAACTCGCCCGCGGCTTCGGCCAGCGCGGCGCGGAGCGTGGTTTCGAACGCGGGGCTCGCCGCGTCACCGACGAAGCGAATCTGGCCCAGCGTGTCGACCGTCACCGTCCACGGCGCGGCCTGGGCCTTGAACGCGGCGTGCGTGATCGGCGCGCCGACCGCGACTTTCTCGTAGACCTGGTGCCAGTCTAATTTGTTCTCGGCGACCCACTTCTGCGCCCGCTCGAAGCGGGCTTCGCTGTCGGCGTTGACGCTGACGATGGCGAGCTTGTGCGCCTCGCCATATTTCTCGACGATTTTCTTCAACGCTGCGAGCGATTCCTTCGGCGGCGGGGCGAGCACGTTCCAGAAGTCGAGGATCAGCAGTTCGTCGCCGCGCTTGGTGACCGAGATTTCTTCGATCGCATGCGTGCGGATCTTGATGTCCGGCGCGGCCTTGCCCAGCTCGGCGGCCCAGGTGCGGCGCTTCGACCATGTCTGCTTGGCCGCGCCCGTGGCTTTTTCGCCGGCGTCCTTGGCGATTTTGCGGGCGAGTTCGCCGTCAGCGGCGATCACCGCGCCGACGTAGGCGAGTTCGAGCGCTTCGGGTTGGTCACGCAGTTTGTCGGCGATGATGCGTGCCGCGGCGAGAGCCATCGCGGCATCGCCCAGCGCGCCGGCGGCTTTCACTTGCAGCGTCAGCACGCGGGCACGCTCCTGCGGCTTCCACTTTTCCGATGGGACGGTCAGGTCGGCGAGCGTCTGGGCGATCTCGCGCAGCTCGTCGCTCGGCGGCGGCGAGCCGGCCTTGCTCAGCAGCGACTCGGCATGTTTGAGGAAGTCGGCCTCTTCCGCGTTTTGCGCGGCCGCCGGCGGGACGACGAGTGTGGCGAGGCACGCGGCGAGCGCGGACAACGTGGCCAAGCGAATGACGCGGGTGCTACGGTTCATCGGCGGTCTCCGAGTTGACGGTCGATTCAGACGTGAAGATTGTAACTCAGGGCGGGCGAGATTCGCAGCGGAGGGCGATTGCGCAGGAAAACGGCGGTGGGGCGGTGCTTCAGCGCGAAGAAAGCAGCCGTGGGCGGCAGCTCCACATGCGACGACGGCGCACTGCCTCTATCATGGGTGCATGATCCACGCATGGCACGACGTTACACCGACCATTGAAGGCCGCGAGCTGCCGGCCGAGTTCAAGGCCATCATCGAGATTCCGAAAGGCTCGCGGAATAAGTATGAGCTGGACAAGGGATCGGGCCTGTTGAAGCTCGACCGCGTGATCTCTTCGGCGGTGCACTATCCCGCGAATTACGGCTTCATCCCGCAGACGCTGGGCGAGGATGACGACCCGCTCGACGTGCTCGTCTATTGCACCGAGGAGATCCCGCCGCTGTGCATTTGCAACGCGCGGGCGGTCGGGTTGATGACGATGGTGGACAACAAGCAGGCCGATCACAAAGTGGTCGCGGTGCTGCTCGACGATCCGATCTACAGCGAGTTTCGCCGGGCAGCCGACTTTCCCAAGCACATCTTCAAGATGCTCAAACGGTTTTTTGAGGACTACAAGCAGCTTGAGGGCAAAGACGTGGCGGTCGAAGAGATTCAGCCGGCGGAGACGGCGTTCCCGATTATCCGCGCGGCGCTCGAACGATACTGGCAGGCGCGGCAACGCGGGGCGATCAAGGGACTGGTGGTTTAGCGAGTCGCCGCAGCGAACGTCGCAGCGAACGCCTCATCGCTGCGTCCGCGCGCATCACCGCAGCTCAGACGCCGAATTGCGCCAGCAGGATCGCCAAATCTGAGATGTTCACGTCCAGATCGCAATTCAGATTGCCGGCGGCGTCTTCGCCCGGCACGCCGAAGTTCGAGAGCAAAATGCTCAGATCGGTGAGGTTCACAAAACTGTCGAAGTTCAGATCCGCCGAGCGCGGCACGCACGGGTCCGGCGGATCCTGCCCGGCAGCGACCTGAGCCGCGAACCAATCCGCCGATTGTGTCCGCAGCGACACGAGCAGCGCGGCCAATTCGACCGTGCCCGACAGATCGTTGCGTTCGAACGGGTCGGCGGCGATGTCGAAGAGCATTTCAGTGCCCGGCGCGATGTTGGGAACCGGCGAGAAGAGAAGTTGCCAATCCAGCGGATCGAGCGTTGTCGAGTTCACCGGCACGAGAAACTTAATGTACTTGTGTGTGGGCGTGCGCGTCCACAACGCGGCTGGGACGACACCTGTCCCAAATCCGGCGATCGTGCCGTTCGAATAGACCGCGCCGCTGATCTGATCGCGCGCCGGCGTAGTCGTCTGACTCAGGATTCGCGGCGCGAGGCTGAGACCCTGCGCGAACGCGGGCCGCGCGATGCCGCATAAGTCCGCCATCGTCGGCACGACATCGACCGAGCTCACAAGATCAGGCGCGTGTTGCGGGCTGTAGTGATTGAGCCGCATGAATGAGAGGTGCGTGCGCAGGCCTTTGTCGAACGGCGATTGCTTTGAGTAGTGTCCAAAGCCCAGCCCGTTGTCGGCCAGGGTAATGATAATTGTCTCTTCGATTTGCCCGGTCGCGACGAGGGCGGCGAGGCCTTCGCCAATCTTCGCGTCGAGCCACGCCAGATTCGCCAGGTACAGGCGCACGTGCGCCCGATAGGCGACCAGGTCGTTCACCCATGCGGGCACGTCGATGTCGTTGATGTTGATCTGATCGACAAATTGCTGCGGTGCGTCGTAGGGCGTGTGTGGGAGCATGGGCGTCCAAAACGCAAACCACGCGCCCTGTGTCTCGGTGATCATCTCGAGGAATTTGGCCTGCGTACTGCGTGCGAACGGCGCGTCCAGCGTTTGCTGCAGGCCGCCGCTCTCGACGCATCGAAACCCATAGTCCGCCGGCGTGCCGCCGCGCGTCTCCCAAAACTTGCCGCCCAGGAACGTCATGTAGTCATCATTGCTCAAAGCGTGCGCGATCGTCTCGGACGCGCGCAGAACCTCGACACTGCCGTTGTTTCGAACGCCCGACCGCTCGGGATACTTCCCGGACAGTAGCGCCGCCAGACTGGGGCGGCAGACCGACATCGGCACGTAGCAGTTTCGGAAAACGACCGAATTTCCGAGGATGTAATCGAGGTTCGGCGTGCGCGCCGCGGCGTCGCCAAAGTGGCCGTAGGCGTCGTAGTCGTTATCGTCCATGACGATTACCCAGACGTTCGGCGCGGATTTATTCGCTGTCTCGAACCCATCCCAACACGCGCCGGGCGTATTGAAACCGCCCTGCGCCCATGCGCAAGCGGTGAGCGCGAGTTGCAAGACGGCCAAGAGACGCATGGCGAAGACTCCTGCCAGTCGAGCGACAATCGCCGAGCGGCGTAAGCGTGCCGAATCTGAATTCAGTTTCAGTCTATCGAACGCGATGAGTAGGTCAAGCAAAAGTGGCGCCCGGTCGCGTTGGCTGCGCGCGGCTCGATCCGGAACCGATCGCAGCGTTCTCGCTTTAACACCGGAACGGCGGCTGCGCGGGCGTCGGCGGGTTGATAACAGTGCAGCAACATATGCGGATTTCGCCCTTAGTGGCCAGTCTTCGGCGATCGCTCGACTGTGGCAACAGGTCGCAAACGTCCCGCTCGGACGAATTCTTCGGTCGCCGGGGCGCAATTCGCATCCCGGGACGGGGCATGGTCCGATTTTCGGCGCGATTGCGTGAGTGAATCCGCGTCTTTGACGCTCAAACAGATTGCGGTCCGTTCGCATGTCGCGGCGGGTCGCCGGGTTGCCGGTCACGCCGGGCATCCGTTCGAGCGCACCGCGCGGCGGGGGCATTCGCCGCCATGCAAAAAAGGGGGCTGCACATGGCATCTACTCGAAGTCGCACGCGAAGACTGACGACACTGCTGGCGACAGCCGCGTGCGTGAGCGTTCCCGCTCAAGCAATCGACATCCAACTGGTCTTCGACGCCGCCGGGAGCGCGACCTACTCGGTGAGCGGCCAGGATCGCACGCTCGACATCATCCCGATCTTCGAGGCGGCCGCGGCGCGGTGGGAGGATGTGCTCGAAGACAATCACACGATCACGATCACCTATCGTTGGGAAGAGGCCGGCGCGCCCGAGGCGTGCATCACTGCGGTCGACATGTTCAACCGCCCGACCACGGCGACGATTCGTATTCGGGCCGACGTGACCTGGTTCATGGATCCCGATCCCTATGATGACGACGAATTCGATATGCAGCCCAAGCTCTACCGCGATATGCATCCGGTCGAGCAGCCGGAAGCGTTCGGCGGGGCGGTGCCGGAGGTGTTCGAGGTCGGCTACAACGGGGCCGAACTGGCCAACCTCTCGCCCGATCTGCTCAGCATCGTGTTGCACGAGATGGGCCACGCGATCGGACTGGTCTATCACGACAATCCGCCCTGCGGCGCACAAAACACGCAATGCAACACCGATCATGATTACGACTTGAACGTGAACTGGGTCGGCGGCGCGGCGATGAACATCCGGGCGCTCAACAACGGCGGCGGCAGTTTCGATTGTGCGCATCTGGCCGCGGGCGGCATTCAAGCGTGCAACGACGACCCGGAGTGCGAGGCGTATCAGGCACTCATGTGGTCCGGCCCGCTGCCCAATCGGCGACAGTTGCCGGGCGCGACCGATATCTTTGCCGTCGCGCTTCGTAGTGGCTACAGCGACATTGACCTGCCGCGAAAATACTGGCTCGGTACGGCACAGTTCTGGAATACCACCACACGTTGGCTGGGCGGGGCCGTTCCCGACGCGGGCGACGATGTGTACTTCGTGGTGCAAAACGGAATCTCTTCGGCCTCGATCAGTAACGCCGACGCGTTCGCGCGAAATCTCATCATCGACGAGGGCAACGCGGTCGGCGTGTTCAACACGCGGCGACTGCTGGTCGGCGATGACATCGACATACTCGACGGCACGCTGACGGTCGGTTCGGCCGACGCCCTGGTTCGTGCCGACCGCGTCAACATCGCGGCGGCCAGCGACGTGGTCGGTTCGGGCACGGTGCAGCTATTCGATTACCTGATCAACGCCGGTCGTTTGCGCGGCAGCGGCGGCGAGTTGCGCATCGACGGGCTGAATGCAAGTGTCATGGTAGAGCTGGACGGTTTCCCCGACGCGCCATTCGCCGGCGTCGATGCGGTCGCCGGCGATGTCACGATCACTGCCGATTGGTGGGATCTCAATTTCGACGGCGTGATCGAGGTCGGCTCGGGCCGCACGTTTACGTTCGACGATCAACTCAACATGGGCGGCAACGTCACGCTGACCGGCACGCCGAGCGCGGCGACGATCGATGGGCCGACCGTCCTGCGGGCCAACGTGTTTGTCGATGGCGAAGGCCGCTTTGAAAATACGACGACGCTGGATTCGCAGTGGATTCAGGTGCCGACGGTCGATGACGAACTCGTTCTGGCCGGCGTCACTAATTACCAGGGCGGCTTCTTCACCGGCGACGGCGTGCTGACGCAGACCGGCAACGCGTTTATTCAGGACGATGTGTCGATTGACACCGCGACGTATGACTGGGACGGCGAGATCGGCAATTCGGTCTGCACCGTGCTCGCGGGTAATACGCTGACGATCAACTCGAACAAGATCGAGAACTCGGTTTTCGTCGATGGTTTCGACGGCACGTTGAATGTGCTCGGCGCGACGGTGGACGTGAACACATCGACCGCATGGCGGCTCGATGGCACGATTTTCATGAACATTCCCGCCGGCGCACTTTCGGTCATCGATGGCGAGAACATGGACGTGCAGGGCTTGGTGCAGGTGGACGCTACCGGCCGATTCGATGCCGAGGTGGACATTCTCGCCGGAGGCGAGGTGCGCACGTTTGACGCCGCCTCGGTCGCGATTTTCAACAGCACCGCGGACAACACGATCACGCAAGGTTCGATCACCGGGCCGGGCACGTTGCAGGTGCCGGCGGGGCGACACCTGTACGGAACGGGTTCGATCGCGGCACGCATCAACAGCGGCGGCGAAATTCGTGCCGACGGCGGCTCGCTCGTTTGCAGCGGCGCGATCGATGCGATCGGCACCATCGGCACAAACAACGTCACCGCCGTGTTAAACGTGGTCAACGCGTGGTCTACGGGGGCGAGCGGCGAACTGAATCTTCGCGGCGGATCGGTGATCGGCGGCAACATCACGGCTGCGGGACGAATCAGCGGAAGCGGCATCGTCAACGTGCCGAGCGTGTCGCTATCGGGTTTGCTGCTGCCGGGCGATCCGGTCGGCATCGGCACGCTGACATTTGCGGGCGACATGCTGATGAGCGCGACCGCGACGACGGTGATTCAAATCAATGGGCCGCAGCAGGGAATCACGCATGATTTTGTGCGAATTTTCGGCGACTTGCAGGCGGGTGGGTTACTTCGCGTGATCAAGAGCGGCGCGTACAACCCGGCGTGCGGCACCGAACTGCAAGTCATCTCGCACACGGGCTTGCTCAACGACGGATTCGATACGTACAGCGGATTGGATCTCGGCAACGGCTTGCGGTTCTTTGTCGACTATTCCGCGGCAGCCATCACGCTACGCGTCGTGCCGCAGGGCGATCTCGATGGCGACGGCGATGTTGATTTGTCGAATCTCAGCACGCTGCTGGCGAATTTCGGCACGCTGAGCGGTGCTTCGCCGGAGATGGGTGATCTCGATCAGGACAGCGACGTCGATTTGAGCGATCTGGCGGCGCTGCTGGCGCAGTTTGGCACAATCTGTCCATAGCATCGCGCCGGATTGCCGAAAATTTGAACACAGAGGCACAGAGTCACAGAGAAGAACGCAAGCACTGCATCGGTTTTCTCTGTGCCTCTGTGCCTCTGTGTTGAATTGTCTTCGAACTGTGCTAACGCGGTCGAGCACGATACCCCGCTCGCTCGCGCTCGGGGTTCGGATTTTGGGTTACTGCGGCGACAAACCCGCCTTCGCCGCCTTCACCAGTTGATCAAGCTGCTCCATCCACGCCGTAAACTCGCCCGGCTGCTGCGCCTTGAACGAAGTTTCCATCGTCCTGCCGAGCATGCTGATCGCCGGATAGCCGTAGGAACCGCCCGCACCCTTCAGGCGATGAGCGAGCATGCCAAGCATTTGCCAATCGAGCTTTTGATACGCGGTTTGAATTTCGCGCATGCGACCGTCGAGACCCTCGACGAATTCTTCGACCACTTCGCGCAAGTCCGGATCGTCGGCCAATAGTTCGGAGATGAGCTTGCTTGCTGAAAGCGGCGGATTCTGTTCGCTCACGGTCTCTCCCTCACGATTCGATTCCGCGAACTGACCCATCGCATCGGCGAGACGGACGGCTGCATTCGCCGACGCGCGTGAATGGCGCGATCGCCCCGCGCGGAAACGGGCCGATGGCGGTTCATCGGCGCGGGCGATGGCTGCGATGCGTAGCGTGGTGGTAAGCAGTGCGGATTTGCCCGCAGTGCCGATCGGTGCCGAGAGTGGTGCTCGGTGCGCCGATGTTATCGGCCTGGTCGTTGCGGACGATTGCTCTGAACTGAATCTTGCCGATAACGTATAATGAGTGTCTCGGGCGCGGTCGCGGTCGGTCAGCTCGTCTGTGGAATGGAGCCTAAGCATGTGCGGTATCGTGGCTTACGTTGGTACGCGGGATGCGTGTCCGATCCTGATCGAGGGCCTCAAGCGCCTCGACTATCGCGGCTATGACTCCGCCGGCCTTGTGCTTCAGAAGGGCGACAATCTCACCATTCGCCGCGCCGTCGGGCGCATCGCCGCCCTCGAGCAAAAGCTGGATCGCACGCTCGACGGCTGCACGATCGGCATGGCGCACACCCGCTGGGCCACGCACGGCGCACCGTCCGAGGTCAACGCGCACCCGCATCGCGACAAGAGCGGTCGACTCGCTCTGGTTCACAACGGGATCATCGAAAACTATCGCGTGCTCAAGACCTACCTCGAAAACGAGGGCATGGAGTTCGAGAGCCAGACCGATACCGAAGTGCTCGCGAAACTGATCGGGCACTTCTACACCGGCTCGCTCGAAGACGCCGTCCGCAAGGGGCTGCGTGAGACGCGCGGCACGTTTGGTATTGCATGCATGCATGCCGACGAGCCGGGCACGATTGTCGCCGCCCGCCGCGGAAGCCCGCTGATCGTCGGCGTCGGCAAGGACGAGTATCTGATCGCGTCCGACGCAGCGGCCATCGTGCAGCACACGTCGCAGGTCATCTACCTGAGCGACAACGAAGTGGCGATCATCAGCCCCGACGGCTTTCGAACCACAACGCTCGACAACGCCCCGGTCAGTAAGGAAGTTGAAGAGGTCGAGTACACGCTCGCGCAGCTCGATCTCGGCGGGCATCAACACTTCATGTCCAAGGAGATCTTCGAGCAGCCCGAGTCGATCCGCAATTGCATGCGCGGCCGTATCGATCTCGACGAAGGCCGCGTCGTGCTCGGCGGCCTCGCCAATGTCTCGCGCGAGCTGATCAAGGCCAAGCGCATCATCCTGACCGCGTGCGGCACGGCGTGGCACGCGGGTCTGGTCGGTGAATATCTGATTGAACAACTCGCGCGCATCCCGTGCGAGACGGAATACGCCAGCGAATTTCGCTATCGCAATCCGGTCATCGAAGACGGCACGGTGATTCTCGCGATATCGCAATCGGGCGAGACGATCGACACCTTGGCCGCCCTGCGCGAGGGACGCAACAAGGGCGCGCTGGTGCTGGGCGTCGTGAACGCGGTCGGCTCGACCATCGCGCGCGAGACCGATGCGGGCGTTTACCTGCACGTCGGCCCGGAAATCGGCGTCGCCTCGACGAAGGCATTCACCGGACAGATCACCGTGCTGGCCATGATCGCGGCGTTCCTCGGTCGTCGTCGCCACCTGAGCCACGCCGATTGCCACACGTACCTCGACGCGTTGTATCACATTCCCGATCAGATCGACAAAGCGCTCGAGATGAGCGACCAGACGCGGCGTATCGCGGCGGACTATGTCGACAATGAAAACTGGCTCTATCTCGGTCGCGGCATTCAGTATCCGGTCGCGCTCGAGGGTGCGCTCAAGCTCAAGGAAATCAGCTACATCCACGCCGAGGGGCTGCCCGCGGCCGAAATGAAGCACGGCCCGATCGCGCTGATCAATGAGAACATGCCGGTCGTCGTGCTCGCGCCGCGCGGGCATTGGTATGACAAGTGCATCGGCAACATCGAAGAAGTGCGCAGCCGCGGCGGTCGCATCATCGCCGTCGCCACCGAGGGCGATCGCGAGATCAAGCGGCTGGCCGAGCATGTGCTGTATGTGCCCGATGTGCCGGAACTGCTGCAACCGCTGGTCACGGTGATTCCGCTGCAAATGCTGGCGTATCACGCGGCGGTGCTGCGCGGCTGCGACGTTGACAAGCCACGGAATCTGGCGAAGGCAGTGACGGTTGAGTAGCGAGTGGCGAGTATCAAGTAGCGAGTTGAGACGCGCCGAGGAATCACCATCTGAACCCCGAGCGCGAGCGAGCGGGGTGAGGTGCGGGCCGTGACGAGTAGCGAGTAGCGATTATTGAGTAGCGAGTCGAGACTCGATAATCGCATCGCGCCAGCGATCCGAACGCGAAGCGCAAGCGAGTGAACGCGAGCGCAGCGAAGCGGCCTAGCCGAACCAGGAATCTGAGCGGGATAATACGCTGACCCGAAACGAGCGACTCCCGATCAGGCGTTTGCAGTGAGCACACGACCCCGCTCGCTCGCGCTCGGGGTTCGGATTTGCACCTGCCCGTCGCCGAAGTTCCAACCCACAGCCGCTTCCGATCAGTTTTTCGGCGCGACGAAGTTCGGAACCGCCTGCTGCTCGCCGAAGAAGAATGACTCCATGTGCGGGCGCAGGACTTTGTTCGCCTCTTCCGACGTCGGGTCGAGGCGGTATTCGTTCATCAGCATTCGCATGTGGTCGGTCCACAAGCCCCACGCCTGGGCCGAGACGTTTTGCATCACGCGCAGCTGCATTTCCTTGCCGACGATGAGCAATAGCATTCGCCGCGCGCGGTCGCCGTCGGGCGTGGATTCGTCGAGTGCGGGCAATTCCTGTTTGAGCTTGGCACACATCACCGTCTTGGCCGACATCGGGTACTCCTTCCACAAGTCGCGTTTCGAGAGCAGAATAGTATCGC
>JBJXFK010000224.1:0-12464 GCA_046155505.1 Phycisphaerae bacterium
CGCTTGGAATTCGCACCGGCCGGAGGCCGCTGCTCCCCGTGGCCGCGCGCCGCCACTGGTTGCTCTCTCGCCGCTCGCATATGGGTCGATCATTCGCGACGGACGCGTTTCGGCGCCCTTGTGTTCGTGCGGTAAGCGGGTAATGTCACGCGCTGGGTTTCCGGCGCGGCCAGTGATCACGGGGCGCGGCGGGGTCGGATTGACCATGTTGACATAACTGCATAGAATATAAGGACTAACGCGCGATAACCGGCGAGGTTGCGCGCCCCCCGCGCAAGGTGTTGCCGTGGCTGACTCTCCCGAAGATACGCAAGTAAGCAAACTCGTCGTTGATCGCAGCCTGGCGACCGCAGACGAATTGCGCGACGCCGTCGAACGCCAGAAGCATCTGAGCGTCAGCGGCAAAAAACCGCCGCTGAGCGAAATCCTGATCGACATGGGATATCTCACGCGGTCGCAACTCCTTCGCGTGCAAGGCAACAGCGACGATTCAGGCGGTCGGCCCGCGCAGCAATTGCCGGGCTATCAGCTTCAGCGCCGCATCGGTGCGGGCGCGATGGCGGTGGTCTACAAAGCGCGACAGCTTAGCCTTGATCGCATTGTGGCTGTAAAGGTACTCCCGAAACGTCTTAGCAAGAATGCCGAATTCGTGGAGCGTTTTTACCGCGAAGGCCGCGCCGCCGCCGCCCTCAATCACCCTCATATCGTGCAGGCCATCGACGTCGGTGAATCAGGCGGCTTTCACTATTTTGTGATGGAGTTCGTGGAAGGCAAGACGGTCTACGACGAATTGGCCGACGGCAGCGTCTATGAAGAGGCCGACGCGATCCGCATCATCAAGCAGGTCGGACTGGCTCTGCAACACGCCCACGATCGCGACATCATTCACCGCGACGTGAAACCCAAGAACATCATGCTCACCAAAGACCGCATGGCCAAGCTGGCTGACATGGGTCTGGCGCGCGCCGTGAGCGACGTTGAAGCGGCGATGGCCGAGGCCGGTCGCGCCTATGGCACGCCCTACTACATCAGCCCCGAGCAGGTGCGCGGCGAGGTGAACATCGACATCCGGGCCGACATTTATTCGCTCGGCGCGACGTTTTATCACATGGTGACCGGGCGCGTTCCGTTCGAGGGACCGACGCCGTCGGCGGTGATGCACAAACATTTGAAGGAAGCGGTCACGCCGCCGGATCACATCAATACGCGGCTCAGCAGCGGCTGCGCGGCGATGATTGAGAAGATGCTGGCCAAGAACCGAGAAGAGCGCTACGCCAATTGCCGCGAAATGATCGAAGACCTTGATCGCCTGGAGCGGGGCGAGGCGCCGCAATACACCGAAACGAAGCTGGGGCAGGATTTGTTCCGGCAGCTTTCCAGCGGGCAGCCGCACTATGTCGAGCCGCCGGTCGCGCGGTCGAGCGGGTCCGGCGCGATGACGATGTTTTTGGGTGTGGTGGCGGCGTTGAGCATATTTTGCAATTTGGTGCTGCTGGCGACGATGGCGCGGTGAGCGCGTAGGGTGGGCATTGCCCACCATTTGCACGCACAGTGCGAAGCCGAGAAATGGTGGGCGGTGCCCACCACTCGCGTCCGTTGCGCGAAGCGACAAAATCGTAAGCGGTGCCAACCCTACGGATCACCGTCAGAACGAACGGCGCGGATTTTCATTGTCACGCGGCGGACGTCGCGGGTACCATCACTCATCGCGAGTCCAGGTCAGACATTGCTTGCGGGCGATTTGTTCTTTCGTTCGCGCAGATATTGAGGTTGCACATGCTCGCCGCAGTTCGCATGAGAGTCCGCGCGTTCACGTTGATCGAGCTTTTGGTCGTTGTCGCGATCATCGCTCTGCTCATCTCGATCCTGTTGCCGTCGCTGGCCCGCGCGCGGGCACAGGCCAAGCAGGCCTATTGCCTGTCGAACATGAAGTCGATGGGCAACGCCGCTCAAATCTACGCGTCGCAGAACAAGGACACGGTCATCACCGGCGACAAGTTCTATCCGCCGCTGACGAGCGATTGGTACAGCCACTTTGTCGCGGGACTGCTGCCGGGGCTGGGCTATCCGGATCGAGTCGATCGCATTTTCCGTCGCACGCCGGGGTCGGACCTGACGCAGGTGCGGCCGATGTGGGAGGTGTGCAAGAACACCGGGACGCTGCAATGCCCGGAGTTCCCCGAGCCGACGCAGGTGCTCGACTACGTCGTCAATTCGTTCCAGATTCCGTGGACGACGAACATTCCGGTGTTCGCGTTCGGCACGTTTGTCGGGCCGGGGCCCGAGGCGGGGCCGACCACGCCCGAGCCGTCGAACTTCCTGAATTTCAGCAAGATCGGCAAAGTGGACCTGAGCAAGCTGATCTACCTCACCGAGGCGCACGCCAACATGCCGCTGCCGCCGGCAAATCCCGAGCTTCCCGCGTCGTGGACCGCTGACGTGCAGTGGGGCAGTCTGGCCGACGTGTTTCACCCATCGCACATGCCGTTCGCACGGTCGCCGCGCGTGGCGAATGAGCTGCGCCACCCGATGGGCATCACGATGAGCATGCTCGACGGGCATGCGGAAGTGATGAAACCCGAGCGGGTGGATCCGGGACAGGGCGCGACGGCATTTGATCGAGTGCGGCGGTTCACGCTTTCGACACGCGAACAGTTTACGGCGCCGTAATGATGCGCGGCAGGCGGCGAACGTGTCTCGCCGCGAAGGTTCCAATCTCTCCATCGTCTGCCGAGCTGCGTGTTCGCAACCGCTCAGTCGCCCGGTGGTGATCCGAGTATTGCTTGTACATCGCGGGCACCGTGGAGCACGCGAACCACTTGGACGGGCGTCGTTTCAGGGCGGTAGATGATCAGGTACTTGTAAACCCTGAAAAAGCGCAGCGCCTCATCGGCAAGGTCCAGTCGCAGATGTCCAATGCCGGGCAGGCTGCCGATGCGGCGCATTGCGGCGTGCAGCTTGTTTTCGAGCTTGTCGGCTCGGAACGCGCCGCTCTCGGCGGCGACGTAACGCCAGATTTCCGCAAGGTCGGCGTCTGCGGCTGGGGTGACGAGGTAACCGCTCGTGCTGTCCGCGCACTACCTTTTTGGGGAATTGCGTCGCGCACGGCGAGTGGCGAGGGCCTCGTCGCCGTCGATCAATTCGCCGGCGCGGGCCTGATTCAGACCGATCGCGATCTTGGCCTTCGCGTCGGTGAACGCCACTTCGACCAGTCGATCGTACGTCTCGGGCGTCATCACAACCGCTTCCGCTTTGCCGTTGACTGTTAGGATTTCGGGGCGGCCGGTGGCGCGCAGCCGGTCCAGATGCTCCTTCGCGTTCTGCTTGAAGTCGGTCAGCGAATAGATGTCTTGGGTCTGGTGCATGTTCGGCTCCGCCAGATCGAATTCGATCCGAATTCAATCTTATGATTGTCGGACCGAAAAAGCAAGTTGGACGGCGATGTGACGCGAATCCCCCGCGAAAGCCAACCTGCCGATCGGCGTTTTGACAACCGAGTGGGGCTGCGGCATACTTCCCCCGCTCACCCGCGTTTTGGGGCGCTTCGGCACCGGCAAACATGACCGCCTCTCGCCGAACCAAATTGCAGCGGGCGCGCCGGCGTTCTGATTTCGGATTTGGCAAGGAGTCTGCAAGATGGCGTCACGACCAGCGGCCCGCGGCGGCGATGGGCTCATGTATGGCTTGATCAGCTTCGCGATCGTCTCGGTGCTCGCGCTGGGTGCGTTTATCTGGCAGCTTACGGCGAACAAAGCCCTCGCCGACGCCGCCGACAACGCCAAGAAGAAGTTGCAGGAGTACGGTACGCCGCCGGGGTATTACGCCGACGAACGGACGACGCGGCAAACACCGGCATTCTCGGTCATGGATACCGACATTCAGACGCTCGCCGAGTTGATCTCCGGCAATCGCAGTCATGTGCGGCCGGCGCTGGTCGAACAGTCTGCCGCCGTGCTCAAATCCGCTTCAACCGCGACCGCAGGCAAAGTCGGCACGGGCGACACGCTGCTGAGTGCGGTTTCCAAGCTGACGACCGAATTCTCGAAGCTCAAAGGCGAATTCGACACATCCAGCAGCCAATTGACCGACCAGCGGGCGGAGAATGACACGCTGGCCAACGGCGTGAAGGCGACGCGCGACGAGTTCACCGCCGAGGTCGAGAACCTGAAGAAGGAAATTGAGCGGCTCGAAGCAGAGAAAACCGAGCAGCTTACCGCCAAAGACGCGCAACTCGCGGATCAGCAGACGGCCAACGACTCGCTGACCAAGGAACTGAACGACGCGCGTACGGCAAAGCTCAACGCCGACCAAGAGCACGAGATCTCGTTCGGTCGGTTACAGCGCCTCTATGACGATGCGCAGCGTAAACTCGCGCAGCTCAAACCGGGCGGCATCGACATCACGGACATCTTGGCCAAGACTGACGGCGAAGTGGTGCGGGCAATTCCCGGCAGCGACCTCGTTTTCATCACGCTCGGCAAACGTGACAACATTCGGCCGGGCATGGGTTTTGAAGTTTTCTCGCCCAGCGGCGATCGCACCGTAGATTTTCGCGGCAAGGCGCGCATCGAAGTTTCGACTGTGCTCGACAACACGGCCGAGTGCATCGTCACCCGCGAGACGCCCAGCAAGCCGATCGTCGAAGGCGACAAGATCGTCAACATTGCGTACGAGCGAAATCGCAAGACGCGCTTCGTGGTGCGTGGTGATTTCGACATGAACTACGACGGTGAGCGCGATTGGGACGGCCTCGAAAAGGTCACGGCCCTGATCCGCGATTTCGGCGGAACGGTGGTCGAGGAGTTGGACGAGACGGTCGATTTCGTCGTCCTGGGCACGTCGCCGCTGGCACCGTCGGTCACGGTCGGTCGCCCGATGTCCAAGATCGTCGAGGACTTGGTGGCTGAGCGCAAGCGCCGCGGCGAAGACTGGACGCAGCTTATCGAGCGATCAAAGACGCTCTATGTGCCGGTGCTCCCGCAGGCGCAGTTCCTGTTCCTGATCGGCTACGGCGGGTCGTCGCCCTACTCGGTCAGTCAGTGAGTGGCGGCCATCGCAAGCGGCGTGAGTCGCCGCGTTTTGTCGACGACGCGCTCGATCATCTCGAGTAGCGTTTGTCGCGCGATGGGCTTGGTGAGAAACTCGGTGCATCCGGCGGCAAGGCACTTCTCGCGATCGCCGATCATCGCATTTGCTGTGAGTGCCACAATCGGCGTGCGAACGCCCTCGGCCCGAAGCAGCCTCGTCGCCGAGTAACCGTCGAGTACCGGCATCTGCATATCCATCAATACAACGTCGATTGAGTTACCGCCGCCCCGCGTGGCACGCATGTGATCGACCGACTCGCGCCCGTTCGAAGCCACGATGACTTCGGCACCCGCTTTTTGCAGAATCGCCCGCACAAGCCGCTGGTTGTCGATTCCGTCTTCGGCGAGCAGCACTCGCAAGCCGTCGAGGCGGACGGGCTCGGTGCGCACCGGCGTAGCTTCATGCGCGTGTGTGGCGACGACGATCGAACCGCCGTCGATGAGATTCAGTTGATCTCTTGGGCCGGCGAGCAGCGTGAACGAAAACGTGCTACCCGCGCCGGCCACCGACGTGACGGTCACATCGCCGCCGAGCATTCCCGCGAGTCGCTTCGAAATTGTCAGCCCAAGTCCCGTCCCGCCGAACTGCCGCGTGGTGGCACCATCCGCCTGGCCGAACGGTTTGAACAGTCTTTGCAACTGATCGGGCGAGATGCCGATGCCCGAGTCGATCACGTCAAATTTCAGCAGTGCGTCCTGGCGATTGGCGTGCTCGGTCAGGCTGACACGAAGTTGCACGCCGCCCTTGATGGTGAATTTGATCGCGTTTCCGAGCAGGTTGATCAGCACCTGGCGCAGCCGCAACGAATCGGTCCGCACGATCTCGGGAAGCGGCCCCTCAAACGTCGCCGAGACATCGAGTTTCTTCTCGGCGGCACGCGATCTCATCATCGCCAGCACCGCTTCGACCTCGCGCATCGGCGAGCAGGGCGTCAGCGTGGTGGTCAGTTTACCCGCCTCGATTTTCGATAGATCGAGAATGTCGTTGATGATCTCGAGCAGGTGCGCGCCGTTGCGACGAATCGTCTGCAGCGCGTCGACGCGATCGTCCTCGTTCAGTTCGTCGGTCAGCAGGCTCTCGCAAAAACCCAGAATCGCATTCATCGGCGTGCGAATTTCATGGCTGACATTTGAAAGGAATTCCGACTTGGCCTTGTTCGCGGCTTCGGCACGTTCGAGCGCGTCGCGCAGCGCAGCGGAACGCTTCTTGACTTCGCTCTCGAGCTGCACGATGTGCAGGCGCTTTGCCTGCATGTGCTCCTCACGCTCGTTCAGCAGCCAGGTCACCGCTTCGGCCTGCGCCTGGCGAATCGTCCACAGTTCCGACTCAAGATGCTCGGCCCGGGCGCGCAGCATGCGCATCTCGTCGGCCGCGCGAATGATCCGCGCCGCCGCACCGGCGGTCTGTTGCAGTCGCGCGAGTTGCTCCGATGAAAGGTCGATCGGTCGATTACCCGGATGCGCGAGTCCGACGAACACCGCACCGCTGTCCTGCGTCGCCAGCCGGATGGCGACCACTGCCGACTGCCCGGCGCGTAGCGGGGCGTACTTGAAGACCTCGACGCCCTCGGCAACGCGCGCCGCGGCGATGTTCATCGCCAGCGACCGGCAATCCTGCATCGCCTCGATCGGCGTACATGCCAGAACGCTGCCCTCTTCGGTCGAGAGAAACAGCGCTTGCGCGCCGTACTGCGTCAGGTCGGCTAGCTGCCCGCCCAGCAGGCCGCAGTCGTCGACGCCGCCTTCGGCGCTGCCGAACAGTGAATCGAGGGCATTTGCGAAATCCGTCACGGCTACGAGTCCTTACAGGTCGAACAGACCCTTGTTCTGCGAGATTTCCTGATCGAGATCCTTGGCCAGCACGATCAGATCGTCTTTCGAGAATCCGAATGCCTGCACCGCCGCCGTTGGTGGCTTCAGCAATTTCTGACCGACCGACGAGATGCCCTTCAGCGTACAGATTACGTTCCCGATCTCGACACAGCGCACCACGTCGGCACCATCGCCCGTGTATTTTTCGGATGCGTGGTGATGGCGGATGGCGACCGCCACCACGGCTGGAAAGCGCCACTTTTCAGCGATCGCCGCACCCAGCGTGGTATGGTCGAAACCCATCTGCGCTCGCTCGACCTCGCACAGCGGCTTGGTGCCGTCGAGCGCGAGCATGGTCGCTTCGAACTGTTCGTGGCAGTGCTGATCTTCGAGGATGATACCGATGTCATGCAGCAGCCCGGCGAGAAACGCATCGTCGAAGTTGCGCATGCGATTGCGCATGGCGACGAGTCGCGCACACAGTCCGACGCTCAGCAGGTGTCGCCACAATTCGCTGCGCTTATACGGACCGATCTCGGCACCCTGCTTAAAGATGTCCGCAACCGATGCGGTCATGGCCAGGTTGCGCACCTGGCTGAATCCCAGATAGCTGATCGCCTGATGCAGGCTCGTGATCTGCGAGCGCACCGCGTAGGCAGCGGAGTTGATCAGCCGCAGTAGCCGCGCGCTCAGCGACGGATCGCCTTCGACGACGCATTTCAGGTCGGCGGCACCGGCATCGGGGTTCTGGGCCACTTCCAACACGCGCAGAGCCACCTGCGGCAGACTCGATATCTCGACCACGCGTTTGGCGACGCGATCGAGCGAATCGGCCTTTCCCGCGGCCGTCGATGCACCGACTGCAAGTTCAGTCATGTTCAATCCTTGGGCGCTCCGGACCGCCCCTTCGCAAGCTCGATAACCGGTCGCAAGCCCGAGCCGCACGTAGCGGCACGGCCCACACCTTGCCTGCAGACGTATCGGCCCAGCAGGCGGGCCGCATTCGAAGTGCGCGAGGCTCCGCACGCCCGGGCGACGCGCAAACCGCCGCTGCGTCCTGACCGGCACGAGCGCAACCGCTGCCGTCCGAAAATCCACTTGTGTTTGCACGCAAACTGAGCTTAGACTTTGAATCCGGCGACACAGCAAACTACCAAATCAGTGGCAGCGGGCAATCGATCGCGCACGCGCCGGAGGCTCTTAGAAAATGCTTATGCCGTCACTACGTCCGAACATCGCTATTTTGCTCGCCACGGCTACGCTCGCAATTCTTCTTATGACGACGCTGATCCGTGCCGACGACCCGCCCGCCGCCGCGACGCGCGACCTCGCGCAACTTCAGCGCTGCAAGGTCGGCACGATCGATGGCATCGAGCGCATCGAGCTGCAGATCGGTGGACGCGAAACGCCGATCCGACTCGCGTATCTCAGCGAACCAGTGGATGACGATGCCGCACACGCGGCGAGCGAGTACCTGTCGCGCCTCCTCGAATCCGAAGCCGTCTACGTCGAACTCATCAAGCCGCGCGAAGCTACCGATCGCAAGGACGCCGTCAGCGACGCCTTGATCTTTCGCGTGCCCGACGGCCTGTTCGTCAACGTCGAAATGGTGCGACTCGGCTTTGCGCGGCCGCGATCCGGAATCGACGGCGAGGACGGCAAATTGATGCGCTTCTACGAGCAGCGCGCTCGCCAGGCCAAGAAAGGCATCTGGGCACCGCCAACCAAGCTCGTCGAAGACCGAAAGCCCGAGCCGGGCCGAGATGAGCGCGGGGCATCAAGCGGCGAAGAGGCGGGCATCGTGTATGTCACCGCGTCGGGAAAGAAGTATCATCGCAAGGACTGCCAATACCTGACGGCCACCGCAAAGGCGATCGCGCTTGCCGAAGCTCGCAAAACGCACGAACCCTGCTCGCGCTGCAAACCGCCCAAGTGAGGCGTACCTGCCGCCGATCGAGTCCGGGGCGACATTCGACCCGAGCGGCGTGTATCGCTATCACCTCTGGCGCGTCTGGGATCGATCGAAACCGACCATCGGCTGGATTCTGCTCAACCCCAGCACCGCTGACGAGCGGCAGGACGACCCGACGATTCGCCGCTGCATTCGCAATTCGCAGCGCTGGGGCTTTGGGCGTGTGACGATCGGCAACATCTTCGCCATTCGCGCGACGTTGCCGTCGGTCATGCGCGCCGCCGAAGACCCGATCGGCCCCGGCAATGACGCGGCACTGCGCACCATCGTCAGCGAATCATCGCTGCTGATGGTCGCGTGGGGCAATCACGGCCTGCACCGCGACCGCGGCGAATGGGTGATGCGCAACGTGCTGCACGGTGCGCAGCCGCAATGCTTGGGCATCACCAATCTCGGCGCGCCGATTCATCCGCTCTATGTCGCGTATGACATCGAGCGACGGGCGTATCGCCTACCGATCAACCACCGACCCGTCGCCGAACGCGGTTCAATAGCAAAGTGACCAGCATCGCCGGCAGCACCGTCATCGTTCCCAACCCGCACATCGGATTCGCTGCGTTCTCCAGCACCTCCGGCGCGTCCTGGGCCGTGTCGTTCGGCTCGACGATCGGCACCGTCGGCTGCGGTGCCGCCGTCACAACGTTTGTGGGAATCTGCGGCAGCGGCGTCGGATCGCACGCGTCGCCGATTCCGTCCGCGTCGCTGTCGCGCTGATCGGCGTTCGCCACGCTCAAACAGTTGTCGCACGCATCGCCCACGCCGTCACTGTCGGCATCCTCCTGATAGCGATTCGGCGTCGTCAGGCAGTTGTCGCAGATGTCGCCGACCGTATCGCCGTCGCTATCGGTCTGGTTCAGACCGGCGACATCGAGACAGTTATCGCACACGTTGCCGATGCCGTCGCCGTCCTCATCCGCCTGATCGAGGTTGCGGAAGCCGGGGCATGTGTCGCATGCATCGCCGAATCCATCGCCATCGCTGTCGCGTTGGTCAGGATTCGGCACGGTCGGGCATAGATCGCAGGCATCACCCACGCCGTCAGCGTCGGTGTCGGCGTTGTTCGCCTGCCGCACGCCGGGGCATGCGTCGCAGGCGTCACCCACACCGTCGGCGTCGTCGTCCGACTGATCGACGTTCGCCGTCAGCGGGCAATTGTCGCACGCGTCGCCGAGTCCGTCGTTGTCGCGATCGAGCTGATCGGGATTCGCCGAGCCGCAGTTGTCGCAGGCATCGCCCACGCCGTCAAAATCGGCGTCGGCCTGATCGGCGTTCGCGGTCAGGTCGCAATTGTCGCACGCATCACCCAGCCCGTCGCCGTCGCGATCGAGCTGATCGCTATTGGCTGCCTGCGGACAGTTGTCGCACACGTTGCCGAGTCCGTCGCCGTCACTGTCGATCTGATCGCCGTTCGAGGCCGCGTCACAATTGTCACACGCATTGCCGATACCGTCGCCGTCGCCGTCAAGCTGGTCGGCGTTTGCGGCGAGCGCGCAGTTGTCGCACGCATCGCCCACGCCGTCGGTGTCGCTGTCCCGCTGATCGGCGTTCGGCACGGTCGGGCAGGTGTCGCACGCATTGCCGACCAAGTCGCCATCGGAATCGGCCTGCGTCGCGTTTGCGGTAGTCGTGCAGTTGTCGCACACATCACCTACGTTGTCGCCGTCCGCGTCGAGTTGATCGCTGTTGGCGACCAGACGGCAATTGTCGCACGCATCGCCGATGCCGTCGTTGTCGGCGTCGGTTTGCGATGCGTTGGCCGCGCTCGGGCAGTTGTCGCACGCGTCGCCCAGACCGTCGCTATCCGCGTCGGCCTGATCAGGGTTGGCGAGCGAGTCACAATTGTCGCAGGCGTCGATCAAGCCGTCGCCGTCGGCGTCGAGCTCGCACACGTCGGGCACCGTGTTCAGATCGCAATCGGGCATGCCCTGAGCGATGTCAACTTCGTCAGGTACGCCGTTGCCGTTGCAGTCGATCTCGCACGAGTCGGGTATGCCGTTGCTGTTCAGATCCGGCGCACCGGCGGCGATCTCGCACGAATCGATCTGCCCGTTCAAATTGCAATCCGTCGCGCCGCCGGCGATGTCGCACGCGTCGATGCGCCCGTTCGCATCGCAATCGCGCGTCGCGAGTTCGCAGGAATCGGGCACACCGTTTGCGTCGCAATCCTGCTCGATGCCGCCCGCGATATCGCACGCATCGGGCACGCTATTGCCGTTGCAGTCGCTGCCATTCGCGACGTCGCAATCATCGGGCACGCCATTGTCGTCGCAATCCTCGCCAGTCACGCCGCCGAGAATTTCCATTGCCAGGTTGAACGTGCGGTCGCCGTTCCAGTTGACGCCCGGCGCTTCGTTGGCGGCCCACACTGTGGTGAAGCCGACGTAGTCTGCATTGCCCCACGTCCATGTGTCGGGCGTGGTTGGCGTATTGTTGAAAATCTCCATGAAATAGCGGCCCGGACCGAGCGCGATCGGCTCGGCAAGCTCGAACGTGATCTGGTGCTCCGGCGCGCCGGTCACGTTGAAACCGGTCAGCACACGCTCGAACGGTGCGTTGCTGATTGTGCGGATCGCCGTGCCGGGGCGGTTGCCGCCGTCGGCGTGAACCACGATCGTGAAGTTGTCGCTCGTACCAGCGTTGCCGCCGGGCGAATAGAAACCCCAAATGCGAATCGTGTGAATGCTGTCCGCCGAATTCAGCGTGAAATCGTCTGCTCGCACACGCGGCGTGTTCGCATCGGAGAATGTACCGGTCGCGCGGGTCGGCATCTGTCGCGTGATCACGCGCGACACCGGCGTCCCGCTGGTTTCGACGTCGTCCGGCGTGCCGTTGTTGTTGCAGTCTTCGCCGCCGGGACAGTCGTACAGCTCGATTGCGTCAACATACCAGCCCGAGCCGGCAACACCGCCGCAGCCGTCTTTTCCGAAATCGAATCGTAGCTCGATCGAATCTCCACTGGCGACGAGCGTCGAGAGATTGACCAGCGACACGCCCCACGCACCACCCGGCCCGCTGAATCCCGGCTGACCGGCGAGCGGACTCGTGTTTTGCGGCGCGGGCTGCATCGCAGGCAGGTTGTACGAGTTGTAATAAAACGCGCTCGCCGGAATCAGCGTCCACGCGCCACCGTTGACGCGCAGCTTCACGTTACCGCCGTCGTAGCCCGATTCGGATTCGAGAAAATGCGTGATCTTCAGCGTCGGGAGCGTCACGCCCACTGGAAGCACGATCGCCGGACTGGTCAGCGTGTGTACCGCAGATTCATCCTGCGCACCGCAGTCACCGACCGGACTATCTTCGCAGAACACGGCGCTGCCCGCACGAAACTCGGGTAGATCGCTGGTCACCACCCAGTCATACGCCGTCGGCGGGCCGCTGTTTTCAAATGTCCAACCCGGCGCGCCATTGTCGAACGTCTCGCTCCAGATCGGCGAGCGCGGCTCGCACTCGCTCGGCGGCGTGGCCGACAGTGTCGCCGCGCTCGCGCCGCACAATCCCTCGGTGTCCATTTCGACCGCGAGCATCGTCTGCTCGACCTGCGTCAGATCGTCGGCGGTAAACGCGCTGCCTGATGGCAAACCGGTGCGCGGATC
>JBJXFK010000238.1:0-7288 GCA_046155505.1 Phycisphaerae bacterium
GAGGGGAACAAGGGAACAAAGTAACAAGGGAAAAGGGGACAAGGGGACACGGGAACGAGGGAAGAACGGAGCAAGGGGACAAAGGAGTAAGGTAACACGGGCGGGCGTGGAGCGCCGCGCTCTCGGAGTTTGCTTCGGCCGTCACCGTCGAACCCAACCATGCAGCGCGACGAAATTCCGTCAGCCGAACACGGTCGCGCCTGTGATTCGCTTCGTCAACCGAAATTCCAGACTATTTGATTGAGTTCGCTTGGAACTCTGATGTATCGTGAATCGCACGCGACAGCGGATTCACATCAGAACCACTTCGGAGATTCCCATGATCGCACGGATCGTGTTCGCAGGCTTGGTGTGCGCCTCGACTTTTTCTTCCGCAATCGCCGGCACCACGCTGACAACGTCGCTCGTCACGTCCGGACTTGTCCAGACGGTCTTTGTGACGGCCGCGCCCGAAGACTATGGCCGCGTATTCATCGTCGAGAAACCCGGCCGGATTCGAATCCTTCGCGGCGGTCAACTCCTCGCGACTCCCTTCCTCGACATGACCGCGCTGGTCATTCAAGGCTCGCTGGAGGCGGGACTGCTCGGGCTGGCGTTCGATCCGAATTATGCCATCAATCGCCATTTCTACGTGAGCTACAACGATCCCGCCAGGCAGTCGATCATCGCGCGGTTCACCGCGCGGGCCGACAATCCCGACCTCGCCGATCCTGCGAGTCGCATGACCGTGCTGTTTCTGAGTCAGCCCGGCTTTGAGCATCGCGGCGGATGGCTGGGCTTTGGCCCTGACGGCAACTTGTACGCGTCGTTCGGCGACGGGGGCGGCCAGAGTGATCCCTTGAACCGCGCGCAAAACATCGAATTGCTCCAGGGGAAAATCCTGCGGCTTGACGTTTCGCACGACGAATTTCCGGCGGACACGAACAGGAACTACGCCATTCCGCAAGACAATCCGTTTGTCGATGCCGCCGGCGCGGACGAGATTTGGGCCTACGGCATGCGAAATCCGTGGCGATGCAGTTTCGATCGATTGACCGGCGACCTCTGGATCGGTGACGTCGGGCAGAACACACGCGAGGAAATCAGCCTGATTCCTGCGGGTAGCGCCGGCGGACTCAATTTCGGCTGGCGCTGTACCGAGGGTACGTTTTGCACCGGGCTCAGCGGATGCGCGTGCAACGGGCCGACGCTAACGCCGCCCGTGTATGAATACACGCGCGCGTCGGGAAACACAGTCATCGGCGGGTACGTCTATCGCGGCTGCGCGATTCCCGATCTGGTGGGCACCTATCTCTTCGGCGACTGGATCAACGCCCGTTTCTGGTCGTTCCGATACGTCAATGGGCAAGTGACTGCATTCACCGATCGTGGGTCGCAACTCAATCCGCCCGGGGCGGCGACGATTCGTTTGCTCTCTTCCTACGGCGAGGATGCGGCGGGCGAGCTGTACTTGTGCGACCACGTGGACGGCGAGATTTACAAGATCATTCCGAGCGGCGTGCCGCCTGCGTTGTGTCCGTGCCTGGCGGACATTGATGACGATCGCGATGTCGATTTGTCTGACCTCGCGCGCCTGCTGGCACACTTTGGTCAGTCGGGCAGCGCGAGCCGGGCGGACGGCGATCTCGACCAGGACGAGGACGTCGATCTCAGCGACCTATCGCTGTTGCTTTCGCGCTTCGGCCTGGCGTGCCCGGCATGAAGATCGATTTCAATTTGCAGATCGCGATGGGTAGACCTTGGCAGTGTCAAACTACAAAACCAGATCGCGCGGAATTGCGTTGAGCGTTCTCTCGTGCCCGCCACTCCGTGAGCGGGGCGCCAGTTGCATTCGTCGCGAGACGTGCGGCGTCGAGTCGATCAGGCTGACGGCCTTGGCCTTCGTTCTTGCTTCGGCATGCTGTTGAGTGCGGATATGAATGGTGGCCGATGCCCACCCGACCTCCCAGGAGGAATCAGCGGCCGGTCGCGATTTTCCGGAAAAACAGCGGGGGTCGCTGTTCTCTTTACATCGAAAGCAGCCGGGGGCGGCAGCTCCACAAGAAACCGCGGAGGGCCGCGGTGCTCCGATTGAGCGGGCCGTGGTTGCTACTTCACATCCGCGCCGATGCCCGTCGCATCGCCGGTGCCCGCGCCGGTGCGCCATGTGCCGCCGTCGCGGGCTTCGCCGCGGGTCGAGCTGGCGGCGTCTTTGCCGTAGTAAGTATCGCTGCCGGCGAGATCGAGGAAAATCCCGAAGGCCGGGAACATCGAGCGATAGCCGTCGCTGGGGTTGACCCAGCCGAGGCACGACTCACGCGGGGCGCGGTAGCGATCGTTGCCGCCGCCCTCGATGAACAGACCGACTCCGGCTGCGTTTGATGCGCCGATGGCGAGCGTGCAGCCGTTGTATTCATCATCGCCCGCGTCATCGCACAGCACGCCGACGCTTAGGTCGTGACCCGCGCCCATCGCCATGTTTGCGGTCGCTGTGTACTCGTCCTTGCCCGCACGATCGAGCAAAACGCCCGCGGCATAGTGCGCCGCCGCCCCCTGCACGTACCAGTATCCGCGATAACGATCATCGCCCTCGTCGTCGATCAGCAGCCCCGCACCCTGCCAGTAGCCGACGCCTTGGCCGAAGACGCCGCAGGAGTATTGGTCGCTCCCGCGCTGGTCATAGAGCACGCCGACGCCGCCGGCGACGCTGATGCCGTCCGTGTAGTCGCAGCGCCAGCCGGTGCCCGCTCCTTGCGACATGGATGTGTTGTGGTCTTTGCTTTGCGGCGAGGGGTAGAGCACTTCGCTATCGAGCGCGGTGTACACGTCGTCGCCGTCGCGATCGAGCAAGAGCGCCGCGCCCATTGGCCCGGCCGAGCCTTGCGACGAGCGGACGCTTTCGTATCGATCGCGGCCCGAACGATCGAGCAGTAGGCCAAATCCCGCGGTCGCCCAGCCTTGCGACGCGTCGATCGAGCGATAGGCGTCATCACCCGCGCTGTCGATCAGCACGCCGACGCCGCAGTGGCCCGCGCCCATCGACCGGCGGCCGGCCTCGTACGTGTCATCGCCGAGCACGTCCCAGAGAATGCCGACGCCGAGCAGGCCGCTGCCGAAAGCGCCCGGCGAATCGGGCGCGACGCGATAGACATCGTGTCCGGCGAGATCGATGGCGACACTGACCGGATAGAAGCGGTCGAAATTTGCCCCGACGCGGCCATGCACATCGTTGCCCGCGACGTCGATCAGCAGCAGCAGCGGACCGACGGGGTTGTGCTGGTTCTTACCGCAGCCGCCGAATGCGATCGAGCCAAAATCGGTGCGGATGACGATGCTCTCCTGCCAGATGAGCAGGCTGGAGTCGGCTTTGAGAATCTTGACGGCGGCCTCGCAGGCGTAGAGCAGATCCTGAGCCGCAGCGAGCGGCAGGCTGGGGCGAAAGCGTTCGAGCGTGCGTTTGTGTTCGAGGTCGTATTCGGGGTCGGCGTTTTCGCGTTCCCACATTTCCTCTTCGGCCCCGCTGAGCATCGGCACGCGCAGGCGCTCCTCGACGACATCCCAATAGTCTTCGCCGCTGATGGATTGCGAGCGATCGATCCACTCGGTCGCGTCGAGCTGGGCGGCGAGGATGATCGCGGCGGCGCGCTGCAGCGACTCGGGCAGCGCGGTGGCGCGGGCGGCGTCCTCGGGTCGGGCGTTGAGTTTGCGCAGCGTGGCGAAGAAGAAGCCGCGATCCTCGGCTTTTTTCTGGTATTTGTCTGACGGGTCGCCGGTGAGGCCGCGATGAAGCGGTGCGGAATTGAGGAAGGACAATTGTTGCAGCACGCGGGCGGCAGATTGGTCGGCGGCGTTATTGAGATTCGAAGCAAGCGTGCGGGCGACATCGGGCGCGCGAAGCGGCTCGGTCATGAGCCAATCGACGTAACGCGAGCGCGTGGGATCGCCGATAAGCAGCGATACGTCTTCGCGCCGCACGCCGACGCGGGCGGGATCGATAGGCGGGGACGCCGCGCGGAGGAGGTCGTCGATTCGCGATACCTGTGCGGTCGCGGATGGCGTCAAGAAGAAGTTGAAACACAGAGGCACAGAGGCACAGAGAAGAAAATGTCGAATAGCGAATAGCGAATAGCGAAAGTTTTGGCCGCGAGCGACGGCGCGGCTACCGCTTTCGTTCGATATTCGCCATTCGCTATTCGCTATTCTCTGCGCCTTTGTGCCTCTGTGTTTCGTCCTCTTCACCCGCCGACCTCCGCCAGATTTTGCTGGACCGCGGTCAGCTTGGCGCGGGCTTCGTCGAGTCTGGCGCGTTCGGCCTGGACCTTGGCCGGCGGGGCCTTGGCGACGAACGCCTCGTTGCCAAGGTTCGCCTCAATGCGGCCGACGTGCGTCGAGAGTTCCTCGATTTCCTTGCGCAGCCGCGTGCGTTCGACCTCGATGTCGCACAGGCCTGTGATCTGCACATAGACGTGGATGCCGCCGGCGAGGACTTTGCTGACGGCGTCGCTGGGTCGCGGGACATCGGGGCTGATGGCGAGGCCTTCGACCGCGCCGAGGCGGTGGATCTGGGCGGAAACGTGATGCAGCTTTTCGGCGATCGCGGGCGAGCACCGCACTGCGGCGTGCGGCAGCGTCTTGATCGCAGGCTGCTTCGACGCCGAACGCATAGCGTTGATATGCGAGCGAATCTCTCGCAGAGCCGTAATCACGGCGATGGCCTGGCCGACACCGATGGCGGCGTCTTTCTGCTGCTTGACCTCGGCGAGCCACGAGCCGGTTGGGTCGTCAACTTGCGGCCACGGCATGCAGATGAGTGCCGGGGCGTCGGCGGGCGGTTTCTGGCCTTCGGGCCATACAAGGGCATGATGCCCTGGGATCGCCTGGCCGAGCTCCTGCCATATGCGTTCGGTAACGATTGGTGTGAATGGATGCAGCAAGCTCAGGCTGATGTCGAGCACCTGCACGAGCGAAATCTTCACGTCGTTCTTTTCATCGTCGGTGTGGCCGGGGTTGGCAAGATAGTCCTTCACCGATTCGACATACCAGTCGCAGACGTAGCTCCAGAAGAAATCACGCAGCGCGTCAACTGCGACAGCGAATTCGTAGTTGTCGAGTGCGCGATCAAGCTTGGCGATGCAGTCGAGCAGTTCGCTGCGAATCCACTTTTCGAAGTCGGGCAACTGCGATGGGGAGCGCTTGGTGTGCTGCACCGAGCTGGTGCGATCGAACTTCACGTCCGCGCACTTGGGGATGATGAAACCCGTTGCGGCCTGCCAGAGTTTGGTTACGAAGTTTCGGCCCGGCTCGAAGCGCGGCGAGAGCAGAAGCCCAAGGCCCTTTTCGCGGATCAACGTGTCGTCGGCAACGCGCGTAGCGAACTCCTTCTTGCAGAGACGGCACGCGATCGTGGGTTTTTTCAGATCGCTTTGCTGCTGCGTGAACTCGCCCGCGCAGTGCGGACAGCGGTAGCTGCCGGGCACGCGAACATCCTGCGTATCGCCGGCCATCCCGGCGAGCGAGAAACGCATGGCGTCCGTGCCATACGCATCGATGAGATCGAGCGGGTCCATGCCGTTGCCGGTGGACTTGCTCATCCGCGCACCCCATGCGTCCTGAATCACGGGATGGATATAGACGTGCGAAAACGGGACGCGGCCGGTGTTGTAGAGGCCGGTCATCACCATGCGGGCGACCCAGAGGGTGATGATGTCGCGCGCGGTCGAGAGGACCGATGTGGGATAGAAGTAGTCGAGGTCGGGGAGCGGGGCTCCATTTTGGATTTTGGATTTTGGATTTTGGATTGCCTCGGTGGTGATGCCGCTCGGCCAGCCGAAGGTGGAATGCGGCCAGAGGGCGGAACTGAACCAGGTGTCGAGGACGTCGGGGTCTTGGTCGAAGCCTGCTTTGGCGAGCAGCGCAACAATAGCAGAGTCGCTACCGCCATAGCACACTTGAATTTCGTACTCGCCCTCCGATTCGGACACCACAGGGTTGAATTCGTCCTTCCAATCGGTGATGCGCTTCCCATCTCGTGCTCGGAAGATGGACCAGCACAGTTGACTGCTGCCCCAGTTTTGCTCGAACAACGAGTCGAGGCCGTCGGCACCAAAGATGATCGACGCGAAGTTAGATTCCGTAACGCTGATTCGGCGCTTCCACACCGGAATCCGATGCCCCCACCAAAGCTGCCGACTGATGCACCAATCCCGCTTCTCGCCCAGCCAGTCGAGAAACGTCTTTCCATAGCGCGCGGGGTAAAACTGCACGCGGCCGTCGCGCACCGCGTCCATCGTGCCATCCGCCAGTGCGCCCATGCGCATGAACCACTGCTCGCTGAGGTACGGCTGGATCGGCGACTTGCTGCGTTCGCTGTGGCCGACTTCGGTTTCGTACGGCTCGACCTTTTCCAGCAGGCCCGCCGCTTCGAGGTCGGCGACCACCCGTTTGCGGGCTTCGTCGAGTTTCAGGCCGGCGTATTTGCCGCCCTCGCCCGCATTGTCGGCGTGCACCTTGCCGTCGGGCGTCAGCATGTTGCGAATTTCGATTGCATCGGGCTGGCCCTGCTTGCGCTGCCAGCACGCATAGTCGTTCGGATCGTGGGCCGGCGTCACTTTCACACAGCCGGTGCCGAATTCGCGTTTCACGAGCACATCGTCTGCAATCACCGGAATCGTCCGCCCACTGAGCGGCAGCACGACGCGCTTGCCGATCAAGTGCTTGAACCGCTCATCCTCGGGATGCACCGCGACCGCCGTGTCGGCGAGCATCGTCTCGGGCCGCGTTGTCGCCACAATGAGATAGGGGCCGAGGGGTCGGGGGGCCGAGGGGTCGAGTGAAGACGCAGGCGCTTCCTTGGCCCCTTGGCCCCTCGGCCCCTCGGCCCGTTCTTCCGCCAGCGGATACCGAATATGCCACAAGCTGCCGCGCACCGTCTCGTGATACACCTCATCATCCGCTACAGCCGTCTGTAGCTGCGTATCCCAATTCACGAGCCGTTTGCCGCGATAGATCAGCCCGTCGCTGAAGAGCTTGAAGAACGTCTCATAGACGGCCTGCACGCATCCTTCGTCGAGCGTGAACCGCGTGCGGTTCCAGTCACACGAGCAGCCCATGCGTTTGAGCTGGTTGAGGATGCGGGCGTTGTATTCCTGCTTCCATTCCCAGATTTTGCCGACCAGAAACTCACGGTGCTCCGGATTTTTGTTGTCGCGGACCCAGCCGGTCTCTTCGCGCAGCCGTTTCTCGACCACAGCCTGCGTCGCGATGCCGGCGTGATCGGTGCCAGGCAGCCAGCAGGCGTTGAAGCCTTGCA
>JBJXFK010000259.1:0-4689 GCA_046155505.1 Phycisphaerae bacterium
AGTCGCGCTTCCCGGCCTCCTACGCAGGCACAATCGCCGCCGGCATCCGCAGCGGCGATCTGGGCGGCACGCTGTACGCGGTATCGTCGCATTTGCGGCTAAAGGGCGAGGTGCGGCGGGCGATGATCGAGATAATCGCTTATCCGGCGATCGTCATCGTGTGCGCGGGTTGCATTATCTCATTTCTGATGCGCGGGCTCGTACCCGAAATCCACAAGATGTACATGGATTGGGGGGTCAAGACACTCCCGCTGCCGACGGAATTCATGGTCGCCGTTGCACGTGTGTGGCACTGGGTCGAGCTCGGTTTGTTGGGTGTGTTCGCCGTAGCTGCTGCGCTGATGATCGCTCTTAACTTGCCACGCATGGGTGGGCTGCGCGAGCACCTCGTGCGTTCGCTTCCGGGGCTTGGATCAGTGTACTGGTCCAGTGTGTTGGCGAGATTCACGCACACATCCTCCCTCGCCGCATTGCACGGCGAGCCGCTGGACGCGCTGCTGAGAAGCGCCGGCGCGGCGAGCGGCAGTCCGGCACTGGCGCTCGCCGCCAGTCGCGCCGCGACCGCGCTTGCCGGCGGCCGATCGGTCGCCGATGCGGTTTCGGCCGAGCCCGCGATTCCGGCGCTGTGGCGGTGCGTGGTGGAGAGCGCGGGGGCGCGCGGCGATCTGCCGGGAGCGATGCGTGAGCTTGCCCGCGCGTACGAAATCCGGGCGGAGCAACGGGCTCGGATCTTCCGCGCGCTGTTCGCACCGTTTCTGCTGATCTCGATCGGAGCGATCGCCTTCCTAGTCGTCCTCGCGATGCTCCTGCCGTTTTTTCACATTACGTCCAGTCTGATGGCGAAGTGACAATGATTCTGTTTCTCATTCTCGCAATTGCGTTTGGTCTCGTCGCGTTGACGTCCGTGCTCGTCGCGTGGGGTGCCGCGGCAGCGCAGTCGCGGCGAACGTTACTACACGTACTCGCGGTGATCGTCGGGCAGCGCCTACCGCTGGTCGACGGGGTTCGAGCTGCGGCGGCGAGCGAGCCGCGACGATTGCGTGAATTGATGCTTGAACTCGCGCGGCAGCTCGATCTCGGCGCTTCGCTCGGCGCGGCGCTGCGTGGCGCGGATCGACGGTTTCCGCCGGAAGCGCTCGACGCGTTGGACGCCGCCGAACGAAGCGGAACGCTGCCGGCGGTGCTGCGTTCGCTGGCGCGCGATTTCTATGCTGCCGACGGCGACGCGGATGAGATTCCGTTTGTCTCGCCTTATCTGGTCATCATGCCGATCGCGTTTGTTGCGGTGTTATTACCAATTTGCCTGTTCATTGTTCCGCAATTGAACTTGATCGGCGCGGATTTCGGCATCTCGAACCTCGCTACAACCGGATTCGCGGGCGGCATCGTGTCGGTATTCACGAGATTTGCCGCGGTGATTGTGTTCGGCGTCTGCTGCCTGGTATTGCTCGTGTTGCAGATTAGCCTGCTGCGTCGACGCATTTTCTTGCTATCGCGGCGAGATTCGACGCTTCTCGAAATTCTCGATCGAATCGCATGGTCGCTGCCCGGCTTTCGCGGAGCGGCCGAATCGCGCGCGATGATCCGCCAATTGCCCATTCTGGTGGCGTCTATCGAGGCCGGCCACGATCTACCGCTCGCGGCGCGGGCTGCCGCGTTGGTTGATGCGAACGTCATCGCGCAGGATCGGCTCAATCAATGGGCCCGCGAAATCGAGGCGGGCGGCGACATAGTGGGCGCGGCGCGCCGGCTCGGATTTTCAAGACCGACGTTGATCGCACTTGAGACGGGCCTGCGAAACGGTGGCCTCGCGCACGCGCTCGATTATCTGCTTAGCTACTATCGCGCGGCGAGCGTGCACTGGAGCCGATTGTTTCAGTCGATCATGATCCCCGTGATGACGATCAGCGCGGCGATCGTGACCTCTGCGGTCATGTGGATGATCTATGGCACGATGATCCGATTGACCAATTCGGTGATGGACTCAATATGACTTGCGGCTTGATTGAGACGGGCGATGACAAGTTGCCGCTGGAGGCAGACCGTGCGAAGAAAGCGAAGAGGATTCATCGCGATCGATGCGTTCATCGGGGCGTTTCTGCTCGGCTTGGCCGCACTGCTCTACTTCGCCGTGTGGCGGAATCTCGATTACGCCGTCGCGTACTCTGACGCGCTGCGCGAGGCGCGATTGAGCTGCGAAACCGAGTTGGCGCGGCTGCGTGCGGAAGGAGTGCGACCGCCCGCCGGCACCGAACCGATCGTATCGACCCGCGGCGACGGTGCCGGGACGATTACTACCACGCTTAGCGCCGGTACCGGACCGTGGAGCGGAATGGTGCTTGCAAATGTGGCTGCGACGCGCCCGATCGCCGATCGCGCGGTGACGGTTCATCTGGCGACATTTCTGATCGTCGAGGAGTCGCGATAATGGCACGACGCCGCGCATTTCTGCTCGTGGAAAGCCTAGCTGCGCTGCTGGTCGCATCGCTCATGATATTTTTGCTTTGCAGAATGCTCGTGGACGGCATGCAGATCGAGCGCCTCACTTCCGAGCGAATGCAACGCCGTGCGGCGACGGATAGTTTTTTGGATCGGCTGCGCGCCGATGCGATGCGCGCCGATTCGTTCGAGTGGGGCAGCACCGAAGACGCGTTCGTGTTGACGCTCTTCGGTGCGGCGAGCCTGCCGCAGCGCGATGTGGCGTACAACTTCCTCGGCGGCGATGTCACGCGCACCGCAAACGGCATGCAGACTGACGGCTGGAAGGCACCGCGTTTGCTGATCGAGGCGGCAGTGCGCAGCGAACATCGCCGAGCGCTGCTGGATGTTAACGTCGTTGAGCTGCCGCCGGCCAGGAAGCGCGATGCACGTCCACGTGAGACGCACAGCTGGGTCAACCTGCCGGCGCGACGCTCAGAGGAAACCCGATGAAGTGTACGCGTGCTTACATGACGCATCGTCGCGGGGCGTTCCTCGCCGTCGTTGCACTCGGGATCATCGCATTCGTCGGACTCCTCGCGATCATGCTCAGCCGCAGTGCTATCGGCATGCTGGCGCACGAGCAACTGCGATGTGCCGAAGCGCAGATCGATCAGTGGTTGATCAGTGCGCGGGACCGCGTCAAGAGCATGCGAGAATCGCCGCCCGTCGAACTGCCGATCGACGGCACCTACTTCGAGTCGGCCACACTACGCGTACTGGAATTGAACGTGGAGGGTCACATGACCACGCACGTCACGGTGAGTGCGAGCTATCGCGGACGGATGCTGCAACGGTCGTTCGAATTCGAGCCGGTGGAGCTGCGCGATCCGCGATGAACGAGATTATTGCGTCGGCGCCTCACCAGTATCACTCGCGCCGCCCGGCGTCGATCGCTGCCACACGAAGCGTGCCGACTGCGTCGTCGCGAGATCGCCGAGCGCGATTTCGAGACGATTACTGAGCACGACGGCGGTGCGCCACAATAGCGACGTCGCCAACAACAGCAGCACCACTCCCACTCCAATATGCCAAGTCACGGGCGCTATTCCGCCCAGCCCGGACATGTACATCGCTGCGCGAACGAAGTGGTAGCACGAGAGCCCGCCGGCGAACGTCGCAACGAAGAGAAATGCGTTCGCAATCCAGGTCAGATATCGCGACGCCACCCAATGAATGCACACCGAAGTCCAGACGATGTGCATCGCGCAAATCGCCAGCATGCTCTGCACAAACCCATCCAGAAATGAAAAGATGATTCCGCCGCGACTCAGCCAATGGAGGTACAATTGCGGCAACAGAATCAGGATTGCGACTGCAGGAAACACCGCGAAAAGCAGCCTACACAGGTTGGCCGGCCACCCGACCTCTGACCCGATCCGTCGCGGCGGTGTCAGATTCCAACACGCCAACCAGACGATTATCCAAACCGGAGGCATCCAGGCCCAGATGATGGCCCATGTGAGTAGTGACGTGCCGTGATGCACTGTGCGCAGCCACGTCGCATCACGCCCCGCGCCCGCCGCTCCCCCGCGCAGTGACCAGATGGTCGGCGTGCCGCATTCCGGGCATTTGCCCGAGCGCGGAAGCCCGCGCAGATTCTGTCCGCACTCGCTGCAAAATACATCGACAGCAAGGTGGTTGCTCTGATCAAACATCGCGATGCGGCGACTTTCAGGCATGCGGCTCGCTCCGCAGTAAACTGCAGGCAATCGTCACCGCCGCGGACGCTTGGAATCGCTCAACTCGCGCAGCACTTCCTGGCGGCACGCTTTCAGCGTCACCCCCGCCGTCGCCAGCACGCGCTGGGCCGTGCTGCCTTCCTCGCGCAGCAGCGCGAGCAAAATGTGCTCCGTCCCGATTTCCTTCGCCTCGAGCTGCGTCGCTTCGTCGATCGCCAGGGCCACGACGTTTCGATAATGCGGCGACCCCGGCAACCGTCCAAAGACCCATGTGTCTTCCATGTCGCGGGCCAGGATCCGCTCGATCTCCAGCCGGGCACGGCTTTCGTCCATGCCATAGTGCCGCAACACGCGTGCCCCGACGCCTTGGTTGTGGCGCAGGATGGCCAGCAGGACGTGCTCAGTCCCGACGTAGTCCAGGCCCATCTCGTAGGCGATTTCCTGGGCGACCTTTTTGACGATATTGTCGGCGTGCTCGTCGAGACGTGGAAACATGGCCAGCCCTCACCCAATCCGCCCAGCGACTCGG
>JBJXFK010000264.1:0-8833 GCA_046155505.1 Phycisphaerae bacterium
CGTCTGGCGGAGCTGCTGCCGGTAGCGGGGGTCGCGTCCACCCCGGCCTGATCCGCCTGCGGCCGGGTCGCGCCGCCGCACTTCCACCCCAGCGCGACTGCCCACGGGGTTCACCGGACGCTTACCTCGCCTCACCCATCATCTGGCGCAAACGGCTGAACGATCCGCCGCTTCCAACGAACGGTCTCGATTGGTAATGGATCGAGTCCAGCGGTTCGGCGCGCTCGGTTGGCTGCCCGCCAGATGTTGAGCAGTTGGACCCGAACAGGAGCGTAGGGCTGAAATCGGATTCGGGCGAACTCGTTCGCGAGAACGTCCACCGACCGCCGACAAGCAATCTCCAAGAAATACGCCTTTAGTCGCGTGTATTCATCCGGCGCGATCCGCACCGAGACGCGACCGTTCCGAAACGACAGCGAATATCCCGCATATCGAATCGCGACTCGCCGGGCGTCGCGGAGTTTCCCCGCTTCCTCTTCGAAGAATTCGTGCTGGCCATGCGTCGCCATGAGCAGGAAAAACCGCTCATGGCGGATGTACTGCATATTCGCCAGTCCTGCGGCTTTGCGCCGGCAGCGCTCCTTTTGCGATACATCAATGCGGTATTTGGCGATGAGCTTTGCATCCACTGCGGACGGATCCTTGCCATCCGGCACATGCCCCGTCACGTAGAACCAATAACCGCGAGCCAGATAGGCGACGGCCACCTGCTGAACGAACCCATCAACCGACGTCGCCACGCACCGATACTGCATGCGCCTCCTTCTGTCCGCTGCTACTGCCCGCGAGAGAAGGGAGGGATTGTTTGCGGCACAATCCCCAAAGCCGTTATGCGGAGTCGCATAGAAACCGTGACTTCGGCAGCGTAAATGGCTCGCCGTTGCGGGAGCTTGTCGAATCGTCGCGGACTTGCGGGACGGTCATATCTTCCGACCGTGATGGTCGGCCCGCTGTCGCCCGTCGTCGATTCGTGCTCACCGCTGCTCGAACCCATTTCAACGAACGCGAGCGCTGGCGGCCCTGGCTGTTGAGGGCCGGCCGCCCGCTCACGTCTGCCGATTGCTCGCGGCATCCTGGGGCGTGCTTCCTTGTTTCCAAGTTGCACGCCCCCAATTATGGAGCTGCCGCAAGCGAGAACCTCGACGACAACCGTCGGTGCGCAAGACGCACCTCGCCTGTCGTCGTCATTCCGTGTGCCACCAGCCGCCGGTCTGCCAAGACCGGCCGCGGATGGCCACGTTGTTTCCAACCAAGGACTTGCGAGGCGTTTCCGCCTCGTCAGACGCCATTCAGAAAGGGAAAACCCGTCGCCTCTTTCGTCGTCGCATTGACCGAGGTTACCAGCCCCGGTCGCGAACGATGGGCCACTGCCTTGCAGCCCGATTCGCCGGCCTCCCGGCCGCTTCTACTGAAGGCACACTCCCAAGCTTGAGCGTTCGAATCACTCGGCAAATCACGCCGAGCACCGGGTACCACCCCGGCGGCTCAAGCTCTTCCCGGATTAGTCGCAATCTTCATCCAATCAGTCACGTCGCTAGAGGGTGATACCCCTCGAATCCTGATCGTTCGCACCGGCTCCCGCCGACGCGACGTTTCCGCCACCGATGTGGTGACGATTTCAGCGGGTCGAAACAAGAAGCGCCCGCTTACCCATCGACCAGGACGTTTCGCCGTTCGGCGCCGTCTCTGACTGAAAATAACCGGCAAGCCCTTTCGGGCCTTTCATGGTTGAGCTTTTCACCGTCGGGCTTTTCTCACCCGATCGCCGAGCCTGATTTTGGCCCGGTTCCGCTTCTCACGAAGCTGGAAGCTCCCCACGCCGGCCGACGTTGAACGAACCTGACGGGACTTACACCCGAATTGCCCGAATGGGCTGTGGTCCGAACCCCGTGGGAGGATTTGTCCCGCACGCATTGGCGAGACGCACCACCTTTGATTGCGACGGCCTCAGTCACGACGGAGCGAGCGCGATAAGCGCTGCTCACGCCGCGAACGAGGAATTTCTCCGTCGCCCCGCTTCGGGACGCATCATCATCGGATAGAACGCGGAGATTGGCAGGAGGCAGTTGGCACTGCATCGAGTTTTGATTCCGCGAGCCTCCGTCGAGCTGGACAAGCCACTCTCATGGCATCCAGCTCTACGGGTCAGCATCGTGACGGGTGGTAAGCTCCGTCCCCTTGGCTGGTTGGTAAGACCAGTTACCGGGTAATGCCGCCCAATCTGAATGGCCGCAGACAACGTGAATTCCGTTATTGACGACCACGAGCCGAAGCTCGCGCGGCGAACGTAGCAAACGTAATCAAGGAAAGCACCGACGGACGCCGTGAACGGCGCGCGGTCACGATTCAGCGTCGAGCGACGCGGCAGCCCGCATTCCAGCAATCAGAGCTGCGGCAATTCGCCGTTCGAATCTCGCGCGCTCTACATCCCGCCCGTGGGCGTTGCTCGGCAGCTTCAGCGGACCAATGCGGCGCGATTCCGTTTCAATCGTCGGTCGAGCGTGCTCAACGCCGATGAGCATGGCCCGCAGGACATGGCTCGCACTCAGCCGAGCGCCCGTTGCGCGCCGGAGAATGTCGATGAGAGCGAGGAGCGACTGCTCCGTCGCGGGCGTCAACACGAATTCGCGTTTGACGAGCGAAATGGCACCTGCTTCAGGCATTTGTGAAAGAAATGCGGCTGGGGGACGGGGGGCGACGTTCGTCGATTCTGGGGCTGTTACGGCCGTCGTGGAAACGGCGCGAGCGGCGGCGCCGACATCGAGCAATCGCGCGACGGCGCTGGAGGGTGGGGCCTCACGCAAGGGACGCGGCATGACTGTTCTCCAGGTTTCGTGCGGTTGCCGGATCTGGCTGAGACTCTGATTCGTCATTCTCCGTGAGGCCAGTGGGGAATTCATCCTGCACGAGAATGTCGAGTGTTCCGGTGAGGAACGCACTTCGATTTCGTACGCGCCTTTCAACTTCAGTCGCGAGCCGCATGTACTGGAGCGCCGCCGGGTAGCGCTCATACTTCGGCAACTGGAAGAGGGTTTTTCCCCGTCCCGAAACTTCGGGCAGGATGACCGCTTGCGAGATGGACGTTTGAAACTGCCGATGCGGTAGCGCCGCAGCGACCACCGCCTCCAATTCGTGCCGCAGTCGTGTCGCGCGGCCATCGACGTTTGTGAAGACGACCCCGAGAACCTCCAGGTCGGGATTGCGATGCCGTCGCACGTCCGCGATATCGTTGAAGGCTTCCGAGAGGCCGCCGAGCGAAAGCGGATGAGGAAACGCCGAAAGTAGGAACCATTCGGCGCTCGAATACGTGGCGACCGTCGTGACAGCACCCGGTGCGGGCGCCGTGTCGAGAAACACGAAATCGTAGAGTCTTCGGGCAGTTGCGAGCGGAACATCGAGGATGCGAGTGCGATCGACGAACTTTGATAGCAGCGTTTCAAGCTCGGAAAGCTGGGGCCGCGCTGGCACGAGATGCACGCCTACCGGAAGCCGATCGGCAATCGCCAGATTCTCAAGCGTTTCGGCGGCGGTCAGAAGTTCTAGCGAACCGGCGAAGCTGTTCTCCGGGACGCCAAGATGCTTAGTTGCACCCGCCGCCGGGTCCAAGTCGATGATGAGGCAGCGGTAGCCGCGTTGGCCGAGTGCCGCTGCAAGATGCACCGTATTTGTCGTCTTTCCGACGCCGCCTTTTTGATTTCCGACGCCGATCACAACGCCGAGTTTCGAAGATTCTTTCATGCGCCCCTCGCAGTGTTTACAGCGGGAAAGCCCGATCACCGGCCTTTCCGCTTTCCCGCTGCCCCGTGCCGTCTCACTGACTCAAGGCATAAGTCGCATACCCGAATCGGTCGCGCAAGTGCCCAAGTTGCTGAGAGAGATGCTCGCCGTTGCGCAACGGACCGAGCTATCCGGCCAGCCGGATTGCGGGAATGAGTAGCTTCCCGCATTCCTGCGTTCCCGCTCTCCGGCATCCGATTCGATCTCGATTCCCGCTTGTCATCCGCCACCGAATCGCGCTACGTTCGTGGCGGATCTGTGCTCACAAGAGCCAGTGCGCAAAACTTCAACGAGGGGAGGGAATCAGGCGGACCGCCCATTAGAAATGAAAAAAGCGACCCGAGGTCGCTTGTTCCAAACCGACGACCGGGCTTAACGCCGACCGCCGGCTACACGGTGATGACACCCTCCGAGTAGCTCACGTCGCGTGTGCTTGTCAATGCCCAATCGTCACATTGGACCAGCCACCTCGCTGCACCGCCGCCTGCGGGAATCGCGGACGCCCGTCGAGTGTCCGCTGTATCGAGGAATCACACATGGAAACAAAGAGGAATTCGCGGCGTACGCCGCCATTGAGCGCGACAGTCGCAGGCGGCTACACGTTCATTTCGGGAACCGCGCTATTGGCCGCATGGTGGGCCTACAAACAACGAACGATACGGCTCGCGGACTTCAGAGCATGGTTCGCGTGTTGTGAGCTTATGGCCCAACGTCGCGCGTCAGATGCAAAGTCGAAGTTTCGTCCCGGACCGTGGCACGTCGCTCGGTTGACGGGAAGTAGTGAGCCCGCCGCCAGCGCGGCAATTCGGCGCTTGGGCGCGACTGGCGTCCTCACGGTGTCTGACTCCGGCTTCGCAATTCCCGATGAGATTGTCGCACAATTATTGATGGGCAACGAACGATTCCACCACGCGCTCAGTCAGGTTCCTCACCACACGCGCCGCGTGCCCGTCCCACGGCGAATGCTCCGGATGCTCGCACGTTCAACACGTCCCGTGTTCGTCGCGACCGTGATAGCGTTGTTTCTTCGGTGTCTTTTTTTGCGATCAGGGCGCGTCGCGTCTTCAGGACTCTGCAAGGCAGCGTGGATTGCAGACGTGTTCGGTGTCGATGAGCGGAACGTCAAGGCCGCGCGGCGCGAACTCGTCGAGTGTGGATGGTTGGTCGTGGACCCGGCATCGCAGCGATTTCTGAATCGGTGGGGCTTGCCCGTTCAAGTCAATCTCGACTGGATGGGTGTCGTATTTGAGGCACCGCCGTCCAACCGACCGCCGATCTGTCGTCCTCAATCGCCACCACCCAAGGGCTCGCGCGTGCTCGAATTACCACCCCCTCTTAAGAACACTCACCGCTTTCAGCGCTCAAGAAACCATGTACCGGATTCGGCCAGTGGGATTCGAAGTCGGCAGGACCAAGCCAGCAACGCGCCGCTGCGAAACGTGAGCGCCGCCGACCTGCGCTCGGAGTCTCGATTGCGAATGCTGTTTGACGAAACCGTACAGGCCGGATTGCTTCGCCGGTGTGCTGCCGACGAGCTTCGCTTCCACGCCGCTGCGGAGCGAGCAATGTCACTCGGCACAACGAACCCGGCCGGGTTTTTTGCCACAGTCGTGCGACGCGGACTCTGGCACGTTATTAGTCAACGTGACGAGGATGCGGCGCTGATCCGGCTTGCGCGCGACTCGCATCGTCGCACAGTTCCTGGGCCGTCCGACCCCGGCCGGGTCGCCGGCAGTTGCTCGCAGCCAGCCCTCCACCGCGTCGGCGCGGTTCTGCCGACGCTCATGGAATCTCTCCAATGGTCGGCGAGCGTGAGCAACGCCGACCTGCCCTTCAACGACCACCGGGCGCGTCCTTCCCGGGACCGGCCTTCCTGACAACCATGCACCGGGCAGCGGCACTCAGCCTCTCAAACGGGCAGTGCATGGTGACGAGGTCGCCGACCGAAACGAGCACCAGCGAGTCGCCGTCCGGCTGCTGCTGCCAGCCCGCACGGACTTCCGGGGTGTCCGTTTCGAGCACGCAGCTAAGCAGCAGGTGCTTAGCCTCATACATGCGGTTCCGGGCGACCCGGTCCTTGACTCGCTTGGCAGCGCGATTGACCGAGTTCACGGCGTTCGCCACCAGTCGCAACGATTCACGGTCGAATTCTCCCGATGCGCCAATTGCAGTCGTTACCATGACAGTCTCCTTTGCGACCGCCGCCGACCACCGGCTGAGCGGCCGCAGAGAGACCGTCGTGGACCACCGTTTTTGTCAGGATGCTGATTTGGACGCGAATGGACGGAAAAAAAACCGCCCTATCTCCATGAAACCGGTGGGAACGCGTGGACCTGGCAGGCTGACCCAGACGAATTGTGCGCGTGACCGCGGTCTTGCCCGGTTGCACAATCCTTCAAATTATCTTCAGGATTGTGCGGCTTGATGCTTGGCGACTCGCGCAATGTCGCTTGCACACCCCACGCTCTGACGACGGCGCGTGGGGCTACCTTGTAAGAAAAACCACGGTGTTTTTCTTACGACTCCGAGCGGCCGTCGCGGTCAAAGGAGCGGCTTCAGCGACTGGAATGTGGCCTGGACTTCCGCCCACGTCGGGAGGGGTCCGTAGCAGAGAACTCGACATTGTTCCTCATACTGCGGCCCGATGACCGCAGCGAGTTGAGTCGGTGGGAAGATGGCGTCACTCTTGCTGAACGTCATTTCGTCCGGGTGGAAATAGCTCTTCGCAAAGTGGGCGCGGCTGATCGCGTCGTAATCTGCCTTTATCTGCCCGTATTCATCCGTCCGGAGCATCGCGAGGACTTCCGGCTGCGCCGCGAGTTGCGATAGGTCGTAATAGTGGCGCGCGTAAGTTCCGAGGGGCTGGCCGTCCCGCTTGAGCAGCTCAACTTTGCTGTGAATGGCGAACATCTTCTCGACGAAGGTGCGCCGAAAGTGCAGCAGCCGCATCGGAAAAGTCCCCTCGTCGTCGGCTCCGAGCGATTGACCCGTCTCACCCAGAAACAGTCCCAGGAACGACTGTAATTGCAAGACCGCAGTCGGTTCGCGTCCGCTTGCGGTCCCGGCTTCGAGCAAGACCCTGTTGACGACTTCGCCCGGACCACCAAAGCGCTGCTCGTATGCGAATCGGTCGATCCGACCGAACCCGCCAATGGTCTGACCTTCGGCGGCCATGAGCGTGAGCGCGGAATGGGCGGCGATCGCGTCACGCAGGCGCTTGAGTTCGCGGTCAATCCCACGCTTACTCGGCGGCGGCTTGAACGTCGCCGGGTCGAGAAAAATATCGATGTCTTCCGAGAATCGTTGAATCAGGTTCCAACCTTTTGAGAGGCTGGTTCCGCCCTTGAAGATGACATGCTCGCCGGCAGTGTCGGCGATGACGCGCAGTGCCTCCGTGACGTAGTAGTCCTTCTCGATGAGTGCCGGACGCAGGCCACGGGGGCGAAAGTGCTCCGCCGTCCGCAGAATTGCCTGCTCGAAGTCGGCGTGTTCAAAGAGCTTCATGCTTGCGACGCTCCTTCGCGTGCCACGAGCGGGCTGTTCGCAGTCCGGCCAGCTTACCGAAGTCAAAACGGGAAAACGGATTCAGTGATGCCCGCAGATTCTTCAACGCCGCAGGTCGCTGGCCCAACTCGTCGCCCAACGCACCGAGCACCGCGCGGACGCGCGGCGGCTCGGTGCTTGCAACCTGAAGCAGCCGCCCGAACCGGCCCGATTCCCGCAGCAGTTCGAGCACCCGTTTGATGGTCGCCGCATCGCTAAGCTCGCTGTCCTCAAAGCCGTTCCGCAGCAGGTCGAGTAGTGCGGCGTCAGATTCCGAGAGCTTGGCCCACGCTTCGGGGCGACGGGCATGGACAACCGTATTCTGGCCTACGAGTTTTCGGGGGAGGCTCAGCGCACTCGTCGCCAACTCATTCCTAGCGGACGTTTGCGTCGTGAAGCCTAGGAGGCTCGCAGCCGAAAGCCCCGACGGGAAGACCGACGTTTGTCGGGCCGCGAGCTTCTGAATGGTCGCCGGATTCGGCAGACTCTTGCCGAAGCTCGTCTCACGAGAGCGGTAATACACGCCCTTGCTCAGTCGTTCGATGAAACCGGCCTTTGCCAAACGCGAAAGCGCTTGTGCGGCAGCGGTGAAGGGCAGGTCGCGGAAGTCGTCGAGCCGCCAGATTCGCTCGCCTGCCTGCTCAATGCGACCACGCACCACGGCGGCGAAGTTTCGAGCACGGGGTTTCGATGTTGCGGTTCTCACACAGGGAGTATCGGCTACGTTGCCGGATAGTGTCAAGTTTTGTTGCAATAAAACTTGACATACGCCCGTGCCTGCCAAACGAAAAAGCCCTTCACGGGGGCGACAGGCCGCGATGGTGCGGCACGCGACCGTCATGGGCAGTCACCCTGACGGCACTCGCCGTCGTCAAGGGTGCCTGTCGAATCGGTTGGCGCGAGCCGGCGCGCGAGAACGAGCAGAGCATCACGGCTTGCCGCGTCGAGCGCCTGCCAGAGTCCAGCGAACTCCACCAATTGTGCGTCGCTCTCTGCAAGTGGAGCGGCAAGTGATTCTTGGCTCGTGTCGCAACTCTTGGTACCATCGTTCGTTACATGCTCGCCTGTCGGGATTTTGTAAACCGCAGGTTCCGGGTTCAAATCCCGGCGGTGGCTGTGCTCCACGAGCGAGCTGGCACGCGCGGCGGGCCCGCCGCGTGCCACGATCAATCACGTTTTTGGTTCAGCCGATTCAAGGCCGCGTCCATTAGTGCCCGCGAGATCGCAAAGTCCGTCGCGCGCAACTGGTCGATAACCCGGGCAAAGTCGATCATGCGTTTTTCTGCCGCACGTTCGAGCAAGCCAAGTGTTCCGGTCGTCGCAAGTCCGCGCTCCGCGGCGACTCGCCGCGCGGCACGATCGTCTGCAAGCAGCAAGTCGGCGCGAAGGTAAGCGTCCGGTGAACCCCGTGGGCAGTCGCGCTGGGGTGGAAGTGCGGCGGCGCGACCCGGCCGCAGGCGGATCAGGCCGGGGTGGACGCGACCCCCGCTACCGGCAGCAGCTCCGCCAGACG
>JBJXFK010000266.1:0-3896 GCA_046155505.1 Phycisphaerae bacterium
CTCGGCGGTGAGCGTAACAAAGTACTTTTTGACCATGCTGGGCCTCCCTGCCCGCGGCGGGGAATCCGCCACGGCGACAAGGATGACCGCATCCACTCGTCAATTCAAGCCGGACGGAGCACTAGTAGGTCCCCGTCACAAGCTGATCGATCTGCTTCACCCCGCTCTCTGTCACCAACGTGCCGACGGCCAGCCGGACAAGACAGTTCTGAAGCGATATGTCTGGGGCCTCGACCTCTCGCAATCGCTCCACGCCGCCGGCGGGATTGGCGGGCTGCTGGGCTGCGTGGACACCGCGGGCACCGCCGCAACCGGCGATGACCGCTCGTTCATCTACGCCTACGACGGCCAGGGCAACGTCACCCAGCTCATCGAGACGACGGTCGATCCGCTCACCAACACGCCGGGGCCGAATTACGGCACGGTCGCCGCGTCGTATGCATACGACGCCTTCGGCAGCATCACCTCGCAGAGCGGCAATTACGCCGAAGCTAATCCGTTCCGGTTCAGCACGAAGTATTTCGACGCCGAAACCGGGCTGAGCTACTACGGCTATCGCTATTACTCCGCGCGCCTGGGAAGATGGCTGAGCCGCGACCCGATCGGCGAAGCGGGCGGGGTGAATTTGTATGCGTTTGTGGAGAATTCTCCGCCGAACCTGTTCGAGCCATTTGGGTTGTTTCCTCAAGATGCTGGTGTTTTCGGAGCCCAATTCGACTGCAATCCGAATGATCCCACGCCTTGGGAATCGATTTGGTCCGGGCAAGATCTTTCGAGGCTTCTGAATTGCGATCCTGGTGCTCCCACAGGCACGGATGCCTTCGACGCCGTGCTCAACGATGTGAGCGGCGGATTACAAATCGCGGGTGGAACTGCGCTTGCCGGCACCTCAGCGTACGCCACAGTCTGCGCGCTGAGTGGACCGCCCGGATGGGCGGTCGCGGCAGGCTCTCTCGCGATAGCTGGAGCATGCGTGGCCGCCGACCAAATTGGAGCAGGCTATGTTCAAATTGAGCAAGGCACGCATGTTCCAACCCAGCTGAACAACGACATCTTGCAAGGCAAGTGTGGGCTTTCTCGCACGCAGGCGGCTTGGGCAGAACTTGGAGTCAATCTCGGCCTCGGGGGTGGACAACTCGTCTCCGGCGTGAAGTGTGTCGCACGTGCGACACCAGTGCTCACGGGCAACTGCTTGACTGCCGAGCAAGCCCTGGCATGTGCAGCCGACGAATCGTTTGACTTTGCAGCATCGATCCCGTCCGTCAGAAATCCACGAGCTTGCAGTGTCGGAGTTTCGACACGAACCGGTCAAAGTTACCGCGGCGTATCCGGAGAATTCACCGAGCCGTGCGGAACACAACTTGGCGGTAGGCTACCGACCGTTTCGGTGGAGAAGCACTCGGTAACCCGATGTGCCGAAGTATCCGTCGCGGCGAGGGCCGAGGCTGCGGGGGAGTGCCTTGACGACTTGTTCTATTCGACGCGATCGGTGCGCACAGGAGAAATCATGGATCCTTGCGGAAATTGCCGCTCGTGGATCGCCCCGGGGCGGTGCCTGCGCGGGACGGAGGCACCATAGATGACTCCGATTTCAGCGCCTGTGCAAACGTACCTTGCCGGAGCGGGCTGGTTTCCAGGTCGACGCGTGAGCATGGGCCCGATCGCGGAGGACTTTGCCGCGCTCGGAGTTCAACTTCGCGCGCCCGCACTTCCGGTCATCGCGGAGTTTGACAAGCTGCGTCTGTGGTTCCCTCACTGGAACGGCCTCGGGCCTGACGAACTACTGCTCGACGCGGTCAAGGGAGCTGAAGAAATTGGTAGCGACGTCGAGGTGTACGAATTGCGGCTTCAGACTGAACTAACGCCGATCGGGCTCGCATACTCACGGCATTACATTTTGTTTGTGTCGAGCGTCGGTATCATCTATGGCGCTTTTGATAGCACGATCATAGTCCTGGGGTGCGATATTGGGGATGCGTTGAATCGCATGTTTGCTGGCCAAGAACCCAGTCTGGCGTCTTAGCGGGGATGGTGGCGAAGCGACGGCCAGGGTAACGTCACCCAGCTTATCGAAACGACGGTCGATCCGCTCACGAACACGCCGGGGCCGGATTATGGCACCGTGGCCGCGTCGTACGCCTATGACGCCTTCGGCAACATCACCGCGCAGAGCGGCTCCTACGCCGACGCCAATCCGTTCCGCTTCAGCACGAAATATTTCGACGCCGAAACCGGGCTGAGCTACTACGGCTATCGCTACTACTCCGCGCGCCTGGGCCGCTGGCTGAGCCGGAGAAGGTGTGGGTCGCGCACGCGGAGGACGATCGCGAGCCGCCGCGGCGGGGGTCGTCTGCGTTTGCCAAGAAGTCTTTGACGCCGGCGCCGTCAAGAATGCCGCCAAGGGTCTCCGCGTACGACTCGAAGCTCCCCATCACCGTTGGCCCAGTAGGTCGCCTTGCGGCCAATCACGCGACGGTGTGTCGATGCGGCCGCCACGAGCGCGGCGCGGTGCCAACGCACATGGGCGGTCAGGTTCGGATGTCGAAACCCTGTTCGCTGGTCGGGCGGTTCCGCCGGTTGCGATGGTCCGCGTGCTGCATGAGCTGGCCCACATGACGGACGGCGGTCCGTGCGACGACGCCGCCGCGTACACATTTGCGCTTGTTTCGGGCCCTGCCGAATCGATAGAATGTAGTTTCGTTCGGGTTTGGCTCACTTCTCAACCTGCGGCGGTCGCGTCGTAGCCGGTCGTGGATGTTCCGTCGCCCAGGGAGGGCCGCATCATGTTTTCGCGTTCCCAGCGTCGCGTGGCGGCGAGTGTTGTCCTTGCGCTGTTGGTCTGTACGGCGGTGGCCCAGCAACCGGGCGCGCCGTCCGTCCCACTTGCGCCGCTCGTGAGCGATGCCGAGGGCACGCTCGTCGGTCGGGCGGTCGATTTCGGCGTTTCCGGCTTGGCCGACGGGAGCGTGATGCGCCTGACCCAGCGGCCGGCGGGGCTTTCGGCCCACACGCTGTACGTCGCACTGCCTGGCAAGAAAACGGTGCGGCTCAACCTCCGTCCGATCTCGATTCGCGACGCCGGCTACGTGCTGCGTGAACAGCTCGCCGACGGCTCCTGGCGGAGCGTGGACGCGGGGCCTGAGAGCACCTACACCGGCACGATTGCCGGCGAGCCGGGCGGGTACGTCGCGGCCTCGTGGACGGTCGATGGATTGCTGGCCTGCGTGGTCTTCTCCGACGGCCAGAAGCAGTGGATTCAGCCGCTTTCCGACTACGTGCCCGGCGCCGACGCCGAGTTGCATGTGGCCTACCGGGGCGACGACACGCTGTGCGAGGGTTTCTGCGGGAACATCGACCTGCCGGATAGTCACCCGCCCGCGGACGGGTACGGCCCGCGCGGCACATGCGGCGGAGCGGTGTGCGTGGCGCAATTGGCTTGCGACGCGGACTTCGAGTATTTCACGGCCCGCGGCAGCAGTTCCCAGGCGACCCAGGACCGCATTTTTGCAATCATCAACGTGATGAACCACCAGTACGTGCGCGAGGTGCAGATCGCGCATGTGATCACGACCGTGCTGGTGCGCACGGCCGAGCCGGACCCGTATTCCTCGAACGTCAGCGATACGCTGATGTGCCAGTTCATCACCGAATGGACGGACAATCAGACCGGCGTAACCCGCGACCTCGCGAAGTTGTTCACGGGCCGCGACATCAGCGGATCGACGGTCGGCCAGGCGTCGAACTTCGGCCAGATCTGCGACAACGCCGGATTCTGCACCGCGGGGTTGGACAACGGCGCGTACTGCTACTCGCAAAGCGACTTCAGCGCGACGTTCGCGTGCCAGACCGACGTGGCGGCGCACCAGATCGGCCACCTCTGGGGCGCGCACGACTGC
>JBJXFK010000267.1:0-11307 GCA_046155505.1 Phycisphaerae bacterium
CTCGGCGGTGAGCGTAACAAAGTACTTTTTGACCATGCTGGGCCTCCCTGCCCGCGGCGGGGAATCCGCCACGGCGACAAGGATGACCGCATCCACTCGTCAATTCAAGCCGGACGGAGCACTAGTACGAGACTCAGCGTGCGTGCCATGGCACTAGGCACTAGCAACTAGACACTAGACACTAGACACTAGGCACTACTCAGCATCCGGCGGCACAATCGCCCGCCCCGGATAGTACTTCTCAAACGCCATCCGCCGGGCCGCACGGTAGTAGCTCGACATCTTTTTCCAGTCGAATTGTTCAGCGTACGCTTCGCACCGATTGCGCATCGCGATGCGTTCGCGCAGCGACATCTTGACCAGGCTGTGCATCCAGTTCGCCACCTGATACACCGTCGTGTCATACGCCACGCGCCGCCGCCGGGCGACGAACATGCCGTGCGCGTCGTGCTCGGCGTAGTGATCCATCAGATAGGAGCCGAAACCGGCCAGATCGCTCGTGATCGCCGGCACGCCGCGCACGATGCACTCCATCGGCGTGTAACCCCACGGCTCGTAGTACGACGGAAACACACCCAGATTGCAGCCGCGCACGAAATGGTCGTACTCCATGCCGAGAATCGGACTGGCGGCCGTTACAAACTCGGGATGAAACACGACCTTCACCGGATCGTCCGGTGCGTTGAGCAGCTTCTTTCGCCGCAGGTGTACAAGCACGGGGTCGCCCAAGTCGTCCTCGAGATCGTGCGTCACAATCGTCGGCGGCGGCCCCTTCAACCACGCATGCATCATGCGTTTCAACCGCACGCGTGCATACTCGTCGAGCAAATCCTCAGTCGTCGGCAGCCGTCCCGTGGCCACAGTGTGGAAGAGGGCGCGACCCATTTCCTCTTTCACCTGCCCGCAAACTGTCATCAATTCGTGAAACATCGCCTGGCGATTGAGCACTTCGACATTCGGATTGCGATACGCCGCACGCGTCACGATGAACGCCACGATCGTCATGCCCGTCTGCTCGGCCCGCAAGCGCTGATTCAGCTCGGCCAGCGAATCGATGAAAACGTCATAGCCCTTGTTGCGATACTCATACCGACCGGCGGTGAAGAAATAGAGCGTGCGATTCAGGTCAAACGTGTAGCTGGGGAAGAAATGCCCCATCACGAATTCGTGAATGTGCTCCTTCGACTTCTGATGCAGCACCTGAAACTCGTGCGGCGCGGTGAAGCGCTCGACGTTCAGCCCGTTGGGCAGCAGCATGTCGGGATTGCGCCCGAGAAACTGAATCGACTCCTGCCCGGTGATGTCCGACACGGTGGTGAAAATGTCGCAATCCTGCGTGCAAGCTCGCTCCATCAAGTAGCGATGCTCAAAGCCGTGCTCGCGTGCGACTCGCAGCGGATCAATCGACGTGATCTGGTCGTACAAATCGACGTTCGCAGCGCTCAGCGCCCTCCCGACCATCGTCGCGTGCGTCGTAAAGATCGTCGGAAATCCCGCCGCGCGGTGCTTGAGCAGCGGAATCGCCAACCCGCCCTGCCACTCGTGAAAGTGCGCCAGCATCGGCCGACCGCGCAGCCGCTTCTGCACCGCTTGCAGCAAGTCGGCAACCGCGAACCCGAACATCACCACCGGATCGCCCTCGGCGTCCGCCGGCGGAGTGCCAATCTGGTGGTCCTTCCACAGGAAATACTTCATCTGCGGCAGATGCTCGGCCACCGTCCGCAGGTCGATCAGAATCACCCGCGGCCGACCCGTGATCAGCCATCGCCCCGTGTGAATGCCCACGCCGCGCGAACGCAAATCCTCGATCGCCTCGCCGATCGGGCCGTCCTGCGCGTGGGGTTCGAATTCGATCTTGGCCGCCGCCTCGCGATACGGCCCGATCGCGAAATAGCCGTCGCCCCAGCGACTCGTCGCCGCCGGCGCTTTGCTGCGCAGCACCGTGTAAATTCCGCCGGCCTGCGAGCAGACTTCCCATGAGATTTCAAAGAGATACGGTGCGTCCGGAGACGCATCGAGCCGACGCACCTCGCGTTCGCGGTGCGGGCGGCGTTCGCCATCGTTGGTCGGTCGTAGCATGGATTCGTCGCTTCACTTCCACTTGCGGCGGTGCGATCGGCCCATCGCACCGGCCCGCGCTCCTACTTGGCCGAGTGGATCGCGACGCCGAACACTGCTTCGGCCGCTTCCATGACAGTCTCGCTGGTCGCCGGATGCGGGTGAATGGTCATGGCGAGATCGTCCGCCTCGGCTCCCATCTCCATCGCCAGCACCGCTTCGCTGATCAGATCGCCGGCGTTCTGCCCGACGATGCCGACACCCAGCACGCGCCGCGTCGTCTCGTCGGCGATGATCTTGGTCAACCCCTCGGGCCGACCCATCGCGATCGCACGGCCCGACGCACCCCACGGGAATTTGCCGATCTTCACCTTCAGACCCTTGGCCTTCGCCTCGGCCTCGGTGATGCCGCACCAGGCGACTTCGGGATTGGTGTACACCACGGCCGGAATCGCGGCAGCATCAAACGCAGTCTTGTGCCCGGCGATCGCCTCGGCGGCGACGATGCCCTCGCGCGACGCCTTGTGCGCCAGCATCGGGTCGCCGGCGACGTCGCCGATGGCGTAAATGCGTTTGTCGGTCGTGCGCCGCTGGGCATCGACTTGCAGGAAGCCACGAGCATCGGGCTTCAAGCCGGTCTTCTCAATATCGATATTGTCCGTATTCGGCTGGCGACCGACCGAAGTCAGCACCTTTTCAAACACCATCTTGTACTTCTCGCCGGCTTTCGTGAACGAGACTTCGACGCCGCCATTGACCGGCTTGCCGCCTTCGAGCTTGGCCCCGACGTGAATGCCCTCAAACTGCTTCTTGAGCCGAGCTTCGAGCGGGCGGGCGAGGTCTTCGTCAGCCCCGGCACAGATACGATCAAGCGCTTCGACGACCGTCACTTTGCTACCCAGCGCCGCGTACACCTGCCCAAGCTCAAGGCCGATGTACCCGCCGCCGATGACCAGCAGCGTCTTTGGGATATTCTCAAGGTCCAGCGCGCCGGTCGAGTCGATGCAGCAACTCGCCGGGATCAGCGACTCGGGCAACCGTTTCGGTCGCGAACCGGTGGCGATGATGCAATTTTTGAATTTGATCCGCGCGACTTCGCTGTTTTCCAGCCGAATGGTCTTGCCGTCCTCGAACTTGCCGCGCCCCACGACGACGCGGACGTTTCGCTTCTTGGCCAGCGTGTTGATACCGCTGCAGAGCTTGGTGACGACGCTTTGCTTCCAGCCGCGGAGCTTGTCTATGTCGATCTTCGGCTCGCCGAAGGTCACACCCATGCCGCCCGCTTCATGCGCATGTTCGATCAGGTGTGCGATGTGCAGCAGGGCCTTCGACGGAATGCACCCCTCGCGCAGGCAGACGCCGCCGAGCATGGGGTTGGCATCGACCAGCGTGGTCGAGATTCCGAGGTCGGCTGCTTTGAACGCCGCCACATATCCGCCGGGACCGCCGCCGAGAACGAGTAGATCTGTCTGTTCGGTGAGTTCGCCAACGACCACAGTCGTCTCCGTTTCTACGCACGCGATGAGTGATATCGACCCCCGCCGATCGCCTGTCGCGGGCGGCGGATCGAAGATCGTAGCCGAAGGGCGGGCAGGTGTGGAGCGCTTCGGAGCACCCATGCGAACGCGCCGCGCAAGCGAGTGTACTATGGGCTTCCAGCCCGGTCCTCCGTACTGCGAGCTTCCAGCCCGCATTTCCGAACCCCGAGCGCAAGCGAGTCGGGGTAGCGTGCTCGAAGTAGCGAGTAGCGAGTATCAAGTTGCGAGTTGAAGCGGACACCCATCCAAACGCGACGCACACAAGAAGCAGCCGAGGGCGGCAGCTCCACATGGTGCTCCGTTCCCTCCGTGTCCTCGTGCCCTCCGCATCCTCCGTGGCACCGCATTTCTCTTCGCCCCGCCCCGCGATAAACTCCCCTCATTGCCCAGCCGATACGTGCCGCAACCGCGAGGAGTGCCGATGTCTGAGCAGCCGCAAACGAACGTGATTCAGTTCGACGATTTCGCCAAGATCGACCTGCGCGTCGCCACCGTGCTCGAGGCCGCTGCGCACCCCAGCGCCGACAAACTGCTCGTGCTCAAAGTCGACCTCGGCACGGAAACGCGCCAAATCCTTGCCGGCATCCGCCAGTGGTACGACCCAGCGACCCTCGTCGGTCGCCAGGTCATCGTCGTCGCCAATCTGGCCCCGCGCACCATGCGCGGCCTCGAAAGCCAGGGCATGCTGCTCGCCGCCGGCACCGAAGATCGCCAGACAATCATCTTCATCACGCCGGAAAAGCCGATCGCGGCTGGCTCAAAGGTGTCCTGAACCGAAGGCGGCTGGGGTGGGGCGGGTATTCCTACCCGCCCGCTCTTTTGATTGCCGCGTCCCAGTGAGTAATCCGCCGCCATGCCTATCCCCGCCGAGTTCGCACCGATGCTCGGCCCCGCCGCCGCCGTCGGCACATCCGTCCTATGGACGTGCAGCACGTTGCTCTTCAGCACCGCCAGCCGACGACTCGGCGCGACAATCGTCAACGTCGTCCGCATCTGGCTCGCGCTGGTCTTCGTCGTCATCGCCCAACGCCTGATCGGCGGATCCTGGCTGCCGACCGGCGATCCGACGCAATTCGCCTGGCTCATCGCTTCCGGCTTCCTCGGCGTGTGCATCGGCGATCAGGCACTACTCAGCGCCTACGTTCTCATCGGCCCGCGGCTCAGTGCAATGGTCACCACGACCGCCCCGCTCATGGCCGCCGCCTTCGGCATCGCCATGCTCGGCGAACGCATCAGCCCGATCGCCGGCGTCGGCATGATCATGACTCTCGGCGGTGTCGTGTGGGTCGTACTCGAACGCAGCCCCGATGCAACGCAAACCACCGCGTCGCGCCGCTGGCTGGGCATCGCACTGGCGACCCTTTCCGCCGCATGCCAAGCTGCCGGCATGCTGATGAGCAAGAAGGGCATCGGCCACGGCTGGTTGCCGCGCGAGCAACATCTCGATCCGCTGGCCGCGTCGATGATTCGCATCGCCGCCGCCGCGGTGTGCGTCATGCCGCTGCTGGCGATTCGCACCATGCGATCCAAACCGACCGCCGTCGAGCACCCGCCCGGCACGCCGTCCGCCTCGACCGCCTGGACCTGTGCGGTGATCGGCGCGGTGGTCGGCCCGTTCCTGGGCATGACGCTCTCGCTCGTCGCGGCGGATCTCATCCCGATCGGCATCGCACAGACACTCTGCTCGCTCTCGCCAATTTTCATTTTGCCCGCGCTGGCGTTCATCCAGCGCGAACGAATCAGCATCCGCGCGGTGCTGGGCGCGATGCTGTCCGTCGCCGGCGGCGCGATGCTATTCCTCTCGCGCCCGTAGCGTTCGGGCCTCAGTGCCCGACGCCGGCTCGCGTCCGCAATCCGAACGCGACGCGCCAGCGAGTGCCCCGAGCGTCAGCGAGTCCCCGCCTTTCCGAACCCCCAGCGCGAGCGAGCGGGGTAGCGTGCTCGAAGTAGCGAGTATCGAGTATCAAGTAGCGAGTTGAAGCAAACTCGCAATCCGAACGCGAAGCGCCAGCGAGTGCCCGTACCGCAGCGAGCCATCTCGCGTCACCGCGCGTCGCCGCCGCTCAAATCTCGATACAGCCTCGCCCGCGCGATCTGCCACTCGCGTTTCACCGTCGCAGTCGAGATGCCCAGCACCTCCGCCGTGTCCTCGACGCTCAGCCCGGCAAAGAACCGCAGCCTCACGAGCTTTCCGGCCTGCGGGTCGATTGCGTCGAGCCGCGTGATCGCTTCATCGAGCGCGAGCAGCGCGTCGGCGTTGGATTCATCCGACAGATCGGCGGCAACGGCATCGAGCGACTGCACCCGCCGCGCATCGCCGCCGCCGCGTTTGTCGGTCGCTCGGGCGCGGGCGTGGTCGATGAGAATCCGCCGCATCGCCTCGGCCGCGGCGGAGAAAAATTGTCGCCGATCGGATGGGTCAAACGCGCCCGCACCGCACAGCCGCAGCCACGCCTCGTTGACGAGTGCGGTGGCCTGCAACGTGTGATCGCGGCGTTCGCTGCGTAGGCGGTTGCGCGCGATGGCGAGCAGCTCGGCATAAACCTCGGCGAAACGCGGTGATGGGGATGACTCGTTGGGCATATGAATATCGTATTCCGTTTATTCGCAGTCGCGATCGCGATGGGCTCACCGAAATTTTCTGGTGAGGTGGACGCGGCGAGTTGCTAGAATTGATGGAACGTCATCGCACGATCACGAGGTGCTCCATGCTGGCCGATCGAATCACCGTGGATCCAAATCTGATGGGAGGCCGGCCTTGTATTCGCGGCTTGCGATTTCCCGTCTCGCGTCTGCTCGGCCTGCTCGCCGCAGGGCAGTCGCATCAAGAGATTCTGGCTAACCACCCGGACCTTGAGGATGCCGATATTCTCGCGGCGATCGGCTACGGCGCAGCGCTCGCGGACGATCGTGTGATTGTGCTGAAATCCGCATGAAATTCATCGTCGACCAGCCGGTAAGCCCCAGGCTTGCGACGTGGTTGCGTTCGGCGGAGGCCGGCAGCCACGACGCGATCCATGTGCGAGACATTGGTCTGTCCCGCGCGCCCGATGATGCGATTTTTGACTTCGCGCTGCGTGAATCGCGCGTGTTGATCACGGCCGACTTGGATTTCGCGCGAATAATCGCCCTCAGCGGAGCGCTCGGCCCAGGGCTGATTCTGTTTCGGGCAGGCAATTGCGATGATGTGCGGATGATCGAGTTGCTTCGCCGCGTGCTATCAGAAACGACCGACGAAATTCTTCCGCGATCAGTTGTCGTGATCGACGAGGTATCGATTCGCATCGCCGCACTGCCGATCCGGCGCGGGGTGTGAAGGTCGCCCGCGCCGAGCGTGCGGCATGGCGCATAGCGCGTGGCATGGCTGCGACCGTTTGCAGCCATGCTCTTCTGCGCGTCAGTCGCTTCGAGCCATGCTCGCCAACGGCCGCGAGCATGCCACGCGCTTCCCGCGACCGGCTTTAGCCGGGCAGTCCATGCCCCCACTTTCAAGTGGGGTTTCATGCAATCAACTACAACTCTGATTCTCCCCACTCCCTGCAGCCGGCTCTAGCCGGACTTTGGCTGTCGACGGGCGATGCTGAAGCAGTCGAAAAGTCCGGCTGAAGGCCGGCTGGAATTGAAGAGAATTGAATCATGGGTGCGGCGGCCTCGCTGGCCCGCCGGCTGAAGCCGGGGGCATGAACTGGTCGGCTGACGCCGACCCGAATCCGAACCCCGAGCGCGAGCGAGTGCGGCGAACGCAGCGAGCCGAGGCGGACGGCGGCGCGCATTTCCACTCGCGAGCCGCCGCATTTCAGCCTGAAAGGCTGCATCGTGAGTAGCCGGGGGTCAAGCGAGTCTTCGAGCGCGACCCCCGGAAACCCAAACGCCCCGAATAGATGATCGACCCCGAAGGGGGTCGGCGAAACGATCGCCATGACCTACGGCTTAGGCCGGGTGGGCATTGAATCGATCAATACCTCGGCCTCGGCGAGGAGTCTTTGCATGTGGAAGTCGTGCGCCCAACTGTCGGCGTTCGCCGAGTCGGACATCCATGTGCGGAGTTGCGCGAGCGTATTACGGGCACTCGCGGTTTCGCCAAGTTGGAATAGCGTCATAGCGGTGTACGCCGCATGGTAGCCCTTCGCGTTGCCCTCAAGGTCCGTCGCAACCGACTCCGTCAGTACCTTCAACGCCTCATCGTAGTCTTCGAGTCGATAACGCCCCATGTACATCATCTGGGCCAATGTGGGCTGAACATACAAAGAACCGACCGGACCACAGGCTCCATCACCATGTAAGTTCAAAACAAACACCCACTCATCCTGGCACAGTCTCGGAATCTCTCGAGCAACCTTACGGAGCCCCCACTCGAGCAAGTCGAGGCGACCTTGACGTTCTGCTTCACGAATCAACGTGCAAAACGCCGATATCAGATTGCCATCGAGTTCCATGAGTTCTTTCCGCTCAATCGCATCACGTAACAACTCGACACCGAATGAATCGCCGTGGTTGATTTGAGCCTTCCCCAACATCCAAAGGGCGGCTATCGTGCTATGGTGAAGAGGTCCAAGAATCTCGTCGCGCGTCGCGAAGGCGTGCTGAAGTTGAGCTATTTCAGTTGCGTTGGGGTCATCAAGCCAGCCAAGATCGAAACCTGGCTTCGGTGCCCATCGTACGTACATTGCGGATGCTTCGGCCAGTTGCGCGCGCCTGACCTGCTCACGAAGCTGCGCATTCGATTCTTCAAGTCGACGCTGCGCCGAGTCCACAAGTATCCGGAGCACTTCGATGAACTTGGTCGAATCGAGCCTGTATTCCTCTATCGCGTCAGGGCCATCGAATTCCGGACGAAGGGTCGGTGCCCCTGTCAGCGTTAGTGTGTTTTTGCCGTCGCTACTTTTCAACGCCATCACAAGGCTCTTGTCCGAAAGCACGAAAATTTGAGCGCCTATGGGTTGATCGTTCGACTCAGGTTCAGGCCAGTACCTCAGGATGCTTGCCTTGAGCACGGATATCCCTGACTCTCGCTGGCGAGATAGCTCGCGCTTGATACGGTCTGCATTGCTCCATTGCCACGTCGTCCCCGCGATCCCCAGCGTCAGCGCCGCCGCCACCATGCTCCCCGTCATCACCGCCGTCCGATGCTTCCTCACAAACTTCCGCACCCGATACGCCATGCTCGGCGGGGCCGCCACCACCGGCTCGCCGCTCAGGTGCCTTTGAATGTCCGCCGCGAAGTGGCTCGGGCTTTCGTAGCGGCGGGCGCGGTCCTTTTCGAGCGCTTTGAGCACGATCCAGTCGAGTTCGCCTTTCAAAGACGAGGCACGCAGGCACGAAGGCACTGAGGCACGAAGTGAAGGCGAAGATGAAGACGAGGCACGCAGGCACGAAGGCACGGAGGCACGAAGCGAAGGCGAAGACGCGCCCGGCTCGTCTCCCCCCTCCGTGCCTCTTTGCAATCGCACACTCGGAGCGATCGGCTCCTCTTCCTTGATAATCCGCTGCATCTCCGCCAAGGCCGCCGAGCGCAGCCGTTTGCGATCGAACGGCGTCAAGCCCGTCAGCAACTCATACAACAGCACCCCCAACGCATACACATCCGTCCGCGTATCAATATCCGGCGAGCCCTCGACCTGTTCCGGGCTCATGTATTCCGGCGTGCCGATGAGCTGCTTGTGCTCGGTGAAAAACGTCACCTCGCTCAGCCGCCCGCCCGCCGCTCCGGTCGCCTTGGCGATGCCGAAGTCGATCACCTTGGCGAACGGCTTGCCGTCGGTCATGCTGACCAGCACGTTGCCCGGCTTCAGATCGCGATGAATGATGCCCTTGGTATGAGCGTGCTGCACGGCGTTGCACACCTGCTGAAACAGGTCGAGCCGCTGGCGCAGGGTGAGCTGGTGCATGTCGGCGAACGCATTGACCGGATCGCCGATGACATATTCCATGACGAAGAACGGCCGCTGCGACTCGGTCAGGCCGCCGTCAAAGACGCGCGCGATGTGCGGGTGATCCATCAGGGCCAGCACCTGCCGCTCGGCCTCAAAGCGGCCGATGATCTGTTTCGAATCCATGCCGGGCTTGATGATCTTCAGCGCGACCTTGCGGCGGACCGGCTTTTCCTGCTCGGCCAGGAACACGACGCCGAAGCCGCCCTCGCCGATTTTTTGGAGGAGCTTGTAGGGGCCGATGCGCGAGCCGGCGGTTTCGGTGATCGTCTGTTGCTCGCTGAGGCGGGTGCTGACCTCGCCGAGGAAGCGGTCGGCGCTGGCGTCGCCCATCGCTGCGAGCAGCGACAAGACTTCGCCGAGCAGGGCCGGGTCGCCGGTGCATGCGCCGGCGGCGAATGCGTCGCGCTCGGCCGGCGGGCGGTCGAGTGCGGCCGCGACGATCTGCTTGACGCGAGCGGGGTCGGGATAGGCCATGTGCGGGCACCGTCTTTCGAAAGCCATGCGAACTGGGGCGATATCGTAACCACGACCGTCGGGAAACACCGTAGCGTTCGGGCCTGCGTGCCCGACGGCGAATCTGGCTCGCCGAGGTTACATGCGAGAAGCGGGCGCGGGCGGGATCAGAAAAGAATTCAGAATGATGAATGCAGAATGCAGAAGCGGGGTTCAGGGTTCAGGGATTGGGGTTCAGCGGGCATTCCTTGAAACCGCAAATCCAAGCGAGAAGCGCCAGCGAGTGTGCGATGGGCTTCCAGCCCGTTCTTATGTACTGCGGGCTTCCAGCCCGTATCCGAACGCGAAGCGCCAGCGAGTGTCCCGCGCGCCAGCGCGCGGAATCGCCGTCGCGCTCGACAGCGTGCCGCCTCCCGGTCGGCTTCAGCCGACCAGTCCGCGCCGCAACTTCTGTTGGGGGGTGGCGCTCTACCGAAATCGCCATCGCAACATCGTCCAGACTACATCGAGCAGCATCGACCCCGGCCGGCCGAGATCGCGCGACTCGCTCAAGGTCTCGCGAAACTCGGCGTTCTCCTGCCGCGCACGCAACATATCGACCTCCGCCGCCGCCTGTTTCTCGATCACCGCCATCTTCTTCGGGTCGCTCTTGGCCGCCTCCCACAGCATCTGACACTTCTCAAGCTCCGCCCGGTCGAACCAGATCCCCTCGCATCGTGGGCACACGTCGAGTTGCACCTCTTTCCACGCCCGAAACGACTGCCGCTTCATTTCTGTTCCGCACGGAAGGCACAGCAGCCCCTCCGTGCTCGCCGACTCGACCGCCATCTCCTCCAGCCGCTCCGCAACCGGTTCCGCAAACTTCTGATCCCGCCGCGCGAGAATCAAATCGAGCTTCGCATCGGTCAGCCAGTTGCCGCCGCACGAGCCGCAATGGTGAATCTTCACGCCGTCATAAGGAATCAGCGCGGTCTGCGTACGACACTTCGGGCATCGCGGCATGTTCGGCTCCTTGTGCCCCGCACACTATCCGCCGCCATGCCGCACACCCACTCCAATCCGACACCGAATTTCTAATCCCGCCGCATTCCCTCATCCCATCTCCGCTCACCGCCCGGAATATCGCCGCGCCGCCGCGTCAAATTCCCGTCACACCCGCCCCGCCGACCGGCGTCCGCCTACGCTTCAAGCGTGAGCAGCACGACGCGCCAGTGCGACGCGCGCCCGGCAACCGACAAACGTCCGATACCAGAAACGTCCAATAACATCATTGTTTCCGCCAACTGACACGAAGGTGGTCAACAAAATGTCACGCCGCGACGACA
>JBJXFK010000268.1:0-19279 GCA_046155505.1 Phycisphaerae bacterium
CAGTCATCTCACGGCTCCTGCACCAAATTCCGAAAATTTCTTGACGGCGTCCGACACGTGTAGTAGTCTTACTCTACGACGACTGTAGGAGGCTGCTCGCCGATCGGCGTGACGCAGGGCCTGCCGACGGGCGTCAGTTTGGCGGAATCATGTCGCAGCGAGACGTGGAACTTGGGAGTGCCGAGCTCGAAGTGCTCAAGGTTCTTTGGGACCAGGGGCAAAGCGGGATGGCCGTGCGTGAGGTGCTCGAAACGCTTCACGCTCGCGGTCGCAATGTCGCATATACCACCGTTCAGACGATGCTGACGCGGCTCGAACAAAAGGGCGTCGTCGGCAGCGACAAATCTGGGGCGGCGTTTTCATATCGACCGACCGTCAGCCGCGACAAAGTGATCAAGTCTCGCGTTCGTCAAGTCCTGGATGAACTGTTCGATGGCGCGGCCGGTCCGCTCGTGCTGCAACTGGTCCGCTCCAAGTCGCTGAAGCAGAGCGAAATCGATGAATTGCAGAAGCTGATTGAGAAGTTGGACGGGGAATAGTGCTCAGTGCCTAGTGCCTAGTATCTAGCACGATACCTTCGGAGTGTCGTGAGCCGTTGAAGTTACTCTGAACTTTGAACTTTGAACTCTGCACTTTGGACTTGTCACTTTGAACTTCCGGGGAGTCGCCCGTGGCCTGGACGCAGAACATCGCCGATGCACTGTGGCAGAGCACGCTTCCGGTAGTGCTGATCGCCCTTGCGGCGATGCTGCTGTGCAAGCTCATGCCGACACGACCAAGCACGCGGCACATGCTCTGGGTGATTGTCCTTGCGTGGTTCGTCGCGCCGGCGGTTCTACCGCGATCGGTGATGCAGATACCGCTCGATGCGGTGAATGCGCTGCATGTGGGAGCGACTGAGCGACTGAGCGACGAAGCGACGCAGGCCGACCGGCACGAAGGCACGGAGGCACGAGGGCACGAAAGGGAAACGGCGAGGCACGAAGGCACGGAGGCACAAAGGCACGAAGGGGATGCGGTTGCTGGTGCGACCGAACGCGAAGCGCCCGCCAATGTGTCGTACACGCGATCCGAACGCGAAGCGCCAGCGAGTGAATCCGAACGCGACGCGCAAGCGAGTGATCGGCGACGCGCAGCGAGCCGAAGCCGAGCCCCGACCGTTGGGGACGGCGCTTCCGCATCCGAACCCCGAGCGCAAGCGAGCGGGGTAACGACCGTTGCCGCAGCCGCGCTCGAAATCGAACACGCTGATCCACTCGATTGCACAATTTTGCCGATCGAAGTGACCGACGGCGGCGATGCGCGCGAAGCTATGACGCTCGCGGGCTGGAAGCCCGCAGTCCAGAAAAACGTGCTGGAAGCCCATAGCACATCAGCCCAGCGAACAGACGCGGCTCTCGCGCCGACAGTTACCGCCGCCGATACGACGCCCTCCCGCGTTGCCCCCGTCGCGCCGGTCGATGACCTAGCCGATGTCGCTGCGAAGTGGTGGACTGCGGCGGTGATCTCGGCACAGGCTGGCATCGGCGCGTGGCTCGCCGCGGGCGAGTTGGTCTTCACCAAGGCCATCGCGCTCCCCGCCGTACCGCCGCTCGTGTGGGTCGTCGGCGCGCTGTTGCTATTCGCGGTGCATTTGGTCTCGATCGTGCGATTCATGCGTCTTACAAACACGAAAATCACGACCCCGCCGTGGGTGCAGCGCGAGACCGATCGTCTCGCTCGCCGCCTCGGGCTGGCCCGGTCGCCGCGCGTGCTGATGGTCGATGCGAATATCTCGCCGCTGGTCTGGTGCGGCGTGAATCCGGTCATGTATGTGCCGGTCAAGCTCTGGCTGCAACTCGACGACATCGGTCGCCGTGCGGTGATTTGTCACGAATTGGCCCACCTGAAGCGCCGCGATCACTGGATCTGCTGGCTCGAAGTGCTCGTGACGCTGCTGTTTTGGTGGCACCCGGTGGTTTGGTGGGCGCGGCGGCGGATTCACGAGGAAGCCGACTTGTGTTGCGATTCGTGGGTGACGTGGCTGCTGCCGCAGGGCCGTCGGGCCTATGCCGAGGCGCTGCTTCGCACCCGCTCATACGTTGGACGCGCAGGCTCTTGCACGCCGACGGCCGGCCTGGCCGTGACTTCGGCGGATGCGAGAGAACTTTCAAGGAGAATCACGATGGTCATGACGCAGCGATTCGGACCGCGGTCTTCTGCGGTGGGTCTGGGCATGGCGGCGATCCTCGTCGGCCTCGGCTGGACGGTTACGCCCGCACTGAGTTGCCCGCCAGAAGAGGCGGCGGCGCAGCAGCGCGCGGTTGAGAAAGAGCGCGCGGCGGCGAATCGCGCAGGGGTCGCGTTCGTGCAGACCGCACCCACGCCGCCAACTCCGCCAACTCCGCCGACGCCGCCGGCACCCGCGGCACATGGACATGGACATGGACATGGGCATGGCGGTTCGCACAACCATGGCGCGACGACGTTTGAGCGGCACATGCACGGGCAGGCCGCCGACGGCCCAGCGGAATATCGCCCGTACAACCTCTCGAAAGCGAAGATGAAGCACTTCTGGGATCTGATGTCGCGCGATGATGTGCCCATCTACGTCCAGCAAGGGGACGAAGACACGATCCGCGTTCAGGCCACGCCGCGGCAACACGAGATTTTCCGCGAGTTTTTCCGCATGATCGACCCTGAGAGCAACAAGGGCGGCAGCGCGGGTGGTGGCAGCGGCAGTAGCGGGACCACCGCGCCGCGCGCGCGTGCGCTGGCTCCGCGTTCCTCCGGCTGGGGTCAGAGCAACAACGATGCGCCGCGCGAGCAGCAAGCGCGTATCGAGGAGCTTCGCGCTCGGGCCGAGGCGCACCGCGCCGACGCACACGCCGGTCGCGATCATGCTCGAGTCGCGCGGGAACAGTCGCGCGCGATTCAGAAGCAGGCCGAGGAGCTGCGCAAGCAGGCCGAAAAGCTGCGTGAGGAAGCCGAGAAGTTGCGTGAAAAAGCCAACCAGATGGACGAGGGTTCGAGCTCGCGCACGCAGATCGAGCAGCGTTTGGCCGTGATGGAGAGCCAGAGCGAAGTGGTGGAGGCGCAGGTCGAGGCGCTCGAAGACCACATGGAGCAGATCGAGGAAGCCGTCGCCGAAGCGGATGGCGAGGGCGCCGCCGCCGCCGCTGAGATCGAGGCCGCTCTGGCCGACGCGGCCCCGGCGGAAATCGGATTGTTCAGTCCGATCGTGGTGCAACCCTCGGTCGAAGACCATCGCAAGTTGATCGAAGCGATCGTCAAGGAACAGACCGAAGCGCATCTGGCGCACATGAAAGAGCAAATTGCGGCGCAGTGGCAGCAATCGATCCGCGCCGCGGTGGAAAAGCTGCGAGCGGACGCCGGCAGTGCCGACAATGACGGCGCAGCAAGCGTGCTCCGCGATCTGGCGGAGAAGCTCGAAGCGCAGATCAGCACTCAACCTCGCTGAGAGAGTGCCTAGTTCCTAGTGTCTAGTGCCTAGAAGTCAAATACGCGTGCCTCACGATCTTCGCTAGGCACTAGGCACTAGGCACTAGACACCAGGCACTCCCCCGATGACTCACTGGACAACCTCACTCGCTTCGCAAGTTCGCGAAGCGAGACAGGGAGATTCCCTTGTCTCGGCGAAAGCTCAAAGAGCGGCGAATCGGCTGGCTTACCATCGCGTGTGCGACGACGTGCAGCTTGATCCTGCACGCCACCGCGCGGGCGCAGGACCGCCCCGCTGTCGACAACATGCCGTCTGTCGCTACGAACGCTGAAGACGCCGGGGCGCTGCGCAGCTACCTCGCCGGCAATGGTCTTCTCAATCGCGGGCAATTCGAACTCGCGGCCCGCGAGTATCGCGCGTTCCTCGCCGCTCACAGTTCGCACGAGAAAGCCGCCGCGGCGCGATATGGACTAGCGGTCTGTCTCTATCGCCTCAATCAGCACGCGGCGGCACTCGACGAGCTTCGCCAATGCGCCGACGTGCGCGGCTTTGAATTTGCAATCGACGCGCGCGTGCTGCTCGCGCGGTGTCTGCTCGCCACCGACAAGGCCGCCGACGCGATCGAGCCGTTGCAGAAGGTGATGCGCGACGCCGGTTCGCATGAATTGGCCGATGACGCGGCGGCGCTGCTGATCGAGGCGTACGCGCGGGGCAAGCAGCACGACCTCGTGATCGCCGCGACCGGCGAGTTTGAGCAGAAATTCGCGAGCAGTGCGCTGCGCGAACGCGTGCTGCTGCTCGGCGGCCTCGCACACGCGGCCCGCGAGCAGTGGAACGAAGCGGCCGCCGTGCTAAAGACAATGCTCGATGCATTTCCGAAGTCGCCGCTGTGCGATCAAGCCGGCATCGTCGCGGCGCAGTGCCTTGATCGCGCCGGCAAGCTCGATGACGCCGCGGCGGCGTATCGCGCCGCGACGCAGCGAGAGGGCAGCAAGCATCTGGCCGACGCGTGGCTCGGGCTGGCACGCGTCGAGCAATCGCGCGGCAACAACGAAGCCGCCCTCGAAGCTGCGCGGCGCGTGCAGCGCGATTTCATGGACTCACCGCAAGCCGCGGACGCCGCGATGCTGATCGGCGAGGCCCTCGTGCGAGCCGGCAAGGGCAGCGAAGCCGATGCCGCACTCATGCAGGCGGCGCGCTCCGGCGGCGATCGCGCGGATGCGGCGGCGTACTGGCTGGCGAAGTCGAAATTGCAGGCAGGCAGGTTTGCCGAAGCGGCCCGCGGGCTGGAAGCCGCGATCACGGCCTATCCGAAAAGCGAGCTGCGTGCGGCGATGCAATACGACCTCGCGGTTGCATTGCTGCGCGATGAAAAAGATGAGCCGGCCCTCGCTGCCTTGCAACGATTCATTGACGCGAACGCCTGGCACGAAATGCTCGCCGACGCGCTGGCCATGCAGGCGGGACTGCTGCAGCGCTTGAAGCGATATGACGAAGCCCGCGCCGCCGCGACGCGCGTGACTACCGAATTCCCGCAGTTCGGCGACTTGGCGGGGATGGAGTTTCTCGCGGCTGAATCCGCCTATCTGGCCGGTTCGTTCGACGCCGCCGCGATCGCGCTGCGAAAATTCGTCGACGCGCGAACCGGCGACCCGCGTGCCGCGAAAGCTGCATATCGGCTCGGGCTTTGCTTGATCAAGCTGAGTCGCACCGATGAAGCCCGCGACGTGCTCATTGCACTCACGCCGGCGACGAGAACCGACCCCACGCTGCGCGGCGTGCCGCTAGCGCTGGGCGAGATCGCGTTCGAACGCAAGCAATGGGCCCAGGCCGAGCGAGCCTTCGCTGACTACCTGAAATTCGGCGATGCACCAGACGCCGATCTCGCGCTTCTGAAGCGCGGCATCGCGCTGGCCCAGCAAAGTGAGCACGAAAAAGCGATCGATGCGTTCGATGAATTGTTTAGTCAATTTTCGACAAGCGAGCATGCTGTTCACGCGCGGTTCGAACGCGGCCAGTCGCTTCTGGCACGAGGCCGACACGCCGATGCGGCTGCGGAATTCGAGCGTGTGGTCGCTGATCCGCAAAGCGCGAAGTTCACGGTCGCCGCGCTGAATCACCTGGCCGGCATCGAGCTGCGTGCGACGCGCTACGACCGCTCGATCGAACTAGCCACGCGCGGGCTCGAATCGAAGCCCGACGACGCGGTCAAGCTTGAACTGCTGCGCACGCGCGGCCAGGCGCGGCTCGCACTCGGCAAGGCCAGCGAAGCCGAAAGCGATCTGTCGCAGCTCGCGCAATCCGGCGGCGAAAATTCGACCGCGGCGCAGCTTGACCTGATCGCCGCGCTGCTGCGTCAGGATCGCCACAGTGACGTGCTCGAACGCATTCGACAAATGGAACAAAGCGGGCTGCTCGGCTCGCTCGACGATCGGCTCCGCGGACGTGTGCTGTATGCACGAGCCACCTGCCTGCGCAAGCTCGACCAGATTGACAAGGCTGCGGCAGTGTTCCGCACGCTGGTCGAGCTGGCAGAGGCAGGGGCCGAAAAGCAGTACGCGCGTGCGGAATTGGCCGAGATCGAGGCGGCGGCCGGGCGGTGCGAAGCGGCGATTCCGCTGCTGCTCCCGCTGGTGAAGGCGGGCGATGGCGTGCCGGCGGAGCTCGCTCTGCACGCTTCCTATCGCCTCGGCGCGTGCCTGCTCGAAATCGGCAAGCACGCCGACTCCGCTGACGTGCTTCGCGCCTTTGCCGATCAGGCCCCGACTCACGCACTCGCGCGCAGCGCACGCTATCTCTGCGGCGAGGCGAACGCGAAACTCGGCAAGCATGCCGCCGCGATCGAGCAGTTCAAGCTTGTGCTGGCCAAGCCCGAGCCGGGCGAGATCACCGCCACTGCGCTGCTGCGTATGGGTGACAGCCACGCGGCGCTGGGCAACTGGGCCGCTTCAGAAGAGGCGTTCGAACGATACTTGCGCGAAAACGTCGGCGAAAGGCTCGCCTATCAAGCCCAGTTCGGCGTCGGCCTCGCGCGAGAAAATCAAGGACGCCACGACGAGGCGATCAAGTCGTACCGCGCGGTCATCGAGAAACACAACGGCCCTACCGCGGCCCGTGCGCAATTTCAGATCGGCGAGTGCCTGTTCGCCAAGAAACAACACGAAGAAGCCGCCGTCGAGTTGCTGAAGGTGGACATCCTCTACGCCTATCCAGAGTGGAGCGCGGCGGCTCTCTTCGAAGCTGGTCGTTGCTTCGAAGCGCAGAGCAAAACCGCGCAGGCTCGCGAACAATACAAGGCTGTCGCCGATCGGTTCGGCGACACGCGCTGGGCGAAGCTCGCGGCGGATCGCATGCGCGAGCTGCGCGACGAAACGATCCCGGGTAAGTGAAAATTCAAGAGTGCATAGTGGAGAGTTCAAAGTTCAACGTGCGGATTTCGGCACGATGCCACCGGCGCGGTCGGCGCGTGCTCTTCCACTTTGCACGTTGAACTTGCCGCTCTGCACTTTGGCTCGATCCAATGGAAGGTGTGTCATGCCAGAATTCCTGCTGTTCGCGCAAGCTGCTCCCCCCAGTGCGGCCGCTCTCGGCTCGGTCTGGGACTTCCTCGTCAAGGGCGGCGTGCTGATGATTCCCATCGGCATCTGCTCGCTGGCCGTGCTCGCGGTAACGGTCGAGCGGCTCGTTTCACTTCGCAAGCGAAACGTCATCCCTCCCGATTTCCTGACCGGCGTGCAAGCCGCCATCGGGCGCGGCGGCAACTCCGGCCGCTCGGCGGCGCTCGATTACTGCAAGAAGAGCGACAGCCCGATCGGGCGCATCTTTGTCGCCGCGCTGCAACGCATCGGCGAACCCGCCGATCTGCTCGAAAAGCACATCGAGCAAGCCGGCCAGCGCGAGGTCTTCAAGCTCCGCAAATACCTGCGGCTGCTCTCGGTCATCGCGTCCGTCGCTACGCTGCTCGGTCTGCTCGGCACCATTTTCGGCATGATCACGGCGTTCAGCACGGTCGCCGCATCGGGCGAAGCGCTGGGCCGCACCGAACTGCTTGCGCGAGGCATCTATGAAGCGCTGATCACGACCGCCGCCGGGTTGATGGTATCGATCCCCGCGCTGCTCGCGTTTCATGGCTTTGCGGCTCGCATCGATCACATCGTGCGCGATGTCGATGCGATGACGGTCGATTTCGTCGAGTCGCTGCGACGCACCGACGACAAACCGGCGCTCGTCGCCGAGGCGGCGTAAATGACTATGCACGATCACGCGACCGCGATCGGGGAGCATCGGCGTCTTCGCCGGTGCGAGTTCAATTCGCACCGGCCGGAGGCCGATGCTCCCCGTTCCGATACCGCGAACAACGAGCAGTGCGCCATGCTCATCGGAATTGAAAGTTGACCATAGGGAGTTCCCCGATGCTCATTCGCAGCGACGATGCCGACTTCGCCCCGGCTCTCGACATGACGCCGATGATCGACATGGTCTTCAACCTGCTGATTTTCTTCCTTGTCGCCACGACGTTTCAACAAACCGAGCGGCAGATGAACATCGCGCTGCCATTCTCAAAAGCCGCTGGCCCGATCTCGGCCAACCTGCGCGAGCTGGTCATCAACGTCGACGCGCGCGGCGAGATCGTTCTTGGCGGCAAGCCGATCAGCGCTGTCGATCTCGAACAGACCGTGAAATCCGCCGTCGCCGACAACCCGCAACGCAAAGTGACGGTGCGCGGCGACCGAAATGCCGAATATGGCTCGATCGTCCGCGTGCTGGATATATGCAAACGCAGCGGCGTGCAGCAGCCGTATCTCGATACGGTGGTGGAGTAGCGGCGCGGTGCCGCGCAAACCGAGCCGCGATCCGAACGCGAAGCGCAAGCGAGTGAACGGCTTGCTCACTGCAAACACCTTCGAACACCCGAGCCGTTGCCGCGCTCGCGCGTCGGGCTCGGATTGGACTTGCACGATGTGAGGAGTGTCCGTGCGACACGTCTGGATCACGCTCGCCGTCGTCGTTTCGCTCGCGGCCATGCTCGCGATCGGCGTGCTCGTCGCGCAGTTCGCCCCGATCGGCACTGCGTACTACACCGACGGCAACGCGATCCGCGTGCCCGCCTCCGCGGAAACGCCGCGACAAGTCATGTGGCTCCCGCCCGAGCGCGTGCCATCGCTCACGGATGACGCCGCCGTCGCCCAAGAATACGAACCACGCCTGAGTTGGGACGGCAACACGCTGTTCTTCGTCCGCGGCAAAGCCGGCGGCAGCGCCGACATCTGGCAAGCTCGCCGCACGCCCGCCGGCTGGACCGATGCCAAGCCGCTTGATGCGATCAACACGGCGGATGCCGACGAACTCGGCCCTGAGCTATCGCCCGACGGCGGCACGCTCTACTTCTATTCCAACCGCGCCGGCGGCCTCGGCGGTTATGACCTGTGGCGCAGCACGCTCGTCGGCGAAACTTGGCAACCGCCCACCAACCTCGGCGACACCGTCAACTCCACATTCAACGACTATGGCCCCGCGATCGCGCCCGACGGCGCGACGCTTTATTTCTCATCGAATCGCCCGCGACCAACCGACGCGCGCCAACCCAACCCGCAGGCCTGGCCGGCCACCGTCCGCGAAGAGCACTTCCATCGCACCTACGACCTCTACCAAGCAACGCTCAGCGAGCGCGGCATCGGCATCGCCGTCGCGATCAATGCACTGAACACGCCCGCCAGCGAGGGCGCGCCGTGCGTTTCAATCGCCGGTGATTTTCTCTATTTCGCCAGCGACCGCGTCGGCGGGCGCGGCGCGTTCGACCTCTATCGCGCCCGGCTGCTTCGCGGTGCGCCCGGCGATGTCGAAAACCTCGGTCCGACGGTGAACACTCCGGCCAACGAACTCGACCCCGGCCTCGGCCCGCTCGGCTTTGCGATTTACTTCAGCTCCGATCGCAGCACGATTGCCGCGTCGCAACCCGCCGGCGAAACGCCGCGCTATTCGCTCTTCTACACCGCGTCGCGCGAGGTGTTTCTCGAACGCGAAGCGCGCCGCCCGTTCGATTGGGCCGCGCTGCTCGCTGCGATTCTGCCGAACCTGCTTTGGCTGCTGCTCGCGCTCCTCCTACTCGCGCTGCTGCTGCTCGTCGGGCGCGATCTGCAACGTCGCACGCTCGGCCTGATGACCCGCTGCGTGCTTGCCTCGGTCGCGGCCCACTTGCTACTGATGATCCTGCTCAATTTCTGGAAGGTCACCGCCGCCGTGGTTGACATGGTGCAGCGCAGCGGCGAGCCGATCGAAGTCGCGCTGGTCAACGACACCGCCGGCGGCGAGTTGTTTTCGCAAATCAACGCGGAGGCGGTGGACGTGTCGCCCGCGCGAAGCGAATCGGTTGAGCCGATCACCGCCGAGCTTGAACCGCTACTCGATTCACAAACCCGCGCCGCGACGCTCGAAGTGCCGACCATGCAGCCGCAGGAATCGCGCGAGACGATCGACATCGCTGCTCGGGACGCGACGCCGCCGTCCACGTCGGTCAATACGCCGATCGAGATCGCCGCGACGCTCGCTGCCCCGAGCTTTGAAACGCCTGCCATGCCGCAGCCGCAGCGCGCCGCGGCGACCGAAGCGCAGCTCACGCAAGCGACAACTCCGACCGAGGCAACCCCGACCGTTGCCGTCGAACCCGTTACGGTCCGCGAAACCACGACGCGCAGTGAAGTGCCGGCACTTGCGCGGAGCGAATCGCTCGACACGACCGCTACGGTCGAGCCGCTGTCGGTGCGCGAAGCGCACGTCGCGATGCGCCACGATGCGACGATGCCGACGCTCGATGCCGCGGCGGGTTCGATGCCCGATGTTTCGATCAAGCTGCCCGAAGCGATCACACCGAAAGCCGATGCAACTGAAACGCGGCCGCTTGCAAGTGTCGCCACGACCGCCGTGCCCGCGGCATCGAGCACGACGCCAATCGCGACCTCTCAGCCGACCGCGCGGATGACGCCGACGAGCATGCCGATCGCCAGCGCGAATCGCAGCGAATCCGATGATGCACGCCACGAGCCGTTGGAACCGCGCGACGCGGTCGTCGCGTCGAACGCAGGCCGCGCGTCATCGCCCATCGCGGCGAATAACGTCCTGGTCGATACGCCGCAGGTGGCGGTGCGCTTGCCGAGCGAAACCCGCGCGACGCCGAGTGCCGCATCAGCCGAAACGGAGCAGTCGCCGCGCACCGCCGCTCGCACGGAGGTGCCGCAAGCCGCTATTCAAACCGCGACGAACTCGTCGGCAAAGCCGACGACTGCCCGCACGGTCGACGTCGCGCGCAGCACGCCGCGCGCGAGCAATGACATCGCGCTTGCCGCCGACTTGACGACGCCGCGCGACTTCCGAACTGAAGAAAGATCAGTCGGAGACCGGTCCCCCAACGCACGGTCACCGTCATCCGGAACTGCGGAGTCGGCAAGATCCGACACCGCGTTCGCATCGCTGCTCGCCACGCCCTCACTCAGCGACAGCGGCATCACCACGCGTATGCCGTCGGAAACAACCGTCCCCGCCGACACCTACGCCCACCGCGCTCCCGAAAAACGCACCGCTCAACTTCAACGCGGCGGCGGCAACCCCGAGACCGAGGCCGCCGTCAATCGCGCCCTCGCCTGGCTCGCCAAGCACCAATCCGCTGACGGCCGCTGGGACGCCGACGGCTATGACGCCGGTTGCGACGCGTGCGCCGGCCAGAGCCGCTTCCCGGTCGATCACGCCCTCACCGGCCTCTCGTTACTTTGCTTCCTTGGCGCGGGACACACGCACACCGCTGACGGTCCCTATCGCGACAACGTGCAGCGCGGTATTCGCTTCCTCGTCTCACAACAATCGAGCGACGGCGACCTGCGCCGCGGCGAGACCATCTACAGCCACGGCATCGCCGCCATCGCACTTTCCGAAGCCTACGGCATGACCGCCGACCCGACGCTCGCCGACCCGGTGCGCCGCGCCATCGCGTTCATTGTCGCCGCGCAAGACCCACGCACCGGCGGCTGGCGATATGAGCCGGGCGAGGACGGCGACACATCGGTCATGGGCTGGCAAGTCATGGCCCTCAAGAGCGCCGAACTCGCGGGCGTCCCGATTCCGTCGGAGACGTATCAGCGCGTCGGCGCGTGGCTGAAACGCGTCGAGTCGCCTGAGCTCTACGGCGCATATTGCTATCGCCCCGGCGAGCCACCCACGCAAGCGATGACCGGCGAAGCGCTGTTCGTTCGCGAGATGCTGCGCATCGGCGGCGATCCGCGGCAGGCCGCCGCCTCAGTCGAGTTCATTGGTTCGTTCCCGCCGCGGTGGGGCCCCGACGCCAGCACCTACGGCTGGTACTACTGCACGCTCGCGCTCTATCACCAGCAGGGCGAGCCGTGGCAGCGCTGGAACCGCGTGCTGCAACAGACGCTGCTCTCGCGCCAGGTCCGCGACGGAAACGCCGCCGGCAGTTGGCCGGTCGAGGGCCTCTGGGCTGATGTGGGCGGGCGCGTCTATCAAACCGCGATCTGCACACTCATGCTCGAAACGTATTACCGCTATCTCCCGCTCTTCGGCGGCGGAAACGAAAACCGCGCCGGCATGGTCGGCGAAATCGGCGCAGTCGTCGGGCGCGTCACGGCTCGCGACGGCTCGCCCATCGTCGGCGCGACCGTGCGGCTCGACATGGCCGGGGCAAACGAGGTGATCGCCACCACCGACGCCGACGGCACCTATCGCCTCGCCGCCGGGCAGGTGCCCGACTTCTTCGTCATCTCTGCGTCGGCCGCCGACCATGTGCCGCAAAGCCGCAATGTCTCGCGCCGCGCGATCGCGGGTCGCGATCTGCCGCTCGACTTCACGCTCGAAGCGGCGGGCGAATCGCTACTCGCGCTGGAGGTCGAGCCGGACGTACACCACCTCGGCAACGACCGCTGGGAAGGCCGCATCAACAGCCAGTTCCAGAAGCCATCAATCGGCGGTGTGCTGACAATTGAATTCGAAGTCAACGACGAGCAGTTCGCCGACGCCGCGCGCCGCCTCGAATTGCTGGTCCTCGCCCGCGGCGTGCAATGCCCGCACGTCGTCACAATCAATGGCCGCACGCTGGACACGCACCTCGATCGCTCGCCAGAGGACGGCAGTTTTGGCGAGATCGCTTTGCCGCTGCCGAAGCGTGTCCTGCGTCGCGGCCCGAATACGCTGGAAGTGCGGGGCGTGTCGTGCCGCGGCGATCTGGACGATTTTGAGTTGGTGAATTTCCGAATTCGAATGGCTCGCTAATCGACGCACTCGGCCCCGACCCGAAACCGCTGAACTCGCCGCCGAAATCCGCAGGTACTTCGTTGCGTGCCCGCGTTACAATCAAGTGCGAGGAGGCCGCAATGAGCGCCGCCCCAGATGCCAAGTCTCAGGTACGCGATGTGCTGGATCGCCTGCCCGATGATTGCTCGATCGAAGACATCCAATATCACCTATACGTTGCGGAGAAACTGCGTCGCCGCATCGAGCAAGCCGACGCCGGTCACGCGGTACCGCACACCGAGGCCGAAAAACGGCTAGATAAATGGCTTATGAAGTAACCTGGCTGCCGGGCGCGATCGATGATCTCGATGCGATCGCCGCGTACATCGCCGTCGACTCGCCGGCCCACGCGGCGGCGGTTGTCACAAGAATGCTCGCATCGGCTGCCGACCTAGCCATCTTTCCGCTGTCCTTTCATCGCGTTCCCGAGTGGAATGACGACGCAGTCCGCCAGCGCGTCGTGTACAGCTACCGCCTGATGTTTCGGGTTCGCGAAGAGGCGCAAGAAATCGAAGTGCTTGCCGTCATTCACGGAGCGCGGCTGCTGCCGGACGAGCTGCGCGATCGGCGGTGAAACTTGTGCAGTCGAAGCCTTCAGGCGTAGTCCTTCCAACGGCGGACGACGCAGCCGTACAATGCAACAACGCTGGCCACCACAGTGCCGAACGTAATGCGGAGCGCCCGCTCGTGACACCCAGTTTGACGCGAACTCTCCGTGCCGGACTCGGCTGGATGCTCACGCTCTCTTGCGCGGGCGGATGCGTCCACACCGATTCCGCCGTTCGCTCCTGGCATGTTCGGGCGGACGGAAAGGCAACCGATCGCGAAGTCTCCGTCGGTCAGAACAAAGCCGACGCTCGGACAGCCATCGGCGACTTGATCGACGAGCGAAACGACGAACTGTGGGTCATTCGCGATCAGTTTCGGCTGATGACGCCGGGCCTCTACCCCTACTTCGACAGCCGCAACGTATACGTGTATCTGCTGAACAATCGCGTCGCCGCGATCGTCGTTCGCGGCGAGTACAATGTCTATCCCTGAACCCTGAACCCCGAACCCTGACCCATTTTCCGCCCGATAATCCGCGCAACTTTGTTTGACCCCCACGCAATGTCCCGCCATCCTGCTCGTTCTACTTCCAAGGTAAGAGGGTGCCGTGGATTCGGTCGGTTTGGACGCTTTGCTGCTGAAAGCCCGGCGTCGCGATCCGGCTGCGCTGGCGGCGATCGTTGAGGCGTACTCACGTCGCGTGTTCGGCCTGCTCTTTCGGTTGACCGGTTCGCGCGACACCGCCGAGGATTTGACGCAGGAGACGTTCCTGCGGCTGGTCCGCACGATCGAGGAGTATCAGCACGACGGGCGTTTCGAGGCGTGGCTGTTTCGCATCGCCTCAAACCTCGTGCGGGATCAGGCTCGCCAGCGAAAGCGACGCGGGCCGACGATGGCGCTCGACGCGCCAGACGAGGACGGCGAGTCGGCGGCGGCGAATGTGGCCGACGCCGGTTTGAATGAGCCGGCGGCGGCGACGGTCGATCGCGAGGACGAACGGCGGCTGCTGGCCTGCATCGAGGAGTTGCCCGAAAGCGATCGCGAGATTCTGCTGCTGCGACACTATTCGCAGCTCAGCTTTCGCGAGATCGCCGAGATGTTGAACATTCCGCTCGGCACGGCACTCGCGAGAGCGCATCGAGCGGTGCAGAAGTTGCGTGAGGGAATGGGCGAGGCAGGGGTCAAGGGGTCAAGGGGCCAAGGGGCCGCGTGACTCGTAGGGTGGGCATCGCCCACCAACTCGCACGACACGCACAACGACAAGAATGGTGGGCGATGCCCACCCTACAGAACCGAGCACTAGGCACTAGGCACTGAGGTCAGGCAATGAATCGGCGAGCAATGGACAGACTGGATCGAGAGTTGCAGGCGCAAACAGATGCATTGCTGCGCCCGCTTTCGTCGTCAGCTCTGTCGCCGCGTTTCGTTGAGCAACTCGCCGATGCCGTCGCTCGCGAGGCGCGACAAACCCGTATTCGCCGTTCGTTGCGTGGTATTTTCCGCTCGACCAGCGGCATCGCTGCGGCGCTGCTACTCGTGATTCTGTGGCGTTCGAATCCGGTGACGACGCCGGTTGTCAATTCGATCGACGAAGTGGCCAGCAGTGCATCGACGCTCGAAGACTGGCTGACCGCCGCCGACGCGACCACCGAGCGATTTTCGCGGATCACCGATGATCATGTGTTGCTGCTTGACGACGACGGCGGATCGAGCGTGGACGAACTTTTGGAGCGGGTCGAGGAGTCGCTGGACTCTTTTGATGCACTGCTCGGGGCGTGATCGGCGAACTTGCCGTCGCGATTCGAGTTTGTGTAAGGCAGGCAATCGGCTGGGGTAGCTATGACGGGCGCGTTCAAACAACTGAAGCGATTTGCGTGGATTGTCGTGGGCGCGTGGCTGGGCGCGACGCCCGCGATCGCGCAGACGCCGCCCGACGACGATCGACCGGCGGACGGGCCGCGTCGCGAGGGGCTGCGGGGAGAAGGACCGCGGCCGCCCGGTGCGACCCGTCCGGCCGACGGCTTGGAGCCGCTCAAGCTGCCGCCGATCGTCGAACGCCTGATGGGCGGCAATCCGTTCAAGCCGATGCCGGAAGATTTCGCGCCGCTGCGCGAGGGCGAACTGGATGAGTTGCTGACGTTTGCTCGTGTTCAGCTTGATGCCGGCGTCGCGCCGGCCGACCGAGCGTTTGGCGAACTGGACGACATGCATCGCCGCGATCCGCAGCGCTTCCGGGCCGAGATGGGGCCGCGGATCGCCGCTCGGCTGCGGCACATGAAGCGCCTGTCCGAGCAAGCGCCGGAACATTTCAGCGACGTGATCGAGCACATTCGCAACGGCAAAATCGTACAGCGTCTGTCGCGCGAGTGGTCGCGCACGGCGCGGCCCATGATCCGCCAAAAACTTCGGGACGAAGTGCGGGCCAAGCTGTTTCGCAACATCGGCCTGCAAGGCAGCGTGCTGGAACGCATGCTCAAAAACGCCGCCGATCGGCGCGACGTGTTGATTGACGACGAAATTCAGCGGTTGATCGACGGCCCGCCGCCGCCGCCGGGTGGCGTGGGCGATTCGCCTCCTCCGCCGCCGCCCCCGCAGGAACCGGCCGAGCTGCGCGAGATGCTTCGCAAGTTGCGATCATCGACCGACGCGGCGGAGATTGAGCGCGTGCGCAGCGAAGTGCGCGCGCGAATTTCGCGGCACATGGATCGCGCGCTCAACATGCTCCGCGAGCGGCGTGAAGAGATGCTCGAACGCGCGAGTGCCGACGCGGATCGGCAGACCGAGGAAGCGCTACGCCGCGCCGAAAGTAATCGCTCCGACGACCGCCCCGGCGGCGAGCGACCACACGCGGGCCCGCGTCGGCCGTGAGTGGATGGAGTGCGCAAGGAGCGCTCCGAACGCGACGCACAAGCGAGTGACTGCGAGCGTCAGCGAGCGTGTGCTATGGGCTTCTAGCCCGTTCTTTGGACTGCGGGCTTGTTAGCCGGCATCCGAACGCGACGCACAAGCGAGTGACTGCGAGCGTCAGCGAGCAGCGATCCGAACCCCGAGCGCGAGCGAGCGGGGTAACGTGCTCCAAGTAGCGAGTATCAGATAGCGAGTAGCGAGTTGAAGAAAAAACGCGATCCGAACGCGACGCGCAAGCGAGTGATCGCGAGCGCAGCGAGCCGACCGGCATTCGCCGCCTGCGCGCGCAAGTCCGGCCAAAGCCCGGCTGAAGCAGATCCACCAGGAGTAAGTCTCGGCGACCTCGCTGCCCACCGGCTGAAGGCCGGCGGCAGGGACTGGTCAGCCGAAGCCGACCGGCTGCGGTCGCGCGAGTTCTCCGGCTATTGCTCGAAGCCGTTCGCAATCGAGCATCATCCCCGAACAACCGCCGGTTGACCGCCACACTACGCAGTCGGTACAACAACCGCTGGAAATTGGCGTACCTCGTCCGCTCCGCGGGCAGCGCCGCCGGGTCGCGCGAAGCGACTGCCGGGAACGGACATGCGGCGCGTCTGGCGCTGTGAGAAAAAACGGAACAGGGTGGACGGATGCCTGCACCGACGATTCTGCTGGTCGATGACGAACTCGAAAACATGTCCGACCATGTGCGGCAGTTGCAAAACAACGGCTACGTGGTGACGTCTTTTCGCACGACCGACCAGGCGGTCGATGAGTTCATGTCCGATCGCTCGCGCATCTACGATCTGGTCATTCTCGACATGATGATCCCGCCGCCCGACGGCGAGCGCTACAACAGCGTCTTCGAAGCCTGGGATGGCCTGCGCAGCGGTGGGCATCTGCTTCACATCCTGCGCGAGAAGCACGACGATGCTCGTCCGCCGGTGCTCTTGCTGTCGAATCTCGCCGACGAAGAGGTGTTGATCGAGGCGTGGGACCGCTTCGTGATCTGGGCGGACAAACGCAAGTCCAAACTCGCACTGCCCAGCGCCCGCAATGTCGACGCGATGGCCAGCGCCCTGCAAACGCAGTTCGGCACATGGGTGCATGGCAAGCGCCGCACGCCGCCGTGGCACCTGCCCAAGCTGGCGCAGCAAATTCTCGGCGTTGGCTAAGGAACGGGGACAGCTCGTTCAATCGGTTCACGCTTGTTGCAACCGCTGCGATCACCGATTCCAAAAATCGCTCAGTTTCGGAATACAGCATCGCGCGCTGCCGTCTCGCGCTAGCATTTCCCGATTTCGCCCGAGGCAGCCCTGGCTGCGGCGGCGAGTCGGGAGGTCCGCGATGAAACGAAAAGCAAAGAAATTGATCGTGGCGGCTGTGCTACTGGGCGGCGTGTCGCTGCTCGTGTGCGGCGGCGTGATCGGCGTGGTGGCGAGCGGGGTATTGCCGGGCGCGTGGAACTGGACCAAGCAAAACGCGGCGACGCTCATTGCCTTGCACCCGGATGCGGCTGAATTTGTCGAATCGCTTCAGACTTTGCAGGTCATCGATCCGGGACTGCGCACCGCACTCGATGCGATGGGGCAGGCGACGATGGAACCCGAGGCGCTGCTCGCGCAGCTCGCGGCGGCAGCGGTGCCCGTTGCCGCGCTCGACGGCCTTTCGCCGGCCGAGATGAATACACAACTCGCCGCGTGGGGGCTGCCCCTGCGTGTGGTTGAGCCGATCCCAGCCTCGGCAACAACGAGCCGTGACGCAACCGATCAAGCCGAGAACGAGCAGATCGAGAACGAACAAGCGGAGTCGGACGCGACGGAACCGGACGTGCCATAACCGATCAGCAAGCGCGGATAAACGTGCTGCGCGTGCGATCTTTGGTCACGCCGGGGAATCTCAACACCTGGTTGTGCATCGCCACATACACGCCCGGCGGGCAAAGCCGGCAGGCCAGCAGCGCTTCGGTGACGTTTTGCTGCGCGTCGGTGTCGCGAAACTCGAATGGTCGCATGGCCCCCGTGAGCACTACTGGGCGATCGAGATCGGGCAGATTGCGCTGCAAGTGCTCGCCCGTGATGGCAAGCGTATCCGTTCCGTGAACGACCAGTACCGCATCACCTGCGGCGAGCGCGAGCCGAACCGCCGCGAGAATTTTGTCGCGGTCGGCGTCGGTCATTTCCAGCGAGTCTTTCGACATCACCGGCACCTGCCACAATTCCAGCGTCGGCGTGCGCAATTCGCCCAACATGTGTTGCAAGACCGAGCCGACGTTGCGCAATGAGCCGTCGGTCTCGTTGTAGGTCTTCTCGATCGTGCCGCCGGTCGTGAGCACGGCGATCCGCAGTTTTCCTTCGCGCATGTCAGGCCACCGCCGGGACAAAATCCAAAATCACAACCAGTCCTCCATCGGCTTCACATGCCGCGCGAAATCGGCGGTCGGCATGTTCACAGTGCCCCATTTCGGGCTTCGCACGCGGGCGTGTTGCGAATACTCGCTCAGCGGTACCGCCGTGAACACGTAACGCTCGTCGCGAAACGAATGCACGATATCGATCGGCGGCGTCGCGTCCGGGCCGATCGCATACGCGAATACCAGCAGCGCGCGAAAGCCGATGCCGAACACTTCTTCCCATTGACGCAGCCCGTCGAGATCGGCCTGCGTAACCCAGTTTTCCCACGACCGCTTGCTGCTGCCCCGGCCCGCCCAGCGGCGGCCCTTGATGTCAGTCAGCCAGTTGGTCTGTCGCGGCGAGTAGACGATGAAGTCAAAGCTCTTGAGCTGCACATCGCGAAACGCCGCCCGCTTGGCCTCGTCGACCGCGACATACGGCATCTGCCGCACGCGCAGAAAGTCCTCGAACGCCGTCTCGTAGTGGTTATGCGATTTCACGCAGTGCTGCCTCGCGATTCGTTCGTTGTGCAGCATATGCAAATCACGGCGCATTCGCCAAGTGCGGGGGCACGGTTTGGCAGTGGGCTAGTGCTCCGTCCGGCTTGAATTGACGAGTGGATGCGGTCATCCTTGTCGCCGTGGCGGATTCCCCGCCGCGGGCAGGGAGGCCCAGCATGGTCAAAAAGTACTTTGTTACGCTCACCGCCGAG
>JBJXFK010000279.1:0-15829 GCA_046155505.1 Phycisphaerae bacterium
CCATGATCAACTCGCCCATGCGCAGCGCGCTCAGCGGCGTCTGCTCCGCCGGCTTCAGCACGACGCAACATCCCGCCGCCAGCGCGGGGCCCAGCTTCCACGCCATCATCAGCAGCGGGAAGTTCCACGGAATGATCTGTCCCGCCACGCCCACCGGCTCATGCCGCGTGTAGCAGAAATACGGCCCGTTCACCGGAATCGTCTTGCCCTGCACTTTGTCGGCCCAGCCGGCAAAATAGCGATAGCACGCGATCGTCAGCGGCAAATCGGCCTTGAGCGATTCGCCCAGCGGCTTGCCGTTGTCGAGCGTCTCGAGCATCGCCAACTCTTTCTTATTGGCCTCGATCAGGTCGGCCAGTTTGTAGAGCAGCCGCCCGCGCTCGCTCGCCGACATCTTTTGCGTCCACGGCCCGGTATCGAACGCCCGCCGCGCGGCCTCGACCGCGCGATCGATGTCGGCCTTGTCGCCCTCGGCGACGTGCGCGATGATCTGCTCGGTGGCCGGGTTCATCGTCTCGAACGTGCGGCCGCTGTGCGCGTCCTGCCATTCGCCGTTGATGAGCATTTTGGTTTGTTTGACACTAACTTCCGGCGGTGCGGCGAGAGTGGCGGTGGACATAGCAAGAGCCTCCGTTCGAGAGAACTGTGAATATCGCTTCGGCAAGGCAGAGTATATTCGCCGGGCGTGGGGCGAGCGTCAAACGCGATGGCGAGAGACGCGGCCGCGTGGGCGGCGGCGGCAGCGAATTCGTCGACGAACGCACCTTCACAATGGACGACCACGCCGGTCGCGGGCCGGCATACATCGCGCCGACCTCGCCCTATGCCGACTGGAAGCCGCAAACATTCGTGCAGCACCCGGCGTACGGCGTCGGGCAAATCGTGACCATCAGCGGCACGACGCCGCAGACCCGCGCGGTGATCCGCTTTCCGGGGCAAGGCGACAAGACGTTTGTTTTGGAACACGCGCCGATGATCCAAAAACTAGAACGGCCCGCGCGCTGACTGCCCGCGCGTCGACGCGGGTCCATCCAAATCGGGAGACCCGACGGCGGCGCGCGGGTTTGCAGGTTCGTGCGCAGCGGCTCGCTGGTAGGCGCGCGTTTCCCAGATGGTCAAGTTTGCGTTGCGGCGTGACATTTTGTTGACCATCTGGGCCAGATTGATTGGATCGGTCATTTTATCGGGTGCGAATTCCGTCGCTGGCGGCTAGTTGAGCGACGAGAGTCGAGTTGGCGCAGTGTGGGCCACGCGTGAAGCGTAGGCGCGTGCGTGATGCGACGCGCGCTGCGGTGGAGACGAATGCGCGTGATGGGCGGAATTGAGCGGCGGCGAACGCGTTTGAGCGGAGTTTGGCGGGCGCACGGCCGGCGGATCAGGGTCAGCGCGGGTCGCCGTGTGCTTCGGGTTACTGGGGATCTTCGTAGCCGATCCGCGCCGTCGCTCGGGTTCGGTATGGTTGTCGTGGATCGGTCGGCGTGGAAGACATGCCGACCCCGGAGTACCGGTATCGGTATGGCACCGGAATTGTCGCAATGCCACCCGCCGAACTGCATCCCGCGGAACCGTCTGCAGTATTCGCTTTACATCCGGCGGCCGAGCGAGCTATCATCGGGCGATTGTCCGATCCAGACTCCCGCACTTCACACAAGGATCACGCCGTGCCTAAAACGAACCGATATTGGACTGCGCGCGCGGTCGCACCCCGTAGCAGCGCGATTCGCAATTGCAGCCGTGGTCGATTTGAGGCCTTCGTCGTTTCGGCCACATTGCTGCTTGCCCCATCTGCCGCGTTTGCGCAGTGCAATGGCTTTGCGGTAACGCAATCGACCGGAGCGCTGATCGTTCCGGGTGTTACGGATATCGGTAATCACTGCGACGACTGCACGACGAACGTCACGCTGCCGTTTCCTGTGTCGCTTTACGGGGCCACATACTCCAGCGCGCGAATCAGCAGCAACGGAAACGTCCAGTTCACGACCAACGACGGGGCATACTCGAACGATTGCCTGCCGCAGGCTGGTACGCTCGGCGTGGCGATTTGTCCGCATTGGGATGACCATCTCACCGACGGCGCGAACGAGGGCATCTTCACTTCCGTCAGCGGATCGCCGCCGCAGCGCGTTTTCAATATCGAGTGGCGGTGTCGCTATTACTCGGGTGGGGGATCGCTCAATTTTGAGCTGCGCTTGTTCGAGGACAATTCGCATTTCGAGGTGATTTACGGCCGACTCGATGAAGACGGCGCGAATGCGACCGTCGGCGTCCAACACCCGAGCCTTCCAGCAACCCAATACTCCTGCAACAACGCTGGGGTGTTGAGTTCTGGAATGCGGCTCTCGTTTGCCTGTTACAACGGCCCAACGGGTACGGCCACAGCGTTTCCCAACCCCGTCTACGCCTGCGAGGACGATGGCGTCACACTCCTGACGGTGAACGTGACGCCGGGATCAAACCCGCCCAGCACGGGTATCGCGGTGCAGACCGATCTGTCCAGCATCGGCGGCAGCGCCAATCAGGCTTTTTTCAATAACGGAACCAATGGCGACGAAACTGCCGGTGACGGCGTCTGGAGTTTTGAATGGATCGTTCCTGAGCTGACCGCCGCGGGCGACAAGAACATCCCATATACGTTGAGCGACGCGCAAGGCCGGTCCACAACGGGTGCGCTGGCGCTGACGGTCAACCCGTGCGCTTCGACGGGGCCTGATGTCATTGTTCGCAACCTGACCGACGTGAACTACTACGGCGCGATGGGCAACGTCTCGGCGTACGCAATCGGCACCGACGCCTGCAACATTGGCGACTTTCCCGCGCTATGGATTCAGGGCGGAACACAACACCCCGTCATCGCGCAGAACATGTATCGATTGATGAACGGACGCTTTGAGCAGATCGGGCAGTCGTTCCTCAAGCACGGGTTTCAATCACTGAACTCGCCGGGTTGTGGAACTTGCGTGCAACCGCCCCTCGGCGGTGCGCAGCTTGGGGTGGGCTGCTCGGATGTCTACGGCGCAGGCTATAACGGGAGTCAGGGCAACCTCGGTCGCCGCTCGACGTGCAACGCGACGACGGGTGCGTATTCCTGGCCACCTCCACCCCCGCCGCCGGCGGCAGACGTGCTTGGACAGCGGTTGCAGGTCTTTACCGCAGACATAAATCCCGCGCTCAATCCGGGGGCGCAGTATTTCGGGGAGGCTCAGTACGTCACGGCCGATGACGCGCAGTGGTCGCAGGACGGCGCGCCGGCTCGGAACGGTTTGAACAACGCCTCGTATCAGCGACTCTCATTCAGCAACACGACTTCCGCGCCGACCATTGTCGGTCCGCCGCAGCTCACGTCGCCGGCGATTCGGGCTTGGAAGGATGTAGATCCGTCCGTCTCAATCAACGTTGCCGACTACGTCGACAACTCATTGCCGGGGCCGGGAATCGTTTGCCGATTCTGGGTTGCGGCGAAGGCGACGGACAACGGCGACGGCACGTGGCACTACGAATATGCGGTCTTCAACTTGAACTCGGACCGCGCCGGGGGCGGTTTCATCGTTCCGGTTTCGCGTGGAGTCACGGTTTCGAACATCGGGTTCCATGGTGTGTTTTCACATTCCGGCGAGCCCTATCCGAACACCGCGACCAATCCTGCCAACTGGATCGGGGCGCCATCGGACAACTCTGTCCGCTGGGTCACGGCCGAATCGTACCTTCCGCCAAACGGCGATAATGCGAATGCGCTGCGCTGGGGCACGCTCTACAACTTCCGGTTCGACGCGGACGTCGCACCGAGGTCTGGCGACGTGAGCGTCGTGCTCTTCAAGCCGGGTGACGTTCAATCGGCCGAGGCCACCGCGATTGTGGTGCCGGGCATTCCTGGTGACGTGACGGGCGATGGTCACGTCGATTTGAACGATCTTGCGTTGCTCCTGACTGCTTTCGGCACTTGCAGTTCGGATGCTGGATTCAACGCCGCGGCGGACGTGAACGGCAACGGTTGCGTCGAGTTGACCGATCTTGCAACGCTGCTGTCGAATTTCGGCCTGTAGGTTGTAGGTATCGGAACGCGGCGTGGCTCGTGCAATCCTCGAGTCCGCCGCTCGCGCTGGTGGACCGGCCGCACGTCCTCGCAGCGGCATCATCGTTTGTTGCGGATCACTTGGGCTCTTGGTAGCCGATCCACGCTGTCGCGCCGGTTCGGATCGCCGCCTTCAGGACTGCGGTTGAAAATTCCGCCGGGTCTTCTTTGTGACGCGACGGGTCAGCGGAGCGGTGCACGATGGTCTCGGCGATGTGAAGCAGTTCGTCGATAGTTTCGGGCAGGAGCGGTACGCCGGCACCGGTCGTCATGGCCATATCGTCAAAGTAAAGCGTGCGCACACCGAGAACGCCGCCCTCGGCGGCGTGATGGCTCATGCTCAGGTCCGTCAGGTGGAACGACCCGCGCGTCAATACGTCCGTTACGTCGACGCCGGCGTCGGGGACGCAGCGATCGATGCGGACGATTCGGTGCGTGGCGTTCAACATCGCCTGGGCGACGGCGTGATCCTCATGCTGCGGCGCAGCGGGATGGTGGCGGAAGTATCGCCGCACGGGGGTCAACCCGTCGTGAGCGCGGTGGTTGTAGATGGCATAGTCCATCAGCAGCGTCATTTCGGCTTCGGAATCGAAGACGATCGTCTTGTGTGTCACCATGCCGAGCGCCTTGGCACTCGACTTGAATCCGTCGCGACCGAGCGTGCGGGCGATCACGCTTTGCAACTCACTCACCCGGAGCCGGATGCGGCGGTAGCGGTCGATCGGGGATTCGATCTGGGTCTCGGCTGCGGCGGTGCGTTTTGGGAATGCTAGCTTGAACATTGCGACACCTCAGCGGGTGTTACGTTGGTTTTCTGGCGGTGCGGCGCGCAGCTCCGTTGTCGCGTACCGCTGATCTGCGTGCAACTGCTCGGCGTGCCACTGCTCTGTGAGCAGTGAATTGGGCAGCGGGGCGACGCGCGGAAGTCGGCGACGCAGCGACGGAGCGGTGACTTCGGCGGCGAAGGAACGGCAACCGACCTTGCGAGCAGACCTTTCGCGTTCATGCCGGTTCCTCACTGCCGCGACACACTGCTCACAGAGCGGTGGCACGCGCACGGTTTTCTTAGCCCGACCGTGCCACCCGCCGAGTAGGGCGAAATAACGGTCGATCAAACCTTTGAGCCAGAAGTACGACGGCAGGCCGCGCTGTCGGACGGCTTCGCGCGAATCGATCAGCTGAATTGTTCGTGCATCGCCCGCGTCTCCACGCATCCGACCCGCCTCAACGAAGCACTGCCGCACGGTTCGCCCCGACGCCGATGTCAGGTTGATTGTGCAAGTGTAGCCTAAGCCGTTACGGCACAGCAAAGACTGGAGTGCTCGTATTCGATTCCGTCGAATGCTGAAGAGCGGGTGGATTCTCTCACTTCTTGGCGGACTTCTCGGCTGCTTCTACCAATCGCACGACCGCCTCATCGAGCTCCTTCTCGCGCAGATCTCGATGGCGAATCCTGCCTTCGTGATCGATTACGTACGTGGTCGGCCAATTGTAGATGTTCCATTCCGTCGCAATCCGCCCTTTTTCGCCGTCGAGAATATTCAGCCATGTCATGCGCTCTTTCGCGAGCATGCGCTTGAGCGCCGCAACGTCCGAGTCACTGCTTACCGCGAGCAGTGCGAACGGTCGACCGCGCATGCGCTCACTCAATTCGCGCAGGTGCGGCAACATTTGTCGGCATGGCCAGCACCACGTCGCCCAGAAGTCGATGACAACAACTTTCCCAGCATGATCCGCAAGCCGAATCGTCTGTCCGTCCGGGTCCTTGCCTTCCAACGGCGGAACGACCATCCCGATCTGCAGTCGTTCCAATTCGAAGATAAAACCACGCGCTTCGGCGGCGGCCTTCGTGACCTCGAAGTCCGACAGTACGCTGCGCATCAATTCGAGCGCCCGTGATCGATTCTGCGCGACGACATCGACCGGTAGTGCCGTATCGCCGGACTTGTCTAGTTGAAGTGTAAAGCCGAGCAGGAACCTCCCAAGCGCCCGCGATTCCGAATCTGCGCCTCTCGCCCCGATCCGCTCGAAAAGACGCAGCAGCGATTCTCGTTCCGCGCACAGGGCCGCGACACGCAAATCGCCTGCGAAAGATAGCAGCTTGGTCGAATCCGCATGATCACGAGCGAGTCGATCGGCAGCTTGGGCCGCCGATCGCTGCCCGCCTTCGCGCAGCCCGCGACTGTTGACCAGCAGCCACATGAGCGGCTCGATCGCATCGTCGCCTTTCAGCGACTCGACCAGTTTCTGCACACGCGGTACAAAATCGTTCGCAGGGCCGTTCTTGTAGAGTTCTGCCGCCTCGGGCTTGCCTTCCAGTTCCGACAATCGCCCGAACCACTGCTGTTGCGCGACCGTGAACTCAGTTTTGATCGTATCGAAATCCTCAGCCTTCGCGGCCGTCGCGAGCAACGCGAAACAACCCAATACGCATGTAGCGGCGCGATAGCTCATCTCTCACTCCGATCGCCGATGTGGCGCGCACCATGATCGTCGGCGCGCATCTATGCCGCAAGCTTGCGGTCGTGACGGATCAACGTCAGGCGATTACTCGCCCTTATGCAACCTCTGCCGCAGCCGCGCATCAATGAACGGCTGAATATCCCCATCCAGGCGGCTGGCACGGTCCGCGACGGACCCCGCCGGGTACCACTGCTCTGTGAGCAGTGAATTGGGCAGCGAGGCGACGTGCGAAAGTCGGCGACGCAGAGACGGCGCGGTGATTTCGGCGACGAAGGAACGGCAACCGAGCTCGCGAGCGCACGTTTCGCGTTCATGGCGGTTCCTCACTGCCGCGACACACTGCTCACAGAGCAGTGGCACGCGCACGGTTTTCTTAGCCCGACCGTTCCACCTGCCCGATTCGAAATCGATAGGTGGCGCGACCGAGCGACGACGCCGAATGGATGCTTGGAATTCCCGCAATAGCTCCCGCAGACGCTTGACGGAGGCTCGCTCATCAATGCCAACCGCCGCGCGCCGGCGGATGTTAGACGCTCTGATCCGGATTCTGTGGTTCCCGGAGCTCGTCCGGCGTACTCGATAGCTGCCGTTTCTTGCTGGAGGCCACTCGGCGTTCGACCTTTTTTACATCTTCGGCGGGGGGCAGTTTCTCCGGCGCGATGCCGCTCTTTCCGAGCAGTGCTCTGACTTCGCGATTGTTCTTTACGTGCTCACTCGAGATCGTCGGCTCGCTCGAAAGACCAAACTGCTTGATGTTGAAATTCGTGATCTCATTTGCAAAGTCCTTGGCCTTGATCGTGATCGTCGGCAGAAAGTCGGCCAGGGGACGCGAATGCGGCACATTTAGACGCTTCTTCATGTCGGCCGTCGTCTGTCCGCCGAAAAGTGCCTGATCACCTTTGCTGCGGATTCGGGCGAAGCTCTCGTTCTCACGCAATCGCTCGAAGATCAGACCGGAAAGCTCCTTTTCTGAACGCGTCAATTTGTGGCGGGCACTGATTCGCTCGGCTTCGGCGAGTCGCTGCTCGATCACTTCCTGACGTCGCGTCTGGACCGCGAAATACGACTGCGCGAATGCGATCGGGTCTTTCGCAGGATCACCATTCTGGGCAATCAGATAGCAGGCGTACCGGGTGAGCGCGATATCGGCGATCGGGCGCTGCGCGCCGGAACCCGTGGCGACCATTTTCGTGATATCACGAAAATGGTTGAGCGGATCGGAACCCGCGTTGCGACAAGCGGTTATCGCCTTCTCGATGACGTTGGCGAAGTTCTCCCAGCGGGTGTACCCGAGCAGCATTTGCAAGTCACGTGCAGCCCAGTACTCGGTTGCGGTCTCGTCGTGCCGCTGGACGAGCGATTCAAAGCTGGAATGCAGCCGGACGATGGTGTCACGGTCCATGGCGCGACCTCCTAACGAAACCCTACCACGCTCGGATTGGTGGTTCAAGCCGAAATTAGTTCTCCGGCGAGAAAATTCGATCGGGTGTGTCCCGTTCGAGCAGTGATTTCGTCGCGTCATCGACTGACGCCCTGCGACGACTGGTACGACGGACCGGCAGTCGAAGCGATCGGGAATGCGCGATCGCGGTGGTCGGCGGGCCGGTCCGCGGCGACGCCGAATGGATGCTTGGAGTTCCCGCGAAGCTCCCGCAGACGCTTGGCAGAGGCTCGCTCATAGAGGCCACCCGTCCCTAGTTTAGAATTCTCTTCAATCGTTGGTACGCATTCGTAATCTCTTTGAACTTCGCGACCGCAAGTTCAATCAAATGAGGTGGTACCTTCTGACCACTCAGCATATCGGGATGATACTTCTTGCACGCGTCGCGATAAGCCGCCTGAACCTGCTCCCAGGTTGCACCGATCTTCAATCCCAATGTCTCATAATCGTTCGCTGCACCTGAAACGGAAGGGCTCGGGTCTGGCTCTTCTTCGGTATCATCGTCGTCAAAATCATCATCATCCACGTCATCATCTTCCAGATCATCGTCATCCGCGGCCGAATGCGATCCTTGGAATGTCTGATTCTGTCGGTCCATTATTTCTAGCCGAGATCTAAGCGACTCGAATGCTAGGTCGTGTTCCGCTTCGGCCTCCTTGTGAAAGAACTCGGCGCAGGTTTTGTCAAAACGCATTGCGCTTGGCGCAGCAAAGAACAGCGTTACCGCGGTTCGACCGTCGTTCCGCACGGAGTAGCTCAAAGTGACTGTAATTGGCACCTCGTGCCAATAGACACTTTGCACTGCGGGCATGCTCGTGATAGACGGATTTCCCCGCCGAAATACCTGTTGAACGGGCGTGTACGAGTCGAGAACGCACGAGCGTTCGTTGCAAAAAAAGAAGCGGAAAAACTCCTGCATTGCGGGAATCGAAAGAGGTGAGTAAATGTCACCGTTCCACGTGATGGACGTGAAGGTCGGGTTCTGCCGTTCGTGCTGGGCTATGAGCAAACACGCCGCAAAAAAGAGCAGCGCTACCGGAATTCCGCAAATCTCGGCTGCGGCCAGCAACATGGACACGCTCGGTGAGTTTTCTCGATGGATGCCGACTAGCCAGTTTAACAGGCGGAGTGGTCCAATTCTAGCTGGTTGGCAGTTCCGGTTCAAAAGGGAATTGGAGCCTGAGACCGGCACCCATGTCGGGGTTTAGGAGAGCGCTCGATTTTGGAGAGCGTCTAAGCCGAGTGTTCGTTTTTGCAGTCTCGTCAGGTTGTGCAAGCTATGACGGTCGGCACGGTTGTTTGTGGCTCGATGCGGTTTGAAGACATGCCCGCCCTCGGGTAGCGGCAGTGGCGTGGCGCTGGAGCGATGCCACCGGCCCAGACGCTTGACAGAGGCTCGCTCATAGATGCCACCCGCCTCAGGCTCCGCGGATGGCGTTCTTCACGTACGCATCTAACGCCCCGAACGAGCTATTGATCGACGCAGAATTATGTGCACGCAGAAAGTTGGCGACTTCACTCCATCGAAAACACCTTCGATATTCCTGAATCTTGCACGCAGCGTCACAAAACGCGGTTCGCGCGTCCTGCATAACCGCAAGCAAGTTTGCCGGAATAAAGGGAACTTCCTCGTCAATTCGACTGGCAAACCTGTTTGCGAGCTCACATGCGCAGGTACCAATTTCCTCAAACGTACTCTCGCTCGTGCGACAGACCAGATCAAAAGTGCTAGCTGGAAACATGAACCGTTGTAGTTCAGCATATGCATTCTGCGCGTGCTTGTAGAGATCGCGCATGAGCTCGCGATTCGGATATGCCTTGGATTCAGAAACGTCGCTCGGTTTAGTTCGCGTGCGACTTGGCTCAATTTTGCTCAACAGCGCCGTGATTTTTGATTCGAGGTCTCTTGTGTCGCGGTACTCGGCATATAGCGAGTTTGACTTTAGCTGATCGCGAAATTCCTGTGACCGCTTGAGTTCATTGGCCGGCGTGCTCACAGAAATGTCGCCACAATACAAGTAGACATGGACCGACTTTCCGCCCTCATGCAACCACTTGATTTCGGCAATCGTGCCCTCACCGATACGAACTCGAATGATGGCGACCATCAGGTCGCAGTCATCGACAAGTTGCTTGTTGATCGCTTCCTGCGCGGGCACCCCGAAATCGGGGATCGACGCGGACTCCCATCGAACGGGTCTGAAAATTAGCGATCGAGACTTTGCATGGATCGCGTTCCACGACGTGATGGTTTTCTCGACGGAATCTCTCTCGTCGGCGGTGTCTGCTGCCGATCCGATTAATACGTCAACGACTTCTGCCGAAAACGACACGAGGAAACCTCCGATAGTTCGTCGAATTGTACATCTTGGCCGACTGCCGCGAGCAGGATGGTAGCCCTCTCAGTCCACGCGACATGCGGAAACGACGCGCACCCGGCGATCGCGAGTGGAGCCGTCGTTCGTGGTGCGGGTGCGTGGAATTCCGATCAAGTTGGCGAACTCGGACGGGCGTGGGCTGGGAGTCCGAGGTCCGCAAAAAACGGGGCAGGTGGCACGGCCCCGTCGCGCTCTACTAGTCTGCAAATTCATCATGCAGCGGAATCCACTCGGCTATTTGTCGATCGCCAGCGAAGACCGCCGTTCGCCACTCTAACTCACATCCCGGCCGGCGGCTGTGTTGGCGGAGGAGCCGACGGCGCCGGCGGGGTCGGTGGCGAAGGTGGTGCTACATTGATCGGTGCCAGCGGCGGCTTCGTTCCCTCAAAGTACCGTTGGGGATCACTGACACGTGAGTCAATCTTGGATGGCACGATCGACTTCTCATTGGCGGACATTGCAAACCTCCCACATGTGGTCAGTCACACGTTGACGACGACAAATATGCACAGTAATACCAGTCCGATTGCAAACGCGACGCCGGCAGTTCGGTCGAGAAAATCAATTCGATTGTAGTCTGGGTCTTGCAATTGGCGCGTACGTGCCCGAACACAAAATGAGTCGTCCAGTGAGCTGGCACATTCATCGAGGATTTGCTGAAAATGCTCACTTGATCTTGCGCTCGCTCGCATCGAGAGAAGCGCAGCTGCCATCGACGCACCAAGACTCAACCACGCTAATACCAGCACGTACTTGCAGGTAGGCACTTCCGGCCGCACTATTTCCTTTACAAACGCGAGCGAAATGCCAAGCAATGCCGACGAGAGCGTAAGGAGTGCCTTGGACAGATTGTCCGCCTGCTTGCAGTAATGCTCGTAAGTCTGCTTTCGCAGTTCGAGGTATACAGCCAGGTTAGAATTCCCTTCGCCGGGCATGCCTACTCCATCGATCGTCGCCCCATTAGCGCCAGCCGTGACCCTCCTACTCTTTAAGATAGCTCATATCTGGTTCAGTACCCAAAGCGACTTCAATTATCAGTTCGCCCTCATTCTCGATGTCAACCGCTGTGATCGTCTTGCCGTATCCGACTTTCCATGTGCCGTCGTGGTAAGTCATACCTACCATCGGAACGAACGGCAGCTCGACGAGCTTGAAAACCGGCCGTCCCGGGGTGCCCTCAAGGAATACGCAAAGTCGAGTCATCATGTTCTCAATCCTCCTCTGATTCAGCACGCCGCCCAGCCGCAGCTATGGCATTTACGGCAGCCTTCTTCCATCGTCAGGCCGCTGTCGCATTCGGGGCAGTGGACCTTGTAGTGCTGGGCGATGTCGTGGGTCTGGCGGACGCGGGTCGAGGAGGAGCCGGCGGCGGTCGTCGTTGACTCGATTTCCGTCGTCGTCGCCTCGGCGTAGGTCCACTCGGCGTCGACGTGCTCATCCTCGTGCGTCTCGATCAGGGCGATCGCCGTCTCGGTGGCGATGATGGCGCTATCGTCGTCGTGGTGGCCGTTGCCATTGCCGTTGGCCAATGCGGCGGCGGCCTGCAGGACGTTGGCGACCGCAGCGGTCGAGCGGCCGGGTTCATCGGCGATGGGCGGCAGGGTCGAGGCCTTGATGCGCTGATCCATCGCCGTCGGGCCGCTGTCGCTGGTGAGCGATGAGTGGCACGGCGCGGCGGGGCCGCTCGCCGGTGCGCCCTGCAAGCCACCGCTACGCGAACCCGCCAGGGGCACATCGACGGGTGCCGGCATGGCCGGGGCCGGGGCGGCGTGGCCGGAGCCACCGTTGCCATGCCCGCCATTGCCGGAGCCGGCGCTCGGGACGCTTGTGTGGCCATGACCGCCATTGCCGCCGCCGTTGCCCGGCGCTGCGACGCTATCGGTCTTGGCCACGTAGTTTGGGTTGTCGAGCTGGGCCGGGTCGATTTCGCCCAGCAGCAACGGCTTCAAGCCAAAGCGTTCTTTGGCCCGCATGTACTTTTTCAGGGCGCAGGCGAGGCCGTCGCCGAGGGACATGATGCGGCCGGCCTTGGTCGGGATCTGGAGCGATGAGCCGATGCCCTCAAGCTGCTTGATGACGTGCTTGATGGAGCCGCCGGAGCGGAGCCAGAGCGAGATCATGCGGCAGATGGCTTCGAGATCGCTGGTGGCGACGTCGCCGCCCTTGCCGAGTTGGGCGAAGACCTCGAGCTCGCGTTCGGCGCGTGGCTCGACGGTGATTTTGACGTGCATGTTGCCGAATGGCGTCATCTGGCGAATGCGCAGGCCGGAGACGATCTCGGGCAGGTCGGCGGGTTCGAGATTGCGCGGCCGCGCGACCGGCACTTCGCGAATGACCTCTTTGATGACTTCGCGGATGACTTCCTTGACGACGACGACGGTCTCGACGGCGGGAGCGGCGTCGGGCACCGAGGCCCGATCGCTACCGTCGATTTTGGATTTTGGATTTTGGATTTTGGATTCGGCGGCCGCATCCGCGCCGTCCGCCTTCGTGCCTTCGTGCCTCCGTGCCTCCGTGCCTTCGCTGTGCTTCTTTTCGCTGTCCTTGAGGGCCATCGGCTGGAAGGCGCGGCAGCCGTCACGGTAGACGGTGACGCCCTTGCACTTCATCTCGTAGGCGAGGCGATAGATCTGCTCGACCTCGCCCGGGGTGGCGGCGTTGGGGAAGTTGATCGTCTTGCTGATCGACGAATCGTTGTGGCGCTGGAAGCCGGCCTGCATCTGCATGTGCCAGCTCGGCGCGATGTCGTGGGCGCAGACGAAGACCGACTTGATGTCGTCGGGCACGGTGTCGATGTGGTGCAGCGTGCCCTCGGTCGCGAGGCGGTCGAGCAGCTCGGGCGAGAGGAAGCCGCGGGCGGCGGCGACCTTGCGGAAGGTGTCGTTCACCTCGACCAGCGGCTTTTCGCCCTGCTTCTGGCCGCGGAGGACGTTTCGGAAGAACGCGAGCGAGAACATGGGTTCGATGCCGCCGGAGCAGTTGGCGATGATGCTGATCGTTCCGGTGGGCGCGACGGTGGTGGTGCAGGCGTTGCGCATGAGGCGGTTGTGCTTGGTCTGCCAGTGCGAGCCGTACCAATTGGGGAACACGCCGCGGCACTTGGCGAGGTATTCGCTGTAGTTGTGGGCTTCGTCGTTGATGAACTTCATGAAGCGCTCGCCCCAGGCGACGCCGTCGTCGCTGCAATAGGCGACATTCAGCTTGTAGAGTGCGTCGGCGAAGCCCATGACACCGAGGCCGATCTTGCGGTTGTTTTTGCAGATCGTGTCGATCTGTTCGAGCGGATAGTTGTTGGCGTCGATGACGTTGTCGAGGAAACGCGTCGAAACATGGACGCATTCTCGCATGGCGTCCCAATCGACGCTGGCCTGCGGCGTGCATTCATTGCGGATGAAATTGCCGAGATTGATGCTGCCGAGGTTGCAGGCCTCATACGGCAGCAGGGGCTGCTCGCCACAGGGGTTGGTGGCTTCCATACGGCCGATGTGCGGCGTCGGGTTGGTCTCGTTGATGCGGTCGATGAAGACCACGCCAGGTTCGCCGGTCTGCCAGGCGTTCTGGATGATGAAGTTCCACACGTCGCGCTTGGTGTACACCTTGCCCGCAAGCTCGGCCGGGACGGAGCCGGTGACGGTGGGCGTGGTGAAATAGGCCTTGCGCTGCTCGGTGAGTGGCTCGACCTCGTTGAACGGGATGAGGCTGCGGATGTCGTACTTCCAGATCTCGACGTCGCGCGGGATCAGGAATGCCTGACCGGTGCGCGGGTTGCGGACGACCTGCGGCGAGTCGGGATCAGCGATGTACTCGTTCATCCACTGGTCGGTGACTTTGACCGAGATGTTGTAATTGGTGAACTGGCTGAGGTCCTGCTTGGCGTGCAGGAATTTGAGGATGTCGGGGTGATGGATGTACATCATGCCCATGTTCGCACCGCGGCGGAAGGCACCCTGCTGGATGGCGTTGGTGGCTTCGCTGAAGGCGCGCCAGAAGGTGATGGGGCCGCTGGTGGTGCCGCCGCTGCTGGAGATGTAGTCGCCGGTGGGGCGGAGTTCGTCGAAGGCGAAGCCCGTGCCGCCGCCGGCCTTTTGGATGAGGGCGGTGTGCTTGATGCTGTCGAAGATGTCGTTGATCGAGTCGCGCACGGGCAGGACGAAGCAGGCGCTGAGCATGCCCATTTCGCGGCCGGCGTTCATGAGCGTGGGCGAGTTGGGCATGAAGTCGCCACGGGTCATCACGTCGTAGAACTGGGCTTCCCAGCGCTGGCGTTCGGGTTCGGACGAGCCGTAGCGAAGTTCGACATCGGCCATGGTGCGGGCGACGCGGGCGAAGAGGTCGCGCGGGGTCTCGACGCAGTCGCCAGCCTCGTTCTTTTTGAGGTAGCGAGCTTCGAGAACCTTGCGAGCGTTTTCGGTGAGGATCGGCTCGGGGTAGTGGCTGGTCATGTCGGTGGCGGTGCGCGTGCTGAGAGTAGCCGAGGTCATCCGTGATCTCCTCGATCGGCGGTAAACATGAAGTATGTATGAAACCGAATCCGGGGCTGCCCTGGTCCGAAGTGAACTGCTTCAGCGGGTCAACTCACCCCTCCGCGTGGTATCCGGCTGTGAACCGAATATCTTGTGGGGCAAGAGATAATATAGCCCAACAAATTGTGGTCGGCAAATAGAACTGGAATTTTTCGGAATTTTCGCAAGTGCTTGCACCACAATAGGTTGTGTCGATCGCACAGTTTTGACACAAGTGACACCGCGTGCGCCGTCAATCCGACGTCGCCGTTCCGTATATCCTACCATAAACCGAACCTGATGCAAAGAAAAGCGGCTAAGTATTGAGCAGGAAACGGCTGCGTCGGCGTGTCAATATTGTCAGGAGGTGGAATTCTGGTCAATTTTGCATGCAACATTGAAATTGCCCAAATTCACACGCCGGCGCTTCGGCCTGGTGGCGAAAATGGTACGAGGGCATACTCGAGCTCCAGCTCGTCGGCGATCAGAATGCCGTCGTGCCCCGTGAGCGGGAGCGTGGGCTTGCGCACGCGAGCGCGGGTCATGGCATCGCGGTGAATCGCCACGATGCGCCAACCACGCTTCTGGTAGAACCGCAGGGCGGGCGTATTGTCGTTGCCGGTCGTCAGGAACAGTCGCGAGCAGCCGGCTACGCGGGCGGCGGCGATGCAGGCATCGAGCAAAGCCGAACCGGCCCCCACGCACCGCTCAGCCGAGGCGAGCGCGATGATCTCGCACACGGTGTTTGGCAGCATCGGCGTATGCGACAGAGCGGCGACGAGCCGACCGTCGATCTCCGCAACGAGGCCGGGAAGCTTGCAGGTGTCGAATGACTCGTCACGCGAGTCGATTTCGGGACCGCCGAAGTGCTGGGTGAAGAGCGCGGAAATCCAGTCACGATCGGCATGCATGATCGTGCGGACGGCGATTTGCGAAGTGCGTACCGACATGGGAGCAGACTACCACATGCGCTTGA
>JBJXFK010000281.1:0-3023 GCA_046155505.1 Phycisphaerae bacterium
CCCAGCGCCAACTCACCCTGCCGCGTGGCCGGTCCATCCGCGATAACCTGGTTTTCCTTGACCTTTTCGCCGACCCGGACGAGGGGCCGCTGATTGAGGCACGTTCGTTCGTTAAGCCCCTGGAACTTGCGCAGCACGTACTCATCCGTTTCGTTGACGACGATGCGCAACGCGTCGACGTAGGTCACCTTGCCGGCCCGTTCGGCCCGCACGACCATCCCGCTGTTCTCGGCGACCGCGCGCTCGACGCCCGTCGCGACGACCGGCGGCTCGGCGCGCAGAAGCGGAACGGCCTGCCGCTGCATGTTCGATCCAATCAGCGCGCGGTTCGCGTCGTCGTGCTCCAGGAACGGAATCAACGATGCCGAAACGCCGACGGTCTGCTTGGGCGACATGTCCACGTACGCGACTTCGTGTTTTTCCGACTGGCTCAGCTCCCCGTGCGCGCGGACAATCAAGTGGCCGTCGTGCAACTCGCCCGTCTCGGTATTGATGGCTTCCGGCGGCGCAAGCACATGACGCATTTCTTCGTCGGCGCGAAGGTACGTTACATCCGCGGCCACCTTCCCGTTCTTGGCCTTGCGGTACGGAGTCACGAGGAAGCCGTAGTCGTCCACCGCGCTGTAGATGCTCAGCGACGCGATCAGACCGATGTTCGTACCCTCCGGCGTCTCGATCGGACAAATGCGGCCGTAGTGGCTGATGTGCACGTCACGAACTTCGAAGCCGGCCCGCTTGCGATTCAAACCGCCGGGGCCGAGCGCCGACAGGCGCCGCTCGTGCGTAAGCTGGCTGAGCGGATTCGTCTGGTCGACGACCTGCGACAGTTCGCTGCGCCCGAAGAAAAAGTCGATCGCGCTGCTGATGCTCTTGGTGTTCACCAGTTCCGAGATCTTGCCGAGATTCTCGGGATCCTTCAGGCTCATGCGCTCCTGCACCGTACGGCGCAGCTTGAGAAAACCCTTGCGCAGTTCCTCGGTCGCGAGTTCGTCGATCGTGCGCAGACGACGATTGCCCAAGTGGTCGATATCGTCCACCTGACCCTCGCCGGCGCGCAGCGAAAGCAGATAGCGAATCGCGTTCACAAAATCCTCGGGCCGTAGGACCATTTCCGTTTCCGGAATGTGCTGCTGGAACTTGCGATTCAGGCGGAAGCGCCCGACGCGACCCAGGCGATAGCGGTTCTCGTCGTAGAACTTTTCGTAGAACAGCTTCTTGGCCTTGTCGAGATTCACCGGGTTGCCGGGGCGCAAACGCGCATAGATGCGCAGCAGCGCCTCTTCATGATTGGTCGCGTGATCTTCGGCCAGCGTGTTCAAGATCAGCGGGTCGGTCAGCTTCGACACGACCTCGGCCTGCTTGATGTTGGTCTCGCGAATCTTGTTCAGCGCTTCGCCGATCTGACGACCTGCGCCGACCAGCTCCTCGCCCGTATCCGGATCGACGATCGGGGCTGCGGCCCACATCTCCGGCTTCAGGTCCTTTACCTTGGCACTCTTGACCGGATAGAACGCACGAATGATCGACTCGGCCGTGCCGAAATCGGCGCTCATCGCGCGCAGGAACGTGGTCGCGGGAATTTTGCTGCTCTGATCGATGCGGATCGCGAGCAGGTCCTTGCGCGTAACGTTGATCTCGATCCACGAGCCGCGATCGGGAATGATGCGGCACGCGTGCAGTGCACGGTCGCCGTCGGCCGATTCCTTGACGAAATCGACGCCCGGCGAACGGTGGAGCTGCGACACGATCACGCGCTCCGAACCGTTGATGATGAACTCGCCGCCGCCGATCATGCGCGGAATTTCGCCCAGGTAGATCGACTCTTCGCTGACCTCTTCCTTGTCCTTGCGGTAGAGCCGCACGCGCACGCGAAACGGCAGGCCGAAGGTCAGGCCGAGCTCGCGGCACTCGTCCGGCGTGTAGCGCGGCGCGTCGAGGCCGTAGTCGACGTATTCGAGCTTGATGTTGCCATCGTAGCTCTCGATCGGGTAGACCTCGCGGAGCAGGCCTTCGAGGCCGAAGTTTTTCCGCTTGCCCGGATCGATATCCTCTTGCAGGAACCGCTCATACGATTCGGTCTGGATCTTGATCAGATCGGGAATCGGTAGCGCGTCCCCATAGCGGCTGAAATCTGCAACATAGCGCGTAATCATCAGTTGGCCCTTCTCGCTCAACGACCCAGACGGTAAATTCGCAAATTCCGCAGAGCGGCGGACAGGAGTGGACACCGAATGTTGCGAGCACCCATCGTCACGTTCCGTGTAACTCTCGGTGTAACGTTTGGTTGCGCTCGCCCGGCCAGTTGCCGGATCGGCGCGTTGCGATAGATCCCAGAATCTGTCGCGAACGGCGAAGTATAGCGCGCCTTGACATGGACGCAAGAATGCAAGACAAGAATTCGTGAAATTTTTGCGTGCGTGGTACCGCGATTGCTACGAACTTTGGAAATCACAGTTATGGGACGTTTGCTGGCGGTCGATTATGGCACAAAACGTATCGGGCTTGCGATCAGCGACCCCTCCGGCGAGTTCGTCTCGCCCGCCGGGACGATTGACGGTCGTGGCGGCGCGGGCAAGGACGCGGAACAGATCATTGCCTGGGCGACGAAAAACGAAATCGCGGGCATCGTCGTCGGATTGCCGTACAACATGGATGGCTCGATCGGACCCCAAGCGCGGATGTCGACCGCACTCGCCCGCGAGTTGCAACGCCGTGTTTCGCTGCCAGTTGAGACCTGGGACGAACGGCTGAGCAGCTTTCAGGCCGACCAGTGGATGGCCGAAGCGGGCGTACCGAACTCCCAACAAGCCGGCCTGCGCGATACGCTTGCCGCCGTGGCCATTTTGAAGAGCTTTCTCCAAAGCAAGAAGAGCTAACCCGTTGCCCACCGATTCAAACGCCCGCCCGATGACTGCCGTTGCACCCGACGCCGCCGCACGACTGGTCGTGTTGCTTTTCGCCGCGTTTGTTTGCACAACGATCATCTTCACCGCCTGGCTCTCCGACGATGCGATGATCACGGC
>JBJXFK010000295.1:0-18315 GCA_046155505.1 Phycisphaerae bacterium
TCGTCGCAGCGCAGGACGCTGGTGCCGGCGCCGGGCAGAACGCCCTCTTCGACGGCCGCACGGCAGGCGTGCAGGGCGTCTTCGACGCGGGCCTTCTTCTCTTTCATCTCGACTTCGGTGGCCGCGCCGACGTTGATCTGGGCCACGCCGCCACTGAGCTTGGCGAGGCGCTCTTCGAGCTTTTCGCGGTCATAGTCGCTGGTGGTGCGGTCGATCTCGCTTTTGAGGGCTTCGATGCGGCCCTTGATATCCTTCGAATTACCCGCACCTTCGATGATGGTGCAGTTTTCCTTCTCGATGATGACGCGCTTGGCCCGGCCGAGGTCGCTCAGGGCGACGGTTTCGAGATTGATGCCGAGGTCTTCGAAGACGGGCTTGGCGGCGGTGATGATGCCGATGTCTTCGAGCATGGCCTTGCGGCGATCACCGAAGCCGGGGGCTTTGACGGCGCAGCACTGGAGCACGCCGCGGAGCTTATTGAGCACGAGGGTGGCGAGCGCCTCGCCTTCGACTTCTTCGGCGATGACGAGCAGGGGCTTGCCGGACTTGGCGACCTGCTCGAGGACCGGGAGCATGTCCTTGATGCTGCCGATTTTCTTTTCGTGGATGAGGATGTAGGGGTTGTCGAGGACGACTTCCATCGACTCGGGCTTGTTCACGAAGTGCGGCGAGATGTAGCCCTTGTCGAACTGCATGCCTTCGACGAGATCGACGGTGGTGTCGAGCGACTTGCCCTCTTCGACGGTGATGACGCCGTCCTTGCCGACCTTTTCCATGGCTTCGGCGATGATTTTGCCGATTTCGGTGTCCTGGTTGGCGGCGCAGGTGCCGACCTGGGCGATCTGCTCGCGGCCCTTGACCGGGACGGCGATCTTCTTGAGCTGCTCGACGACGGCGTCAACGGCCATGTCGATGCCGCGCTTCAGGTCCATCGCATTCGCACCGGCGGCGAGGTTTTTGATGCCCTCGTCGAAGAGAGCTTCGGCGTAGACGGTGGCGGTGGTGGTGCCGTCGCCGGCGTCCTTCGAGGTCTTCGAGGCGACTTCCTTGACCATCTGGGCGCCCATGTTCTCGTAGGGATCTTCGAGCTCGATTTCCTTGGCCACGGTCACGCCGTCCTTGGTGACGGTGGGCGAGCCGAAGGACTTTTCGATGACGACGTTGCGGCCGCGGGGGCCGAGGGTGACCTTGACGGCTTGGGCGAGCTTGCGAACGCCGGCACGGACGGCCTCGCGGGCCTGCATGTCGAACAGAATTTCTTTGGCAGCCATGTGATGGAACTCCTGATAAGTTCGGGACTTATGTTTGCCCGCGTTGCGAAATTTGCCTCTTACAGACCCCGACCGTGAGGGAGGGGTTTCGCCGATCGCGAAAGCACCCCTCCCTTACGGTCGGGGCTCGGTTTTGCGTTCGCGTCAAACGGTGGGCGGTGCCCACCCTACGGCTCGACGAGTAGCCGATGGGGTCAAGATCAACTGCCGTGCCAAGAGTTGCGCGACGGGCGATCGTGCGTAACTGTATATGGGGGCTTGTTTTACCGGAATCAGACGCGTTGGGGTACGGTTCGCGGACGTCGCCGAAGTGTCAGATTGGCAGGCTGGGGCTGGCAGAAGGTGGAGAAGACGCATCCAAGTCGCCGCGCGAGCCTGGATGTGCATGCCGCGTCCGTTGGTGCCACCAAACGGTCTTAGGTGACGCGTGAAAGCAGCCGTGGGCGGCTGCTCCACAAAAAAACCGCGGAGGGCCGCGGTGCTCCATTGTTCCCTTGTTCCGTTCTTCCCTTGTTCCGAAGTTCCCTTGGTCCTGTGTCACCTTGTTCCCGCGTCCACGCCGATAGATGGTATATTGGAACTGTGCGGCGGCCGTTTGTTCGGCCCCGCCGATGGCTTCTCCCGGTCGTTGACGTCATCCGCCCGCGTGCGTGCGACGCACCTTGGACGGTTGACGACGCCGATCGCGAGCAACTTGTCTGCTCATTTATGGCTCGAAAAAAAACCGCAACTCCCAAGACGGACGAACGTCTCGAAACGTGTCAGAAGAATCTCAGCTATCGCTTCAAGAACATCAAACTCTTGCAAGCCGCGCTGACGCACTCTTCCTCGGCCGACGATCGTAAGAACAGCAACGAACGGCTCGAATTCTTCGGCGATTCGGTGCTCGGCTTGGTCGTGTGCGAAGAGCTGTTCGAGCGCTTGCCCGACGCACAGGAAGGCGAGCTGACCAAGATCAAATCCGCCGTGGTCTCACGAAAAATCTGTGCCGAGGTGGCCGAGGAACTCAATCTGCCGCAGGCGCTCCTGCTCGGCCAGGGACTCGACCCTCACGAGCAGTTGCCCAAGTCGCTGGCGGCGGGCGTACTCGAAGCGGTGATCGGCGCGATCTATCTCGACGGCGGCCTGGCCGCGGCGAAAAAATTCATCCTGCGCACGATGGGCGACCATCTCGACGAGTCGTGCGAATCCGAGCATCAGTTCAACTTCAAATCGCAATTGCAGCAGCACGCGCAGCGCACGCTGAACGCGACGCCGCACTATGAGATGCTCGACGAAAAAGGCCCGGACCATTCGAAGTGTTTCGAGATCGCGGTGAGCATCGGCTACAAGCAGTTTTGCAGCGCATGGGGCCCGAGCAAGAAAGAGGCCGAGCAAAAAGCGGCCCGCCTGGCGCTCGAGGAACTGGGCGTGCTGATGGCCGAGTGCGAGCCGGAAGAGTCGGAAGCGTAGCGCTGCGCGGGGAACAGGGGAACAAAGCGAGAGCGGAACAAGGGCAGGCGAGCACGCGCCCGCCCGCGTTCCACGTCTGGCACAGGGCGTTCGCGTGTTCGGTGCTTCCCTTGTTCCTTGGTTCCTTTGTTCCTTTGTCCCCCCCACGCCGTTCGATAACTCTCATCCTGCTAACCGTTTACGAAAAATACCCTTGCCATCGCCCACCCCCTGGCGGCACAATGTCGGCATGAATGCTCAGCATTGGAATGATGATCAGGCCCTCGAAGCGGACCCGCGGTTTCGATCCGGCCGTTGGATCGGCTACTGGCGACAGGATTCGAAGGCCGGCAAGATGGAACTTAGCCTGACCTTCGGCGGCGGGCGGCTCTTCGGCGAGGGCCGCGACCTCGTCGGCGACTTTGTGCTCAGCGGTAGCTACAACTGCCAGACCGGCACCTGCACGATTCACAAAGCCTACCTTGGCCAGCACGGCGTCGACTATGACGGTGCGGCCCACGGCGACGGCATTCGCGGCAGTTGGCGGATTCTCAGCCCCGAAAGCGGCCTGCTCGGCGACGCCGGGCCGTTTCATATTTGGCCAATTGGCGACGGTGAAGGGCTAGCGCTCGAAACCGCGACGGAGATTCGGATTCCGCTTGGATGAATGTTGACGAAACCGGGGCGCATCGGCGTCTTCGTCAATGCATCGACACGTCATGGCGTCTCGCCCGGAATCGGTCGATTGTGCGGATCGCGATCGCCGGGGTGATGGGCCGCGAGGTCGCTTTGGATCGCCGGGTCGGTAACATGTTCCAGCTCCATCGCCGTTCGATGCACATGATCAGGTCGCAAGCCGAGTTCGCGAACGAGGAATGTCTCCCACAATCGATGTGCTCGAACGATCGAGCGCGCCCGGTCGCGCCCCGGTTGCCGCAGGCGCACACCGCGATCATCGAGTTCGATTTCGCCGCTGCGCGTGGCACGGCGAACGGCGCGTGACAGCGCTGTCGAGCCGCCGAGCACGTTTCGAACCTGCGATTGCGAAAGCGTGACCGCACCGCCGGGCCGCAATTCTTCCGCGCGATAAAGCATCGCGAGCAAATCCTCGCGCAGCACATCGATGGTCAGTCGCGTGCGGCGCAGCGCGCGGGCGATGATGCCGTGTCGCGGGGCGGCCAGCGCGGCGAGCACCAGCCACACGCCGCCAAGGGTCGCCATCATGCCGGCCACGTTTACCGAGTGCTTCCAGCCCAGCCATTGCGGGGCGAGCGCGCCGCTGACATAGCCGACGACGCCGGTGAGTGCGGCAATGATCGCGCTGAGCACGATTTGCGTGCGCAATCGATCCGTGAGCAGCCGTGCGGTCGCCGCCGGGCAGACGAGCATCGCAATGACGACGATCGAGCCGACGGCTTCGAACGATGCGACCACGGCGGCCGCTACGAGCACCATGAACGCGAAGTGCATCGTCGTCGACGAAAAGCCGAGCGCCGTCGCGAGGGCCGGGTCGAACGCGGTGATCTTGAGTTCTTTGTAGAACACGACGATAAACGTGAGCGCGCAGCCGGCGACCGCCGCGACCGTCCACAATTCGCGCGGCAACTGTGTCAGCGAATGCCACGTCAGCAATTCGCCCCAGGTTCCCGGCGCAAACCAGAAAACGCGTTCGAGCTGCCCATGGAGCACGCAATCGGGATCGAGATCGACCTGTCGTGCGGCGGCTTGTTCGAGCATCACCACGCCCGCCGCAAACAGAATCGAAAACACAACGCCCATCGCCGCACCGGCTTCCATCCGGCCGAGTCTGTGAATCAGCTCGACCAGCACAGCGGTCAAGACGCCGACGATCGCCGCTCCAATGAACATGGGCAACGTCGCGCGGCTGCCGGTGAGCAGGAACGCGGCCACGAGGCCGGGCAACACCGCGTGCGAAATCGCATCGCCCATCAGGCTGAGCCGACGCAAGACGAGAAAGTTTCCAAGCAGGCCGCACGCGATGGCGGCGAGCGTTGCTGTGAGCATCGCCGGCGCGTCGAGCGATAGAAACTGCTGCAATTGCGGACTCATATTCATGGCGTCGCTCCCGCGATCGGGTGGACGCTCTCGGTGACGATCGTTGCCGCCGGCAAACGGCCGCGACGACGGAGCTGCTGTTCCAACTCGGCAATCATTTCGGGATCAAGCACGTGCTCGACCATGTCGGCGCAGTGATCGACGTGCGTCGGGTCGAGGTGTGCAAACGTGATCAGATACTCTTCCCACAAGCGGTGGTTGCGCGTGACGCGCTGCGCCTCGCGCCAGCCCGCGGTGGTGAGTCGATATTGGTCGCCGATGTGGACGATCAAGCCGTCGCGTCGCAGGCGTCCACCGAGTAGCCAGAGATCCCACGCCAGCCAGCGTTTCGCCTTGCGCAGATCGCGCAGGTGAATCACCGCCGCGCCGGGTTCGCGTTTCTCGGCGAGTTCGAACATGCCGCGCAGCACATGCTCGCGCGCGATCGACAGCCGCAGGCGAAATTGCCGAAGCGAACTGGCCAGCACGCCGCGCGCCGGCGCGAGCAGGAAACTCACAAGAAAAATGCAGCCCGCCGCAAGAACGATCACCGCGCCGGCCGGCAGTCGCGGCAGCAGCGCCGACGCGCACGAGCCGAAGTAGCCGCTCATCGCACCAATCGCGCCGCTGAGCACGATCATGCGATCGAGCCGCTCGGTCCAAAATCTAGCGGCGGCGGCGGGAATGATCAGCAGCGCGATGCTGAGAATCAGCCCGACCGATTGCAGGCCGATGACGGTGACGATCACCACCAGCGCCATCATCGCCAGATCGAGCGCGGGCACCGGCCAACCCTGCACCGTCGCGAATTCGTCATTGAAGCAGACCAGCCGAAATTCCTTGAACAGCACGGCCGACGCGATCACCGCGAGCAACGCCACGGCACCGATCAGAATCGCATCGGATTGGTGCATCGCCGCCGTTTGGCCATAAATGAAGTGGTGCAGGCCGCCCTGCGTGCCGACATCGAGCGTTTGAATGATGCTGAGCAGCAGCACGCCGAAGCCGAAGAACACGCTCAGCACGGCACCGATTGCGGCGTCCTCGTGCAGGCGCGTGTAGCGTGAGAGCCACTGCACGCAGAGCACGCCGACAACACCGCTGATGGTCGCCCCGGTGAGCAGAACCGGCAGTGATCGCCCGACGCCGCCCATTGCGACGCTGATGAGAAATGCGATAGCCAGACCGGGCAGTGCGGCATGACTGAGGGCATCGCCGATGAGCGCTCGCTTTCGCAGCAATGCGAAACTGCCGACAATCCCCGCCGCCGCCCCGAGCAGTGTCGTGCCAATCACGACAATCGCCGAATTGAATCCGCCGCGCAACGTGAGCACGCGCGCCAGCTCATCCAGCGATGGCCAGGCGAACGAAACGTCGGTGATGGATTGGGCAATCAACATTGGAGTGCCTAGTGTCTAGTGCCTAGTGCTTGGTACCCAGCGCTTGCTTTCAGGGTTCGGGGTTCAGCGTTCAGTAAGCGACTCCTCTTCACTCTGCACTTTGCACTTGCCACTTTGCACTGCTAACTAGGCACTAGACACTAGCCTCTAGGCACTAGCCACTACATCCCCTGTCTTACCCGCGAAATCGCCTCCGCCGCCTGATCGAGCAGCGTCAAACGCCCGCCGTACGTCTTGTTCAAATTCTCCGGCGTAAACGTCGTTCGCACCGGGCCGGTTGCGATGACGCGCGTGTTGAGCAGCAGCACATGATCAAAATAGTCCGGCACGGTCGGCAGATCGTGATGCACGCAGATCACGGTCCGCCCCTCCTGTTGCAGCCGTTTGAGAATCTTGACGATTGTCGCCTCGGTCGCGGCATCGACGCCCGCGAGCGGCTCGTCCATGAAATAGAGCCGTGCCTCTTGTGCGAGCGCCCGCGCGAGAAATACGCGTTGCTGTTGCCCGCCGGAGAGCTGGTTGATCTGCCGATGGGCATAGTCGGCCATGTCCACCTGATCGAGACAGGCCAGCGCCGCCTCGCGATGCCGTCGCGTGACGGGCCAAAGCCACCCGATCATCCCGTAACGGCCCATGCAGACAACATCGAGCGCCGAAACGGGAAAGTCCCAATCCACCGACTCACGCTGCGGCACATAACCAACCTGCCGCCGACGCTTCGCATACGGCGCGCCCCAAAACTCGATCTGCCCGCTCGCGCGCGGCAACAGGTTGAGACACGTCTTGATGAACGTCGACTTCCCCGCGCCGTTGGGCCCGACGATCGCGATCAGCGCCTGATTCGGCGCGTCGTAGTCGATGTCCCACAGCACCGGCTTGTGCTGATACGCGACGGTCACGTCATGCACCGACAGCGGACTGTCGGCGCTGTGCTCGGGCCGCGACGCCAACCCGCTCGCGTGCGATGCGACGGACGGCGATGCGACCGACGGCGGTGCTTCGGCGTGTGCCACGTTATTTCGCCTCGGCGAGTTTACCGTGCATGCCGCGGGCCGGGGCCTTGCCGCCCAGTGCGCGGGCGATGGTCGTGACGTTGTGATCGATCATGCCGACGTACGTCCCTTCATACGAACCGGGCTTGCCCATCGCGTCACTGAACAGGTTGCCGGCGATCTTCACTTCGTGGCCGCGCGCTTTCGCCCCTGCGATCAGGGCTTCGACGTTGCGATGCGACACGGTCGTCTCGACGAATACCGCGCCGATCTTGCGCTTGACGAGCATGTCTACGAGCTTCTCGATGTCGCGCACGCCGGCTTCGCTCTCGGTGCTGATGCCCTGAATGCCGACGACTTCGTAGCCATAGCGGCGACCGAAATAGTTGAACGCATCATGGGCGGTGACCAAGACGCGGGCCTCTCTCGGCACGCTGGCCAGCGCCTGCTCGGCGTACTCATCGAGCTGCTTGAGCTCGCGAGCGAGGCGCTCGGCGGCGTTGCGATAGTCCTTTTCATGCGATGCATCGGCGGCGATCAGCGCATCGCGGACGACGTCCACCGTCTTGCTCCAGGCGCGCGGGTCCATCCAGACGTGCGGGTCATAGTGCCCCTCGAACTGCTCGGGTTCGAGCTTGAGCGAATCGTCGAGCTGCTCGGTGACGGCGACGACCTTGCGGCCGCTGCTGGCGACGCGGACCAGGGCGTCGGTCAATTTTCCTTCGAGCATCAGGCCGTTGTAGAACACCACGTCGGCGTTCAACAGCGTCGCGATGTCGCCGCGACCGGGCTTGAACAGGTGCGGATCAACGCCCTCGCCCATCAGCGAGGTCACGTTGCCGTGTGGGCCCGCGACGCCGCGCACGATGTCGGCCACCATGCCGGTGGTGGCGACGATGTTGAGTGTTTTCGCGGCCGCGACCTGCGCAAATACGTTGCCGGTTGCAGCCATCGCGAACGCGATCACCACGGTCAATTGAACGGTCGATACCGGAAGCATGAACGACTCCTTGTAGCCAGCTACCCGAATTATAGCCGATGCTACACCTTTGTCTATCGGCTATTCTTCGGCATGAAATGGTGGGCGATGCCCACCCTACGGAACGCCGCGTCCGCGCGTAGGGTGGGCATCGCCCACCATTTGATTCGAACGCGAGCCGGCGCGTAGCATCGCCCACCATTTGATTCGAACGCGAGGCAGGTTGAATGTCGCAAAAACTCGCAAAAAAGCCCGTCCCGGCCCGCCAAGCGTCGCAGGCCACGACTCTAGAGGCGCAGGCCGAGATTCACCGCCGCACGCGCAAGGCGCACCACACCGAAATCGCCGAAGACTATTGCGAGGTGATTGCCCGGCTGATTGACGCCCACGGCGAAGCCCGCGCCGTGGACATCGCCCGCACGCTCGGCGTCACGCACGTCACCGTCGTCCGCACCGTCGCCAGGTTGCAAAAAGCGGGCCTCGTGACGAGTCAGCCGTATCGCGCGATCTTCCTGACCGACGCCGGTCGGCAACTGGCCGACGACTCGCGCCGTCGCCATGATGCGGTGGTGCGATTCTTGATCGCGCTCGGCGTCAGTCCGCGAACCGCTGAAACCGACGCCGAGGGCATCGAGCATCATGTAAGCGCCGAGACGCTGGAAGCATTCGAGAATTTCACGCGGCGCAAAACGCGACGATAACGCCGCATCGCCGCGTTACGAGCTGCTATGCAGCACAGCTTTACGAGAGAGCAACATGTCCGACTCCGCTGCAACTCCAAACGTTCTCGACCCATCCGGCATCGTCAGCGGCGACTGCCCGTGCCGGCGCTGCGGCTACAACCTGCGCGGCCTGCACGGCGATAATCGCTGCCCCGAGTGTGGCACCGCGATCGGTCTGTCGGTACTCGGAGATCTACTGCGTTTTGCCGACGTGGCGTGGCTGCGGCAGCTCATATTGGGGCTGCGATTCATTTTTGCAGGGATCGTCGCAGCCGTCGTCCTCAACTACGCGTGCGTTCAAATACTCACGCGCGGCGCAAACGGACTGGCCAATCTGATTGACGCCGCGGGCGCACTGGTGCTGCTCGGCGGGGCGTGGATCGTCACGATGCCCGACCCCAGCGGTCTGGGCGAAGCACAGTACGGTCGCGTGCGCAAGTTCATTCGCGGCACGCTACTGCTCAACGCAATCGCGGTCGTCGCCGACACGTTTACGTCGACCGCGGTGTCGCTTCCGGCACGCCTTTCGCATCTCAATGACGTGCTGCAGTTCGTCTCGCTGCTGTTTCTCCTGGTGGGCTGCGCCGCGCTGTTTCGGTATCTGGCATCGCTTGCAATGCGTGCGCCCGATCCGAGCCTCGCCAGAAATCTGCGGCGTGTCTCTTGGATGCTGGTAGCACTCATCACGCTGCCGATCGTCATTTTGCTCATCGGCTTGGCGACTGCATTCTCGCAATTGGGCGGCGGCGCGACAGTCGCTGCCGGCGGGGTGACGTACACAACATCGCAAGCCAGCACGACAACCGCGGCGACAACCACGCCCGCTGCGCCACCAACCGGCACGGTTCGCATTTCATACGGCGGTACGACGACCGTGATCACCAACCCGGCGGCAAGCCCGGTGCTCTCGTCGCTGATTCTCGTCGTGTCGACCCTGTCGATCTTGGTCGGATTGCTGGCCTTGTTTACGTTCGTGGCGATCGTTGTCGCGTTCGTTCGATTTCAACGCTGCATCGCCAAGCAGGCCGAACTTGCGCGTCGCTTGCCGGAATCCGCATAATCGCAGGGATGAATTTTGCGCGAGAAGTCACCCCGCGCTTCAATATTCGTCAGTGTTGATCCGCTTCTCGAACTCTCAGCGCAACGCCACGAAGGCGGCGACGGTCCAACGAGCGGCTCAGACCGTCGATCCCGGGCGGAGCGTGATACGATGGGCATATCTGGTATCGCCATGCTGCATTCTGAGTTCGCCCCGCGAATCCGCTCATGGCCCTTCGCTACCCCAGATGCTTGATAATCTCCTGTCCAAACTCGCTGCACTTCACCTGCGTCGCGCCCGGCATCATGCGTGCAAAGTCATACGTCACGCGCTTCGCACCAATCGCGCGGTCGAGGCCGCGCGTGATCATGTCCGCCGCCTCGTGCCAGCCGAGGTGTTCCAGCATCATGACGCCACTGAGAATCACCGAGCCGGGATTTACCATGTCCTTGTCGGCGTACTTCGGTGCGGTGCCGTGCGTCGCTTCAAAAATCGCATGCCCGGTGACGTAGTTGATGTTGCCGCCCGGAGCGATGCCGATGCCGCCCACCTGTGCGGCGAGCGCGTCGCTCAGATAGTCCCCGTTCAGATTCAGCGTCGCGATCACGCTGAAATCCTCGGGCCGCGTCAGCACCTGCTGCAACGTGATGTCCGCGATCGCATCCTTGATGATCAGCTTGCCGGCCTTCTTCGCCGCGTCCTGCTCGGCGTTGGCGGCTTCCTCACCCTTGGCGGCCTTGGTCTGCTCCCACGTCGCCCAGGTGTACACGCGGTCGCCGAATTCGCGCTCGGCCATCGCATAGCCCCAGTCGCGGAACGCGCCCTCGGTGAACTTCATGATGTTGCCCTTGTGTACGAGCGTCACGTGCGGCTTCTTGTGCGTGAGGGCATATTCGATCGCCGCTCGCACGAGCCGCTCGGTGCCCAGTCGCGATACCGGCTTGATGCCGATGCCGACCGTCTCCTGCGCCGTCTCGCCGAAGCGAATCTTGCTGTACTGCTTCGGGAATTCGCGGCGCAGGAAGTCGAGGATCTTCGCTGCCTCGGGTGTGCCGGCGGCGTACTCAATGCCCGCATAGATGTCCTCGGTGTTCTCGCGGAAGATGACCATCTCGCACTTCTCGGGCGCTTTCACCGGGCTGGGTACGCCCTGGAAGTAGCGCACCGGGCGCAGGCACACATACAAATCGAGTTGCTGCCGCAGTTCAACATTCAGCGATCGAATGCCGCCGCCGATCGGCGTCGTCAGCGGCCCCTTGATGCCGACCAAAAACTCGCGAAACGCGGTCAGCGTCTCGTCCGGCAGCCACGTGTTGAGCTTGTTGAACGCCGCCTCGCCCGCCAGCACTTCCATCCACGCGATCTTGCGTTTCCCGCCATATGCCTTGGCCACGGCGGCGTCGAAAACAGCCTCGCTCGATTTCCAAATGTCGCGCCCCGTGCCGTCGCCGCGGATGAACGGAATAATCGGCGTATCGGGAACGCTCAGCTTGCCGCCGGTAATCGTGATCTTGCCGCCCGCAGGCACGGTAGTGGTCGTATAGGCCATGTGACGCTCCGGATGGTGGGTCGCGGGTGATCGCCCCGCGACGCTGAATCGTTGCAAAATCGCCGACCGGGCCGCTTGCCGGGGCGGTTCGCCGCAAGTTCGGCGAGTTCCGTACCATAGCGGCCTCCGCGGCTGGATTCGAGGACTTGCCACGGCGGGGCGGCGGGGGTACATTACCCATCTTCGACATTTGGACAGGGACAACAGCTATGCCCAAGATGAAGACGCACAAGGGATCGGCCGGACGCATGAAGGTCACCGCGACCGGCAAGATCATTCACAAGCGTTCCGGAATGGGACACTTGCTCAGCAACAAGCGCGGTCGCCGCAATCAGAAGATGGGGCGCACCGGCATTTTGCACGAGGTGTTTCTCGATCGTTACCTCGAGGCGCTCGGCGCACTCTAGGCGATCGCGACCGGTTCGAATTCAGTCAGGTATTCACTCGCGGCATGTCCGCGACTTTCGGAGTATTGATTCATGCGTGCGACACCCGGACACGCCACTCGCAAGCGACGCAAGCGGATCCTCAAGGACGCCAAAGGCTTCTGGGGGACACGAAGTAAGAACTTCCGCATCGCCAAGCAGTTCGTCATCAAGGCCGGCGTATACGCCTTCCGCGATCGCCGCGTGAAGAAGCGCGAGTATCGGGCGCTGTGGATCACGCGCCTGACCGCGGCGTGCGAGATGCGCGGCATGAGCTATAGCCGGTTTATCGGCGCGATGAAGCGGCTGAACATTTTGCTGAATCGCAAGATGCTGAGCGAAATCGCCATCTACGACCCGGCGGCTTTCGACAAGCTGGTGTCGATGGTGCAGAAGGCCGCGAAGGCGGCATAGCCGGACGGCCGGTTGTGATGATCGACCCGAGCGGCCCGATCGGCTGACGTGAAACGCGGCATTGAAATTCGAGGGAGTCGGCGCGCCGCGCCGGCTCCCTTTTTTCGTGTTCACGATTCGGCGCTCGCGGCGTACTGATTTCCCTGGAACACCGCGGCCCACCGCGGGTCCAGTGGAGAACAGCGGCCCTCCGCTGTTTCTTCTGGCGCGAAGCGATGCATGTGGAGCAGCCGCCCCCGGCTGCTTTCTTCCCCCGGGAGCAGACCAAGTTGCGGGCTCGGCTGTATCAGGGGCAGGGCGGCGTGGTCGGCTCGTTTTTCCTGCCTCCACCCGGTACGGTTTCAGCATGAGCAGCGCGGACGTCGGAAGCACGATGGGGCGGTTGAAGGCGCATGTTCAAAACGCCGGCGTAGGTCTGTTCCTCATCGTTCCTTTCGTTGCAATCACATTGATCTCTGACGCATATTTGGTGCAAAGCGCCCTTCGCGCAACGAACGCTCAATTTACGTACCAACTGACTTCGGGAGTGATTACGCAAAGCGGCCTGAGCACCAAGCCGGTGTCAAACATCGACGATCGGCGACTTGAACTCACCTATCGCTACTCCGTCAACGGCGAGGTGCATGCGGGAAGCCGATACGCGTTTGACGCGTTCCAAACGGCCGGGATGCGAGCACGCCGAGTCGCGCGTGAGCATCCGGTCGGGCGAGACGTGCCGGTGTATTACTCGGCTGCACAGCCCAGCGAAGCGGTGCTTCAAGTCGGGCTCAATTCGACTCATGCGCTGTTGTTCATTTTTCTGTTGCCGTTCAATGTTGTCGTCGTCGCAACTCTGCTTGGGATACGTCGCGTCAGCGCGCGGCGTGCTGCGGCCGTTCTCGGTGGGCGGGTGATTTCTGACGCGCCACGGGCGCTTACATACCGCATCGACTGTGTGGGTGCACTGACCGTCGGATCGTGGGCGCTGTTTCTCACGCCAATTGCGATGTGCGGCGTGCTGATGCTTGGGTTTGGTGGAGATCCGCCGGCGGTGGTGTCCGTTTCCGCAATTATTGGCGTTGTGGCGGCGTTCTTCGGAGCAATGCTCTGGAGGACGCACCAGATCGCGGCGGGGCGTTTCGACATCCGCGTCGACTTTTCGGCGGAATCGGTGCATCTGCCGCGCATCCCCGGGAATCGTGCAGCAAAGCAAATCAGCTTCGACCAAATCTGCGCGGTCGAAGTGGAAGTGATCGATGCCGAGAGTGCGAAGTTTCGGGTGCGGATCGTCACGCGCTCCGACGGTGCGATTGTGATTCATGAGTACGATTCGCCTACATCTGCGACGGCGCTGGCTGACTGGCTGAAGGCGCAAGTTCGGCGAGACGTTGGGTCTCGGAATCCGCACGGACTCAGTTGAGCGGCGGCGACTTGTCATTCTCGCTGAGCCAACATCCTGGAGATCTGCGTGGAACGCGCGGCTGCTGTACAGAGCCAGCCGCGCAGAAGTAGATCAGTCTCGCGTGCGCGGTCTACGATTGGAAGATCAACGAGTTCTCGCGCGGATTCACTCGCACTGCGTTTTTCAAAGGGCATAAGTAACGGAGCGCGACATGCAATTTTTCACGATGGGTTGGTGGTCAGGCGACTACGACCAGACCGCCGCCGACGCCGCGGTTTCGGGCTATCAGGCGCACTTCGAGCAAATCGCGGCACAATTGCCCGCTCATGTTCGAGCGATTGACGAGCACTTATCTCTGCACGACGGCAGAATTCGCTCGCTTCGGCTCAATTCCGCGGCGGCTACGCTCGAGATCGACATCGATGGGTTCGAGCAGCTTTCGGTGCCCGTGCGCATAGAACTCCGATACGTTGGCGTGACCGATTTTCGATGTGAGTGGGATGAGCACCCGCCGTTGGGCGGCCCCGGTGGATTCGGCGATCTGGGCTATAGCGAGATGCACCTGAGCGGCGACAGGTTCGAACACCGCTTTCTGTTCTCGCCGGGCTCGTCATGCGGATTGTATTCGCCGATCTGACGGCCCGGTCGACGCCTCGCGAGAACAAGGATGAATAGGTACACGCCGGAGAAGCGCTTGCACGCGCGACCGGCGTGCGATCACCCAAGTGCCTCGCGAACGCGTTCGATCGTTGGCATGCTCGCGTGACACAGCCAAGCCCGCAGAATTGCCGTCGCCTCAACATCGGAAGCGCTGAATATCCCGTTCACGTTCCCAGTTCGCACGCGAACGGCCCAGTGTCGCTTTGAGTGCTGCGTCAGTACGAGTACTGACAGCGGCCGCGGGAAAACTTGAAGACTCACGCGTCCGGTGAGGCGATTCAGCCGTCGTCGAACGAGGCCCGATGGGACCACGAACCAAGACTCCGAAAGAATCGCGGCGAACAGCGCAAGCGCCGTCCAGAGCGTGGCGCAGATCGCGGTCATCACGACGAGCCTCGCCGGCACGATCGCTATTCCGCTGCGGGACATGTTGATGAGCATCAATACCGGAACAACGACAAGTACAAGCGCCCCGAAACCGAAGCACGCCCATGCGATCCATAGCGCGCGTGCAGGAGCATTGCGCGGCGCGGGGTTCGCAGCGTGACTTCCGGCAACATCCGCAAGCCAATGTGCGGAAAGATCGCCCTTCGCGACTGGTTCGAATCCTGCGACGACCGGCGACACTGCGGCCTGCGGTCGCAACTGGAGCCGATAAGCGACGCCGAATTGGCCATGCTCGGCCAGGAACATGGAGATGGCTTTGCGTCCGTCGTCGCGATCGTAGTGCAACGGTTTTGTCAGCACGCGAGCGATCGCGGCGGGTTGGCGGGCAGGCGGCAGTCGGCGGATGAACTCGAAGCGCGCGCGGCGGAGCAGCGCGGAGCGACGGTAGATTCGCAGCACATGAAAGGCGGCAATCGTTATGAATAGCAGCACGATCGGCGGGCCGGCGTAGTCGAACGCGGTGCGGGAGGAGAGGCCAAGCGCGATCAAGACGGCAGCCGTTAGGACGAAGGACAGAATTACCGCTCTGCTCCGCGGATCGCGTGCCCGGGGCAATCTCGAAACGTCGAAATCGAGGATGTCGGCGGTGGAGCGGCTTAGACCTCCGAGTTTTGCGGGCGACGTTGCTTGCGGTTCGGTTTTCACGTTGGTGAATAGTAGCGATTGGCGCGTGGCATGCTCGCGGCGGTTTGCGAGTGTGTCTTCGGCGGTGCGTGCGCGCGTGCGCGCGAGTTGGGCAACGCGCGGGATTCGCCGCCGTTTGCCCAAACGTACGAAATCGTGGGCGATGCCCACCCTACGGGTGTCGTGTGTCTTCTCTGTTGGTCGGCTTTGGCCGATTGGTCCGTGCCGCCGGCCTTTAGCCGGTGGGGAGTGTGTGGCACCAAACTCGATTTTGACTCTTGTTGCACTTCAGCCGGCCTTCAGCCGGGCTTGGCCATCACTCTGAGTTGTTGAATCCGCCGATTCCCAAAGTCCGGCTCAAGCCGGCTGTAGGGAGAAACAGGTGGGTTGTGGCTTGCTTACCCCCAACTGAAGTTGGGGGCATGGGCTGGTCGGCTGAAGCCGACCGGGAAGCGGCTCGCTGGCGCTCGAGATAATCGATTACGTGTCGTGGTCGGATTGAAGACCGCTTCTTCACGGGCGCGGCTCGGTCTTCACTCGCTGGCGCTTCGCGTTCGGGCCGCTCAGATGCCGTCGGGCTGGAAGCCCGAAGTCCATCAGAACGGGCTGGAAGCCCATAGCACACTCGCTTGCGCGTCGCGTTCGGATCGCTGGCGCGATGCACACCCCACGCAGTCGCGTTCGGATTGGTCGATCGCCACCCCCCTCGCGAACTCGCCGCTCGCATTACAATTCCCCGAATAACTTTCGGGAGCGTCATTCGTGGAAATCATCACCCAGCCCAAGGCCTATCTCGTCGGCCGCGCCACCATCGATCAGCGCGGCGTCGATCAGTTTCTCAGCGACCACGGCGTCACATGGGAAACCGACACCGACGTCGGCGGCGAGGCGCTTGCCGAAGTTGCGGGCCGCATCTGCTACATGTCGTTCGGCAAGGGCCGCAAGACCAACAACGAGTATCTCGGCAACATCATCAACATGCAGCACGGCTCGGTGCTCGAACACGCGACGTGGAATTTCGTGCTCACCGGCGTGTCGCGATCATTCACGCACGAACTGGTGCGGCACCGGGCGGGATTCGGATACTCGCAACTCTCGCAACGCTACGTCGATGAAAGCACGGCGGATTTCGTCGAGCCGGAGTGCATCGCGAGCGATCCGGAATTGCACACGGTCTGGCTCGAAGCGGTGAAACACTGCCACGAGGCGTATTGCAAACTGGTCGATGGCCTGGCGCGGAAATTCGAGAGCGAGCCGTCGGCGACTCTGCGGCGAAAGCTGGCGCGGCAGGCGGCCCGGAGCATTTTGCCGAACGCGACCGAGACGAAGATCTTCGTCACCGGCAACGCCCGCGCGTGGCGACACTTTGTCGAGCTGCGCGGCAATGAGCACGCCGAGACGGAGATTCGCATGGTCGCGATCGCTGTGCTGCGCATCTTGCAGAAGGAGTCGCCGAACATCTTTGGCGACTACACGATCGAGAAGCTGGCGGACGGGAGCGAGGTTGCGCGGACGGAACACCGCAAGGTCTAGGAAATGCAGAATGCAGAATGAAGAATGCAGAAGGGTGTCTGTCCGGGTGGCATGCTCTGGCTGTACTCAGCCTGAGCATGCTTACGCGGAGTACCGCGAAAGCATGCCACCCGGCCGCGCGACCCCTCGGTAAACGTCTCCGTTCTGCATTCTGCATTCATCATTCTGCATTCCGGCATCAAGGGGAGTCGATGTCAACGGTAGCTGTGATCGGTGCCGGGACGATGGGTTCGGGGATCGCGCAAATCGCCGCGGTCGCCGGGTGGACGGTCGAGCTGCGCGATACCAATGTCGGTTTCGTGCGGGCGCAGCTCAAACGCACGCGCGATCAACTCGACAAGCTTGTGGCCAAGAATCGCATGTCGGCCGAGGCCCGCGACGCGGCGATGGACCGCTTGCACCTGTCCGAAGATCTCGACGACCTCGCCGGCTGCGATCTGGTGATCGAGGCGATTGTCGAGAATCTCGATACGAAGCTGGCGGCCCTGCGGCCGATCGTCGCGGCGGCCAAGCCCGACGCAATTTTCGCGAGCAACACGTCGTCGCTGTCGATCAACAAGATCGGCGCGGGTCTCGGCATCGCTGATCGCACGGTAGGCATGCACTTTTTCAACCCCGTGCCGCTGATGCCGCTGGTCGAGGTGATCGCCGGCGACGCGAGCAACCCGACCTGCGTGACGCGCGTGGCCGAGATCGCGCGGTCGTGGGGCAAGACCGTCGTGCGGGCCAAGGACACGCCGGGGTTCATCGTCAATCGCGTGGCCCGCGGCTATTACCTCGAATCGCTGCGAATGCTGGGCGAGGGCATCGCCGGCATCGACGAGATCGATCGCACGCTCAAGACGCTGGGCGGCTTTCGCATGGGGCCGTTCGAGTTGATGGACCTGATCGGCATCGACGTGAATTACAACGTGTCGCTGTCGGTGTGGGAGCAGCTCGGCAAGCCGCTGCGATTGACGCCGCACGAGATTCAGAAATCGCTGTTCGAGAAGGGCCACATCGGGCGCAAGGCGGGGCGTGGGTTTTACGGCTATCAGGGCGAGCCGCCGTTGCCGGCGGTGATGGTCGATCGGCGCTCGTTCGAACTGCCGCCGAAGCTGTACGAGGCGATGCGGCGATTCGCGAGTGCGGCGACCACGACCGACGGTTCGCAGACCGAGCAATACGTGCTCAGCCGTGTGCTGGCGACGATCATCAACGAGGCGGCGCTACTGTGCGACGAGGGAGCGGCGACGGCCGAGGATATCGACGTGGCGATGAAGCTGGGCACGAACTATCCGAGCGGGCCGCTGGAGTGGGCCGAGCGCATCGGTCGGCACACGACGCGGGCGATGCTCGATGCACTGAACGCGGTCGCGGGCGACGGGCGGTTCGCGGCGGCGGGGTGGTTGCA
>JBJXFK010000258.1:0-23827 GCA_046155505.1 Phycisphaerae bacterium
ACGCTTCGGCACAAGACCTCCGCTCGCGGTCGCTCGGCAGCAAAGACTCCAAAACGAGCCGCACTGTGTTGTGAATCCGCGGAAGCGCGGATTCGTGGCGGCGCAAGGTCGAAGAGTCGCAAGACAATTCGACCTCCGCGCCGGCGGGTTCGATTCCCGCCACCTCCATAGCCCCACTGCGCGCCCACATTTTCGCAACAAAAGCGCCCATGTGCCGATGCGCCCCGCGCCCTGCGCCCCGCGCCCCCGATTCCTGAACCCCGACCCCTGAACCCTCCCCTCGGCCCCTCGACCCCTCGACCCGTCGGCCCCTGCTCCGCCGCAGGCGCACGTCTGTTCCCCGTTCCCTGTTCCCCGTTTCCCGTTCCCCGTTCCCTGTTCCCCGTTCCCCGTTCCCCGTTCCCTGTTCCCCGTTCCCCGTTCCCTGTTCCCCGTTCCCCGTTCCCCGTTCCCTCTCTCTTCTCCGCGTCTCTGTGCCTCTGTGGTAAATCTTCTCCACCGGGCGGCGCGAGCGGCGTGTCCGGTCGAATCGCATCGTGGGACGTGCCACACGATTCGATCAGCATTCGGCGTGCGTCGTGGAAGCCGCGCATCGACGGACAACCATCGATCACCAAACGCGACGTGACGAGCACGACGAAGTCCGCGACGGTCATGCAGTGCGTCACTTCATCATCGCGCAGCGAGACATTGAACCGCTGTTCGACGCAAAGCACGACTTCCAGAAAGTCCAGCCCCATAGCTGAAGTGTACACAACCGCAACCCGTCGCCCGAACGATTACTCGCTCGCGACTCGTGACCTCCAGTAGCCCGGACGACGACTCGTGTGCGCGATCGCTACCACCATTATCAGGTTCGAATAGGATCGATAGACAACTCGATACGGAAAACGGTGAAGCAAGATGGAACGCGTGCCGCACGGGCCGCGCTTCCCCGAAGCGGGATACGCCAAGACCTTTTCGACGGCTGCCGCAAGTGACTCCCGGAATTGACCGCAAGCGCGTTCGCTCCGCAGTTCATACCACCGCGAAATCGCTCGAGCATCCTCAACCGCGTCGACGAGGTGTACGAGCGGCGGTTTTCCCTTGCCGCGTTCCAAAGATCGCCCTCATCGCGTCATCGTGTGAATAGGTCTTCGCCTTGCCGGCCTCGAACGCCGTGACGCGCCGCTCAATCTCGGCGTCCCAGTCAGCGGCGATCTCTGCCGGAGCTGCTCCGTCGCCGACACTGTCCAGCAAAATCGCGCCGAGCGCGTGCCGCTCGTCCATTTGCAAATTCAAACCGTCACGAAGCAGGCGGCGAAACGAGGGCGAATCGCTGGCTGTCTTCGCGCGCTTGCGGGGTTTATTCGCGGCTTTTTGCATATCCCGATCATACCGCGAATGTTGAGAGGGTAACACTCTTCGAATCGACGGAAATCGGCGGATGTCGTGCATGGTGGCGTGCCGAGACCCGGACTCCTTAGTTGCCCCCCGCCCGCTGGGTAGCCGCGCCGTCGTGCGGCAGGTCACACACGAACCAGTCGCCCCAAGAACGCCGCCGCAACAACTCGCCGGAAAATTCTTGACTCGAACGGCCGCACGCGCCATAATATAACCAATTGGTTATGAACAGCAACCGCCGACTCGACAGCCTATTCCATGCCGTCGCCGACACCACGCGGCGAGACATGCTCGTCACGCTCGCCCGCGGCGAGTGTGCCGTGATGCAGCTCGCCGAGCGCTACGACATGTCGCAACCCGCCGTGACCAAGCATTTGAACGTGCTCGAGCACGCGGGCCTGATCGTCCGCGAGCAGCGCGGGCGGCAGCGTATTTGTCGCATCGTGCCCGACCGCCTCGCCGCCGGCAGCGCGTGGATCGCCAGGGTGCGCGAGTACTGGAGCGAACGGCTGGACGCCTTGCAAGAATTTCTCGACGAAAGCGAGCCGACCACCAGAGGAGATCGCAAGAAATGAGTACCACGACGAGCACCACCAAGAGCATCGATCACGTCAACGGCGTCGACACCACCAACACGCCCGAAACATCCTGCGTTGTGCGGCGCACGTTTCGAGCGACGCCCGCCGCAGTATTTCACGCCTGGACCGACCCGGCATTTGCAACCCGCTGGGCTTGGGGCAGTAAGCACGAGACGGTCAGCGTGTCGATCGACTGCCGCGTCGGCGGCGTCTGGAAGCACGAGATTCAAACACGCGGCGGCGGCGAAACCTGGTCGTTCGAGGGCCACTTCCGCGAGGTCGTTCCGGGCAAGCGGCTCGTTCACACGTTTTTCTGGCGCAGCGGCAAGGGCGAGGTCGAGGGCCCGTCGCTCGTGACAATCGACTTCAACGCCGTCGCCGCCGGTACGGAAGTCGTCATCACGCACGTCGGCCTGCCACTCGCGAAGCGACAGAGCACGAACGACGGCTGGATCGATGTCGCTGCGTGCGTCGAGCGCAGCATGCAGGGCGAGTAATTCGCTCAGCGGGGGCAACGCGAGTGAACGGACCGGCTGGAGGCGGTGGAGCGGGTGGAGCGGGCATCATGTCCGCCCGCTCGCCCGGTTCGCATTCGAGCTGCCCATTTGTCGCCGCCGCGAAAACACATCGCTGACGCAGCCTGCGGTCGGCGATGTCGATGGTGATTGCGACGTTGAGCTGACCGACCTCGCGACGCTGCTTGGCCAACTCTTGCCAGCCAAGCGGCGCTGCGCGAACCGACGGCGACATGGACGGGGATCAGAATGTGGACCTGACGACTCTGAGCATCGTGCTCGCGAGTTTCGGCAACTGACGCGTGCGTCGTCGGTATCATTCATCGAGCGAGAGGTGCGGCTCGATGATCTCTTCCCGAACCCCCGACGGCTATCCCGGCACGTGCCCCATTTGTCGCAACGAAGTCACCGTCACGCCCGACGAGCCGCTCGGCGATGCACCTTGCCCGGCGTGCGGCGTGCTGCTGTTTCCGATTCGCGGCGATCGGGCGGCGTTTCTGTTCGTAGCCGACGAATTGTCCGGCGAGTTTCGCCAGAAATTGTTGCGCTGGACCGAGCTCGTCCGCGACGCCGATTCGCTCGGCAAAGTTGAGCTGGTGATGGAGTTCGAAGAGACGTTCGAGTTGAACGTCCCAGACGAGGTCGTGAACAATATCCACACGCTCGACGATTTTCTGCGCTGGTTGTGGGATCAAATTTGACCCCTCGATGGTTCTGTCTTGCAGGGCCGAAACGCCGGCGGTCGCCGAATTTGTGTTGTACACGGCTATGACGGTGGGTAGGCTTAACCGATGTAGCCATGAGTATGTCACGCATACACACTCGCCTGATGCAGCTTTTCTCGGTCGCGGCGGCCCTTGTGATGGCCTGCCCGGTCGGAGCGATGTGCCGTTTGTGCGCGGCCTGCGGCGATTCGTCATGCTGTGCGAACCTTGATGCACCGCCCGACGACGCGGGCCAATCAGCTCGCTGCGAATCCTGCTGCAACGATGAATCGATTGCGGGCGTGTCGAATCAGTCGCCCCGGCACGAGCCTGCCGAACCGACCGCTCCCGTCCACAACTCGAAAAAGTGCGATTGCCCGATCGCCTACTGCGGCGGCAAGGCTCCCCCAGCCGCGCTCGTCAGCGTTCCCGCGCCCGTCGTGTTTTCCAGCGCGATCGAGCACCTTCACGCCAGCAACGACTCCATGCCCGCTCGCCTGAGCGACGATTCCCTCGATCGCCCGCCGCGCGTCTGACCGCCGCGCAGGTCTCGCGTTGTCGCCCGCGCCGCTCGCCGTGCCGCGGGCGCACTCGTGTTATTCACCATCGAGGGCTTTAGATCATGGAATCGGGCCTGATTCGACTGCGCGCACCGCGCCCGCCCGCCGCCGCGGACGCGGACGCCAGCGCCGCGCAAGAAGTGCCGCACCCGCGCCGCCGCTGGGTCGCGCGAATACTCGTACCGACCGTCATCCTGGCCGCGTACGCCGGCCTCATGCTCTATCTCGCCGCCGGTTCGCTGATTCCCGCGACAGCGGTCGAGGTCGTGCCGGTGATTCAGAAAGTCGGCAACGAGAGCGCCGCCGCCGGAACCGTCGCCTTTCAGGCGCCGGGCTGGATCGAGCCGGAACCTGGCGCGATCGGCGTCGCGTCCCTGACCGACGGCATCGTTGAAACCGTGCGTGTCTTGCCGGGGCAGGCGGTGAAGGCCGGCGACGTGATTGCGACGCTGATCGACCTCGACGCGCGGCTGACGCTGCGCAATGCCGAGGCAGAGTTGACCGTCGCCGAGGCGCGGAGCGCGACGGCACGCGCGGCCCTGCGCGAGGCCGAGCAGAACTGGCAACATCCGATTGAGCTGCAACGCCGCGTCGAATCGGCGCAAGCACAACTCGACGAACGCCGCGCCGATCTGGCCCGCTGGCCGGCGGAGTTGCAGCGTGAAGAGGCGCAGGCGGCGTATTTGCAGGCCGAATACGAGCGCATCGTGCGGCTCGCCAATCTCGGACAAGCGAGCGAAATCGAGTTGGTGCAGGCGCGGCAAGCGCACCTCGCGCAACAGGCGTCGGCCGAATCCGAACGCCGCCGCGAGGCCGTCTTGACGGCGCAAATGCGTGCGCTCGAGGCAGAAGTGCGGGCGGCGACGCGGCAACTGGAGCTTCGAATCGCCGACAAACGGGCCGTCGATACGACCAAGGCGATGCTGGCCGAAGCCGAGGGCGCGGCAGCTTCGGCCGCGACGCGACGCGACGAGGCGGCGCTGCGACTCGAACGCACCATCGTGAAATCGCCGAGTGACGGCGTCGTGCTGACGCGCCTGGTCGAGCCGGGGGCGAAGCTGATGCTGCTCATGGACGAACCGCGCTCGTCGATGGTCGCACGGCTATACGATCCAAGCCGGCTGCGCGTGCGCGTCGACATTCCGCTGGCCGAAGTGGCGCGTGTCTCCATCGGCCAGCGCTGCGAGGTGATCTCCGACGTGCTGCCCGATCGCACGTTCGCGGGCGTCGTCGCGCGCGTGCTGCACGAAGCCGACGTGCAGAAAAACACGCTCGCGGTGCATGTGACGCTCGACGCGCCGTCCGCCGAGCTGCGTCCCGAAATGCTGGCCAAGGTGAGATTCGTCGCCGCCGCGCAGGCGGGCGGCGGGGCAACCGCATCGAACGGCAGCGGAAGCCAAAACGTCCTTGTCCCGGCGAATGCAATCGTCGAGCGCGACGGTCGGTCGATCGTGTGGGTCGCCGACCAGCCGAGCGGAACCGCGCGCAGCGTCGTCGTCACACGCGGCGCAGCGAGCAACGGCCACGCACTCATTACCAGTGGCCTGCAACTCGGCGATCGCGTGATCGTCAATGCCCCGCCCAATTTGAAAAACGGCGATCGCGTCACGGCTCGCGAAGCCGGAGCTGAGCAAGCAGCCGAACCCAGCGCAAACCCAGCATCCGCGCGAGGAGCCGATCATGGCACTCATTGAATGCCGACAACTCACGCGCACCTATCGCAAGGGCGCGAGCGAAATCACGCCGCTGGCATCGCTCGATCTCGACATCGAGCGCAGCGAGTTCGTGGCGCTGATGGGTCCGTCGGGCAGCGGCAAAACCACGCTGCTCAACCTGATCGCGGGTATCGACAGCCCGACCGCCGGTTCGTTGAAGATCGACGGTCGAGAGCTTGCGAGCATGGGCCGATCGCAACTCGCGCAGTGGCGCGGCGAGCACGTCGGTTACATCTTCCAGCTCTACAACCTCGTGCCGACGCTTACCGCTTATGAAAACGTCGAACTGCCGCTGCTGCTGCGACGCATGTCGCGCGCCGAGCGGCACAATACGGTCAGCGTCGCGCTGGAGCTGACAGGAATCTCCGATCGGCACGATCACTTCCCCAGGCAACTCTCCGGCGGGCAGGAGCAGCGCGTCGCCATCGCGCGTGCCATCGTCAGCGATCCGGAAATTCTCGTCGCCGACGAACCGACCGGCGACCTCGACGCCGAAAACGCCGCCGCCGTGATGGAACTGCTGCGCCGGCTCAATCGCGAAGCGGGCAAGACCATCGTCATGGTCACGCACGATGCGCACTGCGCCGCGAATGCCGGCAAAACGCTGCATCTGGAAAAAGGCCGGCTCATCGAGCAGAAATCGCAGCGCCGCGCGGCGGAGGTGCCGGCATGATTCCCGCACGCATGTTCCCCCTCGTCGTCAAACAGATCGTGCGCAAGCCGCTGCGCAGCATGCTCACCATCGGCGGCGTGGCAGTGTCGATGTTCCTCTATTCCGCGTCGCAGTCAATGCACGCCGGCGTGCGAGCCGCGACCGAACTGCGGGCCGGCGACACGACGCTCGTCGTCTATCGCAAAGATCGCTACTGCCCCGCGACAAGCAACATGCCGCAGTCGTACGAACAGGAACTTCGCCGCATCGACGGCGTGCGTTCGGTCGTGCCGATGAAAATTGTGGTGAACAATTGCCGCGCCGCGCTCGACGTGGTCACGTTTCGCGGCGTGCCACGCGACGAATTCGCACGCGACGGCGCGACGCGCTTCACGCTGATCGCCGGCAGCGTCGAAGATTGGACGCGCCGCAGCGACGCCGCACTGGTGGGCGAGACGCTGGCGAATCGTCGCCGCGTGCGCGTCGGGCAGCAGCTCAGCGCGGCCGGCGTAAACGCCTACGTCGCGGGCATCGTGCGATCGAGCGAGCCGCAGGATCAGAACGTCGCATATGTGCATCTCGATTTTCTCCAGTTCGCTTCGGGCAGCCGCGCGGGCGGATTGGTGACGCAATTCAACGTGCAGGTTTCCGACTCGTCGCAACTGGACGCTGTCGCGCGGCGCATTGACGAGACGTTCGCATCGTCGCAATCGCCGACACGCACCAGTCCGGAAAAATCGTTCGTCGCCGGTGCGGCCGCCGACGCGATCGAAATCGTCGGCTTTATGCGCTGGCTGGGCCTCGCGTGCCTGGGCGCGGTGCTGGCGCTGATCGCCAACGCGATCATCCTGTCGGTGCAGGACCGCATTCGCGAGCACGCGGTCTTGCAAACGCTCGGCTATCGCGGCAGCCAGATCGCGGGGCTGATCATGTGCGAGGGACTGATGCTCGCGCTGATCGGCGGCGGATTGGGCTGCCTGGCGTCGATGGGATTTCTGTCCTATTCGTCGCTCGCGCTATCGGTAGAGAGCCAGAGTATCCCGATCGTCGCATCGCCGGCGATTTTTGCCTCGGGGCTGCTCGTTGCAGCGACGCTCGGCGTGCTGGCCGGTATGGTGCCGGCGATTCAGGCTTCGAGGCGAGAAATCGTGAGCTGTTTCCGCGCTGTATGACCGGAGTGAGCGTATCGTGAGACTACTACCATTCGAATACGCGGTGCGCAACATGACCCGCTCACCCGCGCGGCTGACGGCGGGACTGATCGGCAGCGCGCTGGTCGTGCTGCTCGCGCTCGCCGCGGGCGGATTCGTGCGCGGAATGGAAAAAAGCCTGAGCCCAAGCGACGACAATCGCAATGTGCTGATTCTCGGCGCGGGCAGCGAAGAGAGCATCGAACGCAGCGAGGTGGACGCGGGCGTCGCCGGCCTCGTGTCCGCGGCGATTCCCGGCATTCGCTCGCGCCTGGGCGTGGCCTATGTCTCGCCCGAGGTCAACATGGCGATCAATGTGCGCCTCGCCAGCGACACGGCCCGCGAGACACAGGCGATCATGCGCGGCTTCACGCCAACCGCGATGCTGGTGCATCCGCAGGTGCGCGTCATTGAGGGTCGCCTGCCGCACCCCGGGCGCGATGAACTGATGGTCGGTCGACTGGCGGCGGCGCGAGTCGGCGCGCGAGACGACGACCTGAAACTCGGGGCGAAGATCCGCTTCGACAGCCGCGATTGGACGGTCACCGGGCGGTTCGCCGCGCCGCGTTCGGTCATGGAAGCGGAGATGTGGGTGCCGCTGGCCGACCTGCAGGCGTCGGCCAAACGCGACAACTTGTCGTGCGTGGCGATCACGCTCGATCAGGCGAGTTTCAACGACGTAACCGTGTGGTGCGCGCAGCGGCTCGATCTCGAACTCGTCGCGCTGCGCGAAACCGACTACTACGCCGGCCTGCTCGCGTTCTATCGTCCGATTCGCCTGATGATTTGGGCGACCGCAGGGCTGATCGCGCTCGGCGGCCTGTTCGGCGGATTGAACACAATGTACGCCGCGTTCGCGTCGCGCGTGCGCGAGCTGGCATCGCTTCAAACGCTTGGTTTTCGGCGACGCGCGCTGCTGCTCAGCTTTTTGCAGGAGTCGGTTCTCACCGCATCGATCGGCGGCCTCATCGGTGCGACGTGCGGGCTGCTGCTGCTCGACGGGGTAGCGGTGCGTTTTTCGATGGGCGCGTTTGAGATGACGCTCGATGGCGGCGTCATGCTGACCGCACTGGCGACCGGACTGGCGCTCGGCGTCGTCGGCGTCTTGCCGCCGCTGTGGAACTGCCTGCGATTGCCAATTGTCGAGGGGCTGCGCAGCGGATGAGGCCGAAAGCGGCGCGTACGCGAGTGCAAAATGCAAAGTGCAGAGTGCAAAGTTCAAAGTGAAACGTGGAGCGTATGATTCAAATGGGAGATTGCGTGATGAAGATCAGTGTATTCGGGGCGTCGATTCTGTTGGCGACCCTTGCGTTTGCGGTCGCCGGATGTGATTCCAAATCGCCGCCGCAGGGCAGCAGCGGCGCGGCCGCCGGCACGCCGAAAGCGGCCGCCGCACAGTTACCGCCGGACCTGTTCGTCGCACAACCGCCCGAGGGCGCGGTCGCCGTCGGCAAGTTGAAGGCGGACGCGGCGGCACCGACGTCGATCGTGGTTTATGGCCGCATCGGCGGGCGCAAGGAGCCGTTCGTCGCCGGGAGCGCGATGTTCCTGCTCGCCGACATGAGCATGAAGGCGTGCAGCGAGTTGGAAGGCGACCTGTGCGCGACGCCGTGGGACTACTGCTGCGAGCCGAAGGAAAATTTGTCGAAGATGCTCGCCACGGTGCAGGTGCTCGGCCCGGACGGCAAGCCGCTGGCAGTCGGGCTGGATGGAACGAACGGATTGAAGCCGCTCGCGGAACTCACCATCACATGTGACATCGCCTCGCGCGAGGGCGGAGCGCTGGTCCTGACCGCGAAGAAAATTTACGTGCATCCCAAGCGCGGCTGACGTGCGACCACGAAAAATCGGGTGCCATGCCGACGGCCGTTCGCGTCGGCATGCTTCGGGATACTGCGGAACCATGCGTAGGGTGGGCACCGCCCACCATTTTGTTGATTTTCAACGAGGCACGAAATCGGTGGGCGATGCCCACCCTACGCGCCCCAACGTCGAGCTCATCGCGGCGTTCGATTCACCAATCCGCGCCCCACCGACGCCAGCAGTCCCGCCGCCATGCCGAGAAACAATACTCCCGACCCGCCCGCACTGACGAACGGCAGCGAAATGCCCTTCGTCGGCACGCTGTTCGTCACCACGCCGATGTTGAACGCCGCCTGAATCACCAGCATCAGCGTGATCCCCGCCGCCAGCAGCCGCCCGAACGGCTCGGTCGCATGTTGCGAAATCCGCCAACCACGCCACAGTAGCACGAGGAAAAGCGCGATCACACCCACGCCGCCGATCACGCCCAGTTCCTCGCACAGCACGGCGAAGATGAAATCGTTGTTGTCCTGCGGCAAATACCCGTGCTTCTGAATCCCCGCGCCCAGGCCGCGCCCCCACCAACCGCCTGATGCGATCGCAATCAGCGACTGCATCACCTGATAGCCCTCATCCGACGCGTCCGGCTCTTTGCTGATGAACGTAACGATGCGTTCCCAGCGATACGGCTTGTGCCAGATCAACACCGCCCCGGCCGCCAGACCCAGCAGTGCCGTTCCGCCGAGATGCGACAGTCTCGACCCCGCCAGCAGCAACAAACAGAACATCACCACGCCCATGAGCGCCGCCGTGCCAAAGTCCTCGATGCCTGTCAGCCCAATGATCAGCCCCGCGCTCAGCAGCGCCGGAATGTAGCCGCGCTGAAACGACGCATTCTCCGCATGCGGCCTGGTCAAAAAAGCCGCCAGCCAAATCACCAGCGCCACTTTCGCCAGTTCCGACGGCTGAAAACTCATCCGAATCGGCGACTTCAAAACGGTGAGCGAGCGCTGCGCGCCAAGCTGCTCCTCGCCGATCACCAGCACGACGACCAGCAGCACCGCGCACAGCGCGAGAAACGCCCCGCTCGTTACCCACTCGCCCCGCCGCTCCCACGCGAACAGCCGATAGTCGAGATGCGCGAAGAGCAGCATCGTCACAAACCCGCCGACCGCGAACACGCATTGCCGCAGCGGCGTGTTGTACCACTGCTGCACATTGAGTTGCGGCCCTTGCAGAGTCACCGACGCCGAATAGACGATCACAACGCCGATGGTCATCAGCGCCCCGACGACAAACAAAATCGCCGAGTCGTATGATCGCACGGCGGCGTGCGTGTGTGCCGGCGATCTGACGTTGGGAATTGACATGCGCGATATCGCACTCATGCGGGTCGGCCTACTCGAATGGGCTGAATCGTAATCGAATCGTCGTCAACCCCAGCGCGGCGAACAGCGCCGCGAGCAGCCAAAAGCGCGTCACCGTCTGCGTCTCGGTCCAGCCGCCGAGATGAAAATGGTGATGGATCGGGGCGCAGCGGAAGAAGCGTTTTCCGCCGGTGGACTTGTAATAGAAAATCTGGATCATCACGCTCACGGCTTCGATCACGAACACGCCGCCGATGATGAAGAGCATCAGCTCCATGCGCGTGACGATGGCGACAAACCCCATCAACCCGCCGAGCGGCAGCGAACCCGTGTCGCCCATGAAGACCTGCGCCGGATAAGCGTTGTACCACAGGAATCCCAGACACGCCCCCACCACCGCTCCGCAAACGACCGCCAGTTCCGCCGCCCCGCCGATGTGCGGAAAACGCAGTGGCAGCGCGACCTCGGCCGTGCCGACGACATAGGCCATGATCATGAACGCAAACGCGGTGAGCACGAGGCAGCCGCTGGCGAGGCCGTCCATGCCGTCGGTCAGATTCACAGCGTTTGACGTCCCGGTGATGACGATTACCGTCACAATCACAAAAATCGGCGTCCACAGCACGATCGGATTACTGAGAAACGGCAGAATAAGCAGGTTGTAACTCGGGTTGTGTACCGCGGCGAGATCGGTAAATCGCAGCTTCGTCGCGGTGAATTCGCCCTCGCGCAGCACGAAGATCGCCAGCAGCGCGCCCAGCGCGATCTGAAAAACAAGCTTCTCCCATGAACGCAAGCCGTCGCGCGTACCCTCGCGCCGCTTGGCCGTCAGCTTGAGCCAATCGTCCACACTGCCCAGCAGTGCGAGCCAGACGACGCAGACCATCGCCATGCGCACGTAGAAATTCATCAGATCGGCGAGCAGCAACGTCGTCATCAACAGCGATGCGACGATCAAAATGCCGCCCATCGTGGGCGTGTTTTTCTTGCCCGCCGTCAGCTCGTTCAGCGTCGCATGGTCGAATTCGGGGTTGTCGCCGATCTTCAGTTTGATCAGCATGCGAATCACGCGCGGGGCAAACGCCCAGACAATCGTGAAACCCAACATCACCGCCATCGTGGCGCGAAACAGCACGTCGCCATAGGCATAATGCGTGTTCCCGTCGGTCCACCAATAACAGAGGTGATAGAGCATTCGGCTACACCACCGGGGTCGCGGCGCGCCGCGCTTCGAGGAGATTTACCAGTCGATCCAGTTCAACCGCACGCGACGCCTTGATCATGACCACGTCGCCATCGCCCAGCCGTTCGCCGAGCTTCGCCGCGCAGTCCGGCACGTCGCGGCAGAGCCGCACATGCGGCGGCACATTCTGACCGTTGCCGCAAATGTGATCGGCGGCCGCTCCGACCAGATACACCGCATCGAACCGTCCACCGGTCAGGCGCTGCCCCACCATGCGATGCAGTTCGGCCGAGCGATCACCCAGCTCGCGCATCTCGCCCAGCACGAACACGCGTTTGCCAAGCGACGGATACGCCTCCAGCGTCTCAACTGCGGCCATCACGCTGTGCGGGTTCGCGTTGTAGGCATCATTAATCACCGTTACGCCGCCGATGGTGACGACTTGCGACCGCATGGGCGGTGCGGCGAAGCTCTCCAGCCGAGCGGCGATCTCTTCGTGGGTCATGCCCAGCCGTCGCGCGATCGCCACCGCCGCCGCGGCGTTGGTCGCGTTGTGCATCCCGACGATCGGCAGCCGATAAGGGAATCGACCGTTCAGCGTAAACGTCAGCCACCCACCGGCGAACGCCGCCTCGCTCACGCGCAAGTCGGCCTTCTCATTACAACCGAACGTCACGACCGTCACGCCGGGGCGATGCAGATATTCACCGACGTGCGGCGAATCGAGATTGATCGCCGCGAATCCGCCTTCGCGGATCTTCGTGAGGATCGAACATTCCTCGGTCGCGACGCCGCGCAGATCGCCGAGCTTCTCCAGATGCTCTTCGCCGATGCTGGTGATCACCGCCATGTTCGGCTCGGCGAGCGCCGCGAGCGCTGCGATCTCGCCCGGCGCGTTCGTGCCGATCTCGACCACGAGGTACTCATCGCCGCGCGTCGCCGACAGCAGCGTGAGCGGCACGCCGATTTCGTTGTTGAAGCTCTTCTGCGAAGCCCGCCCTTCAAACCGCGCCGCCAGCACGTGGTCGATCATCGCTTTGGTCGTCGTCTTGCCGTTGCTGCCCACGACTGCGATCACGTCCGCGGGCAGTTGCCGCCGGTGATACGCCGCGAGCTTGCCCAGAGCGGCGATCGTGTCGGGCACGACGATCAACACGCCCGCGAGCACGCGCGCATCGCCGCTGCCCTCACGTTCGCGGACGATTCTTTCCGCCGCCTCCGCCGAGATCACCGCACCGACCGCGCCGCGCCGCAGCGTATCGAGCACAAACGCGTGCCCGTCAAAATTCGGGCCGGCGATCGCGAAAAACAGCTCGCCATCCTGCACCGTCCGCGAATCGGTCGAAACGCCGCGCACGCTCAGCGTCGGCAGTTCGCCGCGCACATAGCCGCCGATGGCGTCGATCACTTCTTTGAGCACCAAAGGAATCACAGTCTCTCACTCGCTCGCACAAACGGCTCGAATACGCCGCGCCTCAAGCCACCACCGCACCGCTCGCGATCTTACGATCGGCCTGAATCGTCACCTCAACGTCGTCAAAGTGCGTCTTCTCTCGCCCGATGATCTGATAGTCTTCATGCCCCTTGCCGGCGATCAGCACCACATCGCCATCGCCCGCCGCGCTGACCGCCCGCTCGATCGCCTTGCGCCGATCGACCTCGACCGTCACACGCCCGCGGGCCGCCGCATCGAATCCGGGCAAAATCTCGTCAATTATGCTTGTCGGCTCCTCGGTTCGCGGATTGTCGCTCGTCACGATGATCACATCGCCGAATTCCGCCGCCGCGCGCGCCATCTTGGGCCGCTTGGTCTTGTCCCGATCGCCGCCGCAACCGAACACAATGATCAACCGCCCGCGCGTCAGCGGCCGAAGGACGCTCGCCACGTTGCGAATCGCATCATCGGTGTGGGCATAGTCAACAAACACCTCGAACGGTCGCTGCAGCGGCACACGCTGCAATCGGCCGGGCACATTGCGCAGCGAATTCAACCCACGCTCGATCGCCGTGATCGACGCGCCCGACGCCAGCGCCAGCCCCGCCGCCGCCAGCGCGTTGTAGACGTTGTGCCGTCCGACAATTGCATTCTCGAGCGCCAGTTCGCGCCCGTCGATGGTCATGCGATAGAGCGTGCCGCTCACGCTGTCGCGCGTGATGCTCGCGCGAATGTCGCCGCGCTCGCCGATCGAATATCGCAATATGCGGGCCTTGCAATCGCGCACGATGCGTTCGTTCCACGAATCGTCGGCGTTGACGATCGCCGTCGCGTCCGGCGGCAGCATCTCAAACAGCCGCGCCTTGGCCGCTGCATAATTCTCCATCGTTCCGTGATAGTCGAGATGATCCTGCGTCAGATTCGTGAAGGTCGCCGCGCAGAATTCCAACCCGTCCGCCCGCCGCTGATCGAGCGCGTGACTCGACACCTCAAACGCGGCCGCTGTCGCACCATGATCCGCCGCCTCACGCAGATAGCCCAGCAAGTCGAGCGGCCCCGGCGTCGTCATCTCGGCCGAAAAGCTGCGCCCGCAGAGGTCGATCTGCACCGTACCGAGCAGCGCGCACTTCTGCCCCGCGGCCCGCAAAATCTCGCGCGTCATGTGGGCCGTCGTCGTCTTTCCATTGGTGCCGGTCACGCCCAGCAGCTTCAAGCCGAGCGACGTCGGCGACCGCCCCTCGAACCACCGCGCCGCGATGTGCGCAATCGCCAGTCGCGCGTCGGGCACGTCGAATGCGATCACTCCGCTGACTGGTGAAATCCCTTCGCCGACCACGACCGCCGCACCGCGCGACACAGCATCCGTGACAAACGCTCGCCCATCGGCCGCGCTGCCGCGCATCGCGACGAACATGCTGCCCGGAATCACTTTGCGGGAATCATCAAACACGCCGCTGATCGAAATTTCGCCGTGCGGACGAAGCGCCGCGGCATCGACGATTCCATCGAGCAGCGTGCGGCAAGACTTGGTCATGGCTCCCGGTCGCCTCCTGCGACAAATTCGGCTTGCATCGGCATCCTGCCGCTTACGGTCATCGAAGTGTACCGCGCGCCTACCAATCGTGTGGGCCGTTTCCGCGCGGCAAATAGCGGAAAAGTGATCGGCTCAATCCCCGCCGGGCCCGTCGCCCGCGACTTTCACCCCCGGCTCCGGCGGCACCTTCATATATTGCATGGCATCGGCAAGAATCTCGCCCGCGCACGGTGCCGCGACCGTCCCGCCGTAATATTGCCCGCCCGACGGCCGAAAGAGCGACACAATGATCGCCGCCCGCGGCTTGCTCAGCGGAGCGCCCGCCACGAATGATCCGACATACGTATTCGGAAGGTACCCACGCCCATTCTCGCGCGCGATCTGGGCCGTACCCGTCTTGCCGAACACCTGATAATCCGGAATCGCCGCCTTCTTGCCTGTGCCGCTGATTACCACTTCGGCCAGCGCCTTGTGCCGCAAGAGTTGCGCCGATTCCGGGCTGATCACGCGGCGGATCGCCACCGGCTGCGAATAATCCTCGATCGTTTCGCCTTCGTGATTCACCACGCCGCGCACGATTCGCGGTCGCATCAACATCCCGTCGTTGCAAAACACACTGAACGCCGTCAGCATCTGGATCGGCGTGATGGCGATTTCCTGCCCGATCGGTATCGACTGCGTACTGAACGGCCCCCACCGTGAATAATCCTGTACTAGACCGTGATGCTCGCCCGTGAGCGGCACGCCCGTCTGATCGCCGAAGCCGAATAGCCGCACGATGCGATGCAGTTTGTCATTCCCAATGCGGCTGCCGAGAATGCCCATACCGATATTGCTGGATTTGCTGATCACTTCCCAAATCGCCAGCCGATCGTACGCATGCGTGTCGTGAATCGTCCGTCCGCCGAACTGCCGCGTCGGCCCGTTGATCGCCAGCACCTCGTCGAGTGAAACCAGTTTTTGATCGAGCGCGGGACCGACGATGAACGGCTTGAAAATGCTGCCCGGCTCGTACGAGTCGGTGATCGCTCGATTGCGCAGATGCTCGCGCGCCTCCTCTTCCTGCTCTTTCGTCATCGGTCCGCTCGGCATCGGCTCGGCGGGATCGAAGCTCGGGTACGTCGCCATCGCCAGGATCTCGCCCGTCTGCGGATCCATCAGCACCGCCGTGCCCCACTTGGCTTTGAACTGCGTCACCGCGTTCTTCAAGTGATACTCGGCTCGCTGCTGCAAATGGGCGTCGATCGTAAGAATGACCGAACTGCCGTCGATCGGCGCGTGATAGCCGTCGGGAATGTCCTGCAACCGGCGGCGACGCATGTCTACCGTCGCCGACCGCTTTCCGGGAATGCCGAGCAGGTGCTTCTCGAACGATTGCTCAATGCCCGCCAGGCCGTTCTGCTCGGCTCCGACAAAGCCGATCACCTGTGCCGCGAGCTGCTTATATGGATACACCCGATGCGGCTCGAACTGCACGTCGAATGCCTTCAGATTTCGCGTGCGGCGTAACTCGCGAAACGCCTCGACCTCCGCATCGCTAAGGCTGCGTTTGACCCACTGAAAGAGGTCATCCTTCTTTTCGATCAACTGCTTTTCGAGGGCCGCGGCGCGCAGGCCGAGCACCGGCGCAATACTCGCGGCGGCGAATCGCGGATCGGATACCAGCGAACCGTCGACAAAAATCGAAGGCCGCCGCACCGAGCCCGCCAGCACGCGCCCGCGCGCATCCAGCACGTCGCCGCGCTGCGCCGCAATCGCAAACGTTGCGGTTTGTTGCTTGGCACCAAGGGTGCGCAGGTCGCTGCCCTTGGCATATTCGAGTTGCACCAATCGACCCGCGCCGCCCAGCAGCAGCACACCCGCGATCGCGAAGAGATACCAACCGGAACGCATGTGACCATCCTTGTGATGCGTGCCTTGTTTGAAAGACCCACGCCGCGCTGTTCATTTGGCCGAGCCGCGAAATCGAACCGCTACGTCCGGCCCGATCGACGCGGCTTGGGCACCGCGGGCGGCGGCTTTTTCTCCGGCGGCGGTGCCGAGTCGATCCGATGCTGCGCCAGCCGGTCACGAATCCGTGCCGGGTCGCGATAACGTGCCAACTCGAGTTCCTTCTCGCGAAGCTCCAGCCGCAGCGCCTCCGCCCGGCTTTCCAATTGCGAAATCTCGTAATTGATCCGCGTCGTTTCGGCTCGCAAAATGACAATCGACAGCAGCACGACCAGCGACGTCGAAAGCACGATCACCAGTCGCAGGCGAGACATGCAGTTACCCCGGCCTCCTGAGCACACGCGGCAGCGGCATTCGCTCCATGAATGCCGCAGATATTTTGAGATCAATCATACCGCGTCGCGAAGGGATTTGAAGCATGAGTTCGCCAGGCCACACGAAAAACGGGAAATCCGAGTGCCCCATGGCCCGGTCGTTCCGTTGCCCCGTTGTTCCCTTGTCCCCTTGTCCCCTCGTCCCGTTGTCCGGTTGTTCCATTGTTCCCTTGTTCCTCTCCGAAGAACCGCGGTGGGCCGCGGTGCTCCATATCGCTCGGTGCCGGGTGCCATGCCGACGGCCGTTCGCTTCGCCATGCGCGAGTAACCGATCCGAACGCGACGCGCAAGCGAGTGCCCCGAGCGCAGCGCGCCGCCGTTCCTGTCAGCCCAAAAAGCAGCCGAGGGCGGCAGCTCCACATCGCGGCGTCGCACGACCAATGTCGCGGGACGCCGATTGCGATACGCTGTCCGCCTCGAGGTACCGACCGTGCTCTCCTCCGTCCGCGACTGGCTCCGCAAACGCTCGCGACCCGCGACCGCCGTCGCCGCCACGACGCGCGCCGACACCGCAACCGATACCGACGACGAGGCGATCTACAAGCCGATCGACCTGGCCCTGCTCCGGCGACTCTTCTCGTGGCTCGCTCCCTATCGCAAGCGCTATGCGCTCGGCCTGTCGCTTGGTCTGTGCATGGTCGCGCTCGAAATGCTCTCGCCGCTGTTCATCGGCGAGATCGTCAACGCGGGCACGGCGTATCTGCAACTGGGCACGTTCGACGCCGTCGCCGAGCAAGCCGCGATTTCGCGCGTGATCGTGATCGTGCTGATCTGGGCCGTCGTCTTCGCGATCGTCGTCACCATCCACCGCACGCAAATCCTGATCATGACCGACGCCGGCGAACGCGTGCAATTTGACCTGCGGCGACGGCTGTTCGCCCATCTGCAAGCGCTCTCGATGAGCTACTACGACAAGACCAAGCTCGGGCGCATCATCAGCCGCTGCACGAGCGACCTCAACAGCCTGCGCGACATCAACGTCTGGGGCCTCGACACCGTTTCGAAAAACGTGCTGATGATGATCGTCGCCGGAGCGATGTTGCTGGCCACCGAGTGGCGGCTGTTTTTGTCGATCGTTTGGCTCATGCCGCTGCTCTATCTGCTCAACAGTTACTACCGTCGTCGTGCGTCGGTCGCGCATCAGGTAGCGCGCGAGGGTTACACGCGCGTCGCAACGAATTTGGCCGAAAACATCACCGGCGTCCGCGTCGTCTCGGCGTTCCATCGGCAGGCATGGAATCTCGGCGTGTTCAACCACCTGCAAACGCACAACACGATCAACAACGTCGCCGTCTCGCGGATCAGCGGGCTGTATCAACCGCTGCTGCAACTGGTCGGCTTTACCGGCAAGTTCATCATCCTGCTCTACGGCTCGTACCTCGTGCTCAGCGGCTCGCTCGGCAGCGGCGGCATCGGCGCGGTCGTGGCCGCGTTTCTCTATTGGGATTGGTTCATGTCGCCGATTCTGACGTTGGGCAATTTTCACAACCAATTGCTCATGGGCATGGCCGGGGCTGAGCGGATCGTGCAACTGCTCGATACGCAGCCGGATGTGCGTGATGTCGCCGGCGCGCGGGATATTCCGCCGATCGTCGGGCGCGTGCAATTCGAGAATGTAACGTTCGGCTACAACGTCGAACGACCCGTGCTGCATGAAGTGAGCTTCGACGCGCAGGCAGGCCAGACGATCGCACTGGTTGGCGCAACCGGCAGCGGCAAGAGCAGCATGATCTCGTTGATCGCGCGGTTCTATCAGCCGCAAACGGGGCGCGTGCTGGTCGATGAGCTCGACATTCGCGGCGTAACCGGCGAATCACTCCACAGACAGATGGGCATCGTGCTGCAGAACAACTTTCTGTTCACCGGCACGGTGATGGACAACATCCTGTACGGCACGCCGGCGGCGACGCGCGACGATGTGATTCGCGCGGCCCGCGAGCTAGGCACGTTCGATGCTATTTCGGCGATGGCGGATGGGTTCGACACCTCGGTCGGCGAGCGCGGCGGCAACATGTCGCTCGGGCAGCGGCAAATCGTTTGTTTCACGCGCGCGTATCTTGCCGACCCGCGAATTTTCCTGCTCGACGAGGCGACCAGTGCGGTGGATACGACGACCGAGTTGCTCTTGCAGCGCTCGCTCGAACGGCTGCTGGTCGGGCGAACGACATTTGTCGTGGCGCATCGGCTGAGCACCATCGAGCGGGCGGATTGCATCCTCGTGATTGACGCGGGGCGGATCATCGAACGCGGCACCCATCGCGAGCTACTCGCGATGGGCGGGAAGTATGCGGCGCTGCATCGGCAGTTCGCGCATGGGGCGTGATCGCAAAGCACGAACACTGCGGGCTAAGAAGCCCGCAGTCCAAAGAACGGGCGAGACGCCCATAGCACGACCACGCAATGCACACTTCGCACTTACGGGCACGTCGTGCCGAACACACCCAGCAGGATGGACAGGTCGGTCAGATCGACATCCGCATCGCCGTCCAAATCGCCTTGCTCGCGGGTCATGCCGCTCGCCACGCCGAAATTGGCCAGCAAACGAGAAAGATCGGTGAGATCGACATCGCGGTCGCCGTCCGTGTCGCCGGGGCAGGGCGGCGGCGGCGGCGTGCCGAAGCGGAAGACCAGCAAGCCGCTCTGCGGAATCGTGATCACCGCCGACTGCTGATAGCCGTCGTAGTCCGTGTCGTCGGTGACAACGGTGCCGCCGTTGCCGATGTTGTTGCCTTCATAGATCGTCGCTTGGCTGTTGAGAAGTTCCTGCCAAGAGCCGGCGCGCGGCAGGCCGATGCGATAGTTGCTGTAATCGGTGTTGCTGAAGTTGGCGACGACGAAGCAGACGTTGCCGCTCGCGTCATAGCGCTGGAAACCGATGACGTTGCCGCCTTCGTTCACATGCGACACTTGATGGCCGGCGTTGGCGCGGAACGCACCGTTGGTCTTTCTCGCCGTGATTACGTCCTTGGTGAACTGAAACGTGGACACGTTTGTCGTCTTGTTCTGCCAATTGATGCGGTTGGCACTGTTGGCGTTGACATCGGTGTCTTCGAGCCACTCGTCGCCCATCAGGATTGCCGGAATCCCCGGCACAAGCATCGTCAGGCCAAGCGCCAGCTTATGCCGGCTGCGGGCATAGAAGTCGTTGTGAGGGAAAGTCGTGTCGATCGCCCGGCTAAGCCGCGAGCCGCCACTGTTCGGCCCAGCCTCATCATGTAGCTGGAAATAGCGGAACAACTGCGGGCCGGTCAGGTATTGACCATCGCCGTTGATCGCCGAGGCGACCCAGCTCATCGACGGATCGCCGAAAGCGGCGACGAGGATCGACGCCCGCACACTATCTACAAACGGATCGTGCCACTGGGCGTCGAAACCCGCGCCGCCGAGGCTGGTCGGTCGCGTGACCCACGCATCATTGGGCAACTGCTCGGCTACGCAGATTTTGTCGATGTACTGCCGATCGATCAGGTTGTTCAATTGCTGCATGAGCTGCCAGCCCGACGCCTCGTTCGCGCCGATGTTCATGAAGTCAGTGGCGTCCATGCGGAAGCCGTCGAGGCGATATTCATCGAACCACATCCGCGAGCTGTCGAGGAAATACTCGCGCACCTCGACGCGTCCGAAATCGGCCTGGCTGCCCCACGGCGTTTGCACGTCGGGCACGCGGTAGTAAATCTGCTGCGTCGCCGAGTCGTAATTCCAGAGGTAATTGTCGCTCGGCGAGAAATGATTCCACACGATGTCGAGCATGATGCCGATGCCCGCCTGATGCAGCGTATCGACCATGAACTTGAAATCGCCAGGCCCGCCGTAAATCGACTCGGTGGAAAATGCGTTGATCGGGTTGTAACCGAGCGAGTCGTTGCCGGGGAATTCGTTGATCGGCATGAGCAGAACCATGTTCACGCCGAGTTCCTGCAGGTGCGCCACGCGATCGGCCACGTCGCGATACTTCGATGGATACGTCACGCTGCCCGCTGGGTCGTTGCGACCGGCGAATGTGCCGACGTGCAGCTCGTAACAGATCATGTCTTCAAACGGCGGCGTCGACCACGCTGCGTCGTTGAACGCATATTGCAGCGGATTCACCACGATGCTGTTCAGACCATCGCTGGGGTTCACGCGGCGGGCGCGGGCGTCGGTGCGCCATAGGTCGCCGGGCTGGAAGAAGTACTTGTAGTTCACGCCCTGCGCGACGCCGCTGACGATGGCGAAGTGGTAGTCGCCCGTCTTGGTCATCGGGTGGGTAAGGCCCCAGGCATTGAATGTGCCGCGGACATAGGCCTGCGTGGCGTTCGGTGCCCAGACCTTGAACAGCGTGCCGCCGGTGACGATGTGGCAACCCGCGGGTGCGTGGCTGTATGTCACGCGGTCGATCACGAACGAATTGCCGACCGGCGCTTCGTCAGACATGCCTGCGGCGCTCAAATAGTCCACGTCATCCTGATCGATCACCTCGAAGTAGTAGCTCAGCGTATTGCCTGCCATCGCGGGAATCGTCGCCCGCCAGAGTGCGTACGGGCCGTCATCGCTGACGTACGTAGCTGGGACGGTCGTCGTCGCACCGTTGGTGACGACGACGTTCACACCCGTCAGGTCAAGCCGGTACGCCTGGAGGTAGACATCGAAAGTCTCGCCGCTCACCGGCACCATCGGGCGACGACCGTGGAGCGTGTCATGCGACACGCCCGACCATTGCACATCGCCGGCAAAGAAGAACCCGATCAGTAAACCAAATGTGGACAGCATCGATGCGACCCCCTGATACGGCCAGCGCGGAGCGCGTCCGCCGTCGGTCAAACACATTCTCGAGCGGGAGCGGGCCGGCGATCCCTGTCGGCCCGAATACTCTATGATAGCAGCCGAAGCGTCGCATCGTAGCGAAATTTCCGAGCTATCGGGCGTTGCGGCGTCGGGCTCGGTTAGCAGAGCGCAACTAGGCACTAGGCACTAGACACTAGGCACTCTTCGGCGGCATTTGCGGAGCGGAGAACAGCGTGTCGCACGGCCGGCAATTGTTGAATGAAAAATGGATGTTTCGCACCGATTCCGACGATGTCGGCGTTCTCGAGAGCTGGTACGCAAGCACGCCCGGCCCGCTATGGGAGCACATCGAGCTTCCCGGACCGTGGGAACGCAACGGTATCGACGCCGACAGTGGCGCAGCTTGGTTTCGGCTCGAAGCGCCCGGCCTGATCGTCGGTGACTCGGACGTGCTCTGGCTGGCCGGGATCGACGCGCGGGCCCGCGTCTGGATCAACGGCCACGAAGTGCGCAGCGTCTCGACCTACCCGACACGCTTCGCCGCACCGCTGGCCCACCTGAGCAAGCCTGACGCCAACATCATCAGCATTCGCGTCGTCGATCGCGGGCGCAGCGGCAACATCCTGCGCGGCGCGTGGATCGCACCGAATTCGCCCAGCGGAGCGGCGTGGATCGCCGACACCAAACCCGCCCGTCGCTCGGAAGATTGGGTGCGCGATGGCGTGATCTACTCCGCGTATCTGCGATCGGCATCGCCCGAAGGCACATTCGCCGGCCTCGAACGCCGACTCGACGAACTCGCGACGCTGGGCGTCAGCATTCTCTGGCTGCTGCCGATCCACCCGGTAGGCGTGGTGGGTCGCAAAGGTTCGCTGGGCAGCCCCTACGCCGTGCGCGACTTTCACGCCGTGAATCCCGAGTTCGGCACGCTCGACGATTTTCGCCGCCTGCTCGCCGCCGCGCACCAACGCGGCATGAAGCTCATCATCGACCTCGTCGCGAATCACACGTCATGGGACAATCCGCTCATCGAGCAGCATCCCGATTGGTTCTCGCGCGGCGGCGATGGAAAAATCCGCCCGCCGGTGCCCGATTGGAGCGATGTGGCCCAGCTCGATTATTACAAGCCCGCATTGCGCGAGTGGATGATCGAAACGCTCTGCTGGTGGGTCCGTGATGTCGGCATCGACGGTTTTCGCTGCGACGTGGCTGATATGGTCCCGCTCGATTTGTGGGAACAGGTGCGGCCGCAGCTCGATGCGATCAAGCCGATCGTCATGCTGGCCGAAGGCGACAAGCCGCAGGACCACGAGCAGGCGTTCGACCTGACGTACGACTGGTGGACGTACAAGCAGCTCGGGCGTCTGTCGCAAGGGACGCTGTCGGTCACGTCGCTCCAGCATGTGCTGGCCGATGAAGCGCTCGATTACCCGCTCGGCTCGCTACGCATGCGTTTCATCAGCAATCACGATCTGAACACCTGGCACAAGCCGGCGGCGACTCGCTATCGCCGATCGATGAGAGCCGCGGCGGTGCTCAGCTTCACGCTGCCCGGCGTGCCGTTGATCTACACGGGTGACGAAGTGGCCAGCGAGGCTCGGCTCGATTTGTTCGAGCGTGTGGTGGTCGATTTTTCGAGTGACGCGATGGGCATGCAAGCGCACTTCGCGGCCCTCAGCAAATTGCGCCGCGACCACGCCGCCCTCCGCCGTGGGGCGATGCGCTGGTACACAATTGAGCATCGCAACGAAATCTTGGCATTCGAGCGAACCCACGAAAACGAGTCGGTCTTCGTGTTGATCAACTTGGCGGATGCCCAGCGCCGCGTGCAGTTACCGCAACAAATGAGCGCGGCGACGGCGGACGCGATCAGCACGGCCCAGCAACACGGCGCGACAAGCGTGACGCTGCCGCCGTGGAGTTGGTGGATCGCGACGAAGGCGTAGTAGTTTGAGTGCTCGATCGATCGAAATGGATACGGGGCACTCGGAATCGCCCGATGCGCGCCGATCCACGTCGCCAGACGCGCGCGACGGAACCGCTGAATACGCCGCAAAGCGGAAATCGGGGCGACAGGATTCGAACCTGCGACCTTTTGCACCCCATCGGGTTCTTAGCCC
>JBJXFK010000309.1:0-8073 GCA_046155505.1 Phycisphaerae bacterium
TTCGGCGAAAACGACCGCGGCATCACGCCCGGAACCTACGTCGCCTGCGTCTCGCACAGCGGCTCGCGCGGCTCCGGCGCGGCGGTCGCATCGCACTACAGCAACCTCGCGCGCTCGCTGCATCCGAACTTGCCCAAGGAGCTTTCGTATCTCGCGTGGCTGCCGATGGACGGCGTCGGTGCCGAGTATTGGGCCGCGATGGAGCTTATGGGCAAGTACGCCCACGCCAATCACGACGTGATCCACACGCGCATCACGCGCAGCCTTGGCGCTGCCGTCCTCTTCGGCGTCGAAAATCACCACAACTTCGCCTGGAAAGAAACGCACAACGGCCGCGAACTAATCGTGCACCGCAAGGGCGCGACGCCGGCCGGTGCCGGCGTCCTCGGCTACATCCCCGGCTCGATGGCCGCGCCGGGTTTCGTGGTCGAGGGCCTCGGCGAGCCGTCATCGCTCGACTCGGCGTCGCACGGAGCGGGCCGCAAGATGTCTCGCACCGCCGCGCGCGATTCGTTCCGCTGGGCGCATGTGCAGCCGCTACTGGAAGAGCGTCGCGTCACGCTGCTCTCGGCGGGTCTTGACGAAGTGCCGGGCGCATACAAGGACATCGAGCAGGTCATGCGCTCGCAAGCCGACCTCGTGCGCCCGGTCGCCCGCTTCGACCCGCGCATCGTAAAAATGGCCCCCGCCGGCGAGAAGCCGGAAGACTAACGGAGCACCGCGGCCCCCCGCGGTCCCTCCGGAGCACCGCGGCCCCGCCCGGTTCTTGTGGAGCAGCCGCCCTCGGCTGCTTTCTTGGGCCGCGATCGACGCGATTCGAATGCAACCCGTAGGTTGGGCAATGCCCAACCTACGCCATCGTCCCGGCGATCGCCGCCAATCCGCGAAGCGCGACGTCCACATCCGCTTCGGTCGTCATCGCCCCCATCGAGAGCCTTGTCGCGCCGCCCAACTTATCGGTGCCGATCGCTCGATGCGCCAACGGCGCGCAATACAAGCCGCTGCGCGTCAGCACGCCGAAATTTGTTTCCAGCATCGCCGACACCTCGTGCGGCTCGCAACCCTCAACGCGCACGCTGAACACGCCCGCGCGTTCGGCGGCGCAGCGCGGCCCATATGACGTCACGCCCGCGATCGCGTCTAAGCCCGCCATCATCCGTTCGACGAGCGCAACCTCATGCGCGCGCATCGCCGCAATCCCCCGATCAAGAATCCACTCGAGCGCCGCGAGCAACCCCGCAATCCCCGGCCCGTTGTGACTGCCCGACTCAAACTTGTCCGGCGTCGTCGTCGGCTGCACGGGGAACTCGCTCTCGGACCCCGTGCCGCCCTCGCGATACGTGGTCATCTCCGCCGCGAGTTCGCTGCGCAGCACGAGCAAACCTGTCCCCAGCGGCCCCATCAGCCCCTTGTGTCCCGGCGTCGTCAGTACATCGATGCCGAGTGCGGAAAAATCGATCGGCACATGGCCCGCCGACTGTGCCGCATCGACCATGAACAGCACGCCATGCTCGCGGCAAATTCTCGCGACATCGGCGATCGGCTGAATCGCACCGGTGACGTTGCTGGCATGATTAACGACGACGAGCCGCGTTTTCGGCGTCAAATTGCGGCGAATCGCATCTGGATCGAGCAGCGTCGTATGCGGATCGACCTCGACCGCGTTCCACTTCACGCCGCGCTGCTCATGCAACGCGCTCAGCGGGCGCAGGATCGAGTTGTGATCCATGACGGTCGTCAACACATGATCGCCGTCTTCGAGCAAGCCCTTGAGCGCGATGTTATTGGCGTCGGTCCCGTTGAACGCGAACAGCACCTCGTCGCGACTGTCGCAATTGAACAACCGGCGAACCGCCTCGCGCGTGCGATCGAGAATCTTGCGACTCTCGCTCGCCTCGCGATACGCACCGCGCCCGGCGCTCGCGCCAATCTCGGTGATGTAGCGCGTCAACGCGTCGAGTACGCCCGGCGGCTTCGGAAAACTCGTCGCCGCGTTGTCGAAATACAACCTGTCCACGTCTCAAACCTGCCCGTCTGTTCGCCAAATTCAGGGAGCATCGGCCTCCGACCAGTGCGGGAAGAAAATTCGCACCGGCCGGAGGCCGATGCTCCCCTGTTACGCCTGCTCTCGCTTCGCCTCGTTGCGAATCAGCTTACCCAAATGCAATCGCAACGCCGTCTGAGGCGGGTACTGCGTCAACTTGTAAAAACCCGGCGGGCAATCGCCGCCCATGCAATACACCTGATCGTCGCCTAGCTTCAGTCGATAAACCGCGAAGTACCCCTCGTCGCACTTGAATAGCGCCGCGAGCCGCTCATCCTCGATCGCCACGCCGCGCGCATAGTTGTCGACAAAGTGCCGCAACTGCCCGCGCGCATCCGGCGGCTCCAGGTCGTCGCCGACTTTTTGAATCTCCATCTCCAGCATGAACCGCGTGCCGAGATGAAAGTGATATGCGTCTTCTGGCGACAATCCGTAGCTCGGAAAGTAGTTCGTTTGCGTCTCGCCGACGGCGACAAAGTGCCGCTTGTCGGCAGGCCCGCACGGCGCGATCGCGTTCGCAGGTTCGATATCGAACGAAAAAATCAGCGTCGTCCCCTCGCCGTCGAGCGGCGAATCGTCGAATTGCCGCTCCAGCGAAAGGTATTTCGGCGCGCGCGGGCCAAGCTGTGCGGCGAGATACTCAACCGCGGTCTTCTCAAGCTGACGAATATCAACCGGCTTCACGTATCACCAATCATATGGAGCACCGCGGCCCTCCGCGGTTCTTCGGTTGGGAACAACGGAACCGCACACACACGCGTTGTGGAGCTGCCGCCCTCGGCTGCTTTCTTCGGTCCGCTCACTCGCTTGGGCTTCGCGTTCGGATTGCGATCGCGTCTCCACTAGCTACTCGATATTCGCTACTCGATACTCGCTACTGCGCAGCCCGCATCGCCTGCTCCACATCCGCAATCAAATCGTCCGAATCCTCGATGCCGACGCTCAGCCGCACCAGCCCATCCACCACGCCGATCCGCTCGCGCACATCACGCGGCATGCTCGCGTGCGTCATCACGGCCGGGTGATTCACCAGCGACTCCACACCGCCCAAACTCTCGGCACAGGAGAATAGCTTGGTGCTCGACATGAACTTGCTCGCCGGCTCAAACCCATTCTCGAACACAATCGTCACCATGCCGCCAAAGCCGCTCATCTGTCGCTTGGCCAGCGCGTGATCTGGGTGGTTCGGCAATCCGGGATAGATGACCTTGCTCAGGCCCTTCTGCTTGCTGGCCCACTCAGCGATTTTCTGGGCATTTTCGCAATGCTGCCGCATGCGCACCGCCAGCGTCTTCACGCCGCGATGCGTGAGATAACAATCAAACGGCCCCGAAACGCCACCCGCCGAGTTGTGGTAAAACTTGATCGGCAGCATCGTCTCAGCCTTCGCCGTGATCACCGCCCCGCCGATGACATCCGAGTGCCCGCCTAGATATTTCGTCGTGCTATGCACCACGATGTCAGCCCCCAGCGCGATCGGCTGCTGCAAGGCCGGCGTGGCGAACGTGTTGTCCACGACCACTTGCAGGCCCAGCTCGTGATCCATCGGCGACCCGCCCTTGGCCGTCAGCGGCTTGGTCCCGCTCTTCGCCGCCCGCGCCCGCACCGCCTGCGTGACCGCCGCGATATCCAGCAGCCGCAACATCGGATTAGTCGGCGTTTCGATCCAGACGATTTTCGTCGTGTCATCGACGAGTTCCGCGATTTTCGCCGGCTCGTTACTGTCTGAATATCGCGGCACCAACCCCCACGGTCGCAGGACGCGTTCGAGCAGCCGATACGTGCCGCCATACATATCGCTATACGCGACCACCGAATCACCCGGCCGACAAATGGCCATGAACACGGCGGTCGTCGCGGCCATACCCGACCCGAAGCTCATGCCCGCCGCACCGCCCTCAATCGCCGCGAGCACCGACTGCAAGTTGTTGCGTGTCGGATTATTGCCGCGCGCGTATTCATAACCCTTGTTCTTGCCGGGAGCCTGCTGCGTGTACGTGCTCGTCGCATAGATCGGCGGAATCGTCGCCCCCGTCGTCGGGTCGGGATCCTGGCCGGCGTGAATCACTCTTGTCGAGAGTTTGGTCTTCTCATTCATGTCCGCAGCACCTCCGCTTGCCTAAACGCGTGCCGAGATCGTAACAGCGGAGAATTGCGGCTGCCACGGAGAGCGCCGAGGAGCACCGAGAGAAGGCAAAATCATCGCGATAATTCCAGTCTCGACGCAAGACGCCAAAACCCGCGAATCGCTTGCGGATGGAAGACAGCGGTGAATCACCGCCCTCTTCATCTGTGCGCATCTGTGCCGTCTGTGGCAAAATCTCCCCACTCAGACCGGATTTCGCGACGCCGACCGTCCATGTATCATCTCGCCTCGCGCGTTAGCTCGACTTTCACAGCCTCAGCGGCAACGGAGAATTGCATGCGTAGAGTCGTCACGTCGCTCCTGCTCATCTCGCTGGCGGCCATCGCCGCCGCTCAGGACGTGCAGAAGCAGCAAATCGGCCAAATGGTGCTCGAAGGCGTGCCGGCGATCGACGACGGCATGCGAAAACAAGTCCTGCCCTACCTCGAATTCCGCCGCGCCGGCCTTTCCGGCATCTCCGAAGACGGATCGAGCATCATCGTCTCCACCCGCTTCGGCAACACGAATCAGTTGCACCACGTCCGCTCGCCGCTCGGCGCGCGAAAACAAATCACCTTCTTCGACGAACCCGTCAACAGCGGCGGCTTTCTCCCCGGCACCAATCAGCAGTCGATCATTTTCGCCAAAGACATCGGCGGCAACGAAAATTTCCAGTACTACACGCTCGATCTCGCCACCGGTCGGCACACCATGCTCACCGACGGCAAGTCGCGTCACGAGTCGCTCGTCGTCGCCCGCTCTGGCAAGCGCATCGCGTTCTCGAACAACGCACGCGACGGCAAGAACATGGACGTCTACCTGCGCCAGCTCGACCAGCCCGCGGCAAAAATCCTTTGGCAGGTCGAGGGCAGCTACACGCCCGCCGAGTTCTCGCCCGACGAGTCCAAGCTGCTCGTGCTCAACTACATCAGCGAACGCCAGACGCGCTGGTTCATCGTCGACGTCGCCAGCGGCCAGAACACGCAGATCACGCCCGACGATCCGCCGGCCTATTATGGCGGGGCGACCTGGTCCGCCGACGGCAAGTCGATCTACATCACGACCGACCGCGACGGCGAGTTTCGCAAGCTCTATCAGCTCAAAGTCGATTTCGGCGAGTGGCGCTGCCTGACGCCCAAGATCGAATGGGATATCGAGGATGTCGCCGTCGATCCCGCCGGCAATGGCATCGCATATGTCGTCAACGAGGACGGCCTTTCCAAGCTCTACTTCGCCGACGCGTGGGGCAACGGCGCGAAAGAAGTGAACACCGGCCTGCCGCCCTGCGTGCTCAGCGGCCTGCGATTCAATCTCAAGGGCGGCGTGCTGGGCTTCACCGCCGACGCCGCGACATTCCCCGGCGAGGCGTTCACCGCGACTTTCCCCGAAGGCAAAATCACGCGCTGGACCGAAAGCGAAATCGGCGGCCTGAATGCATCAAACTTCGTCGCGCCCACCATCATCCGCTGGCCCACCTTCGACAAAGGCACGGACGGCAAGCCGCGCCAAATCTCCGGCTTCTACTACAAGGGCAAAGGCGATGGCCCTCGACCCGTGGTCATCATGATCCACGGCGGCCCCGAAGGGCAGTTTTCGCCGACGTTTACGAACACGATCCAGCTCTGGGCCAACGAACTCGGCGTCAGCGTCATTGCCCCAAACGTCCGCGGCAGCACGGGCTACGGCAAGACCTTCCACGGCCTCGACAACGGCGTGCTGCGCGAGGACAGCGTCAAGGACATCGGCGCGCTGCTCGACTGGATCGAGAAGCAGCCCGAGCTAGACAAGACCCGCGTCGCCGTGCATGGCGGTTCGTACGGCGGCTACATGGTGCTCGCCTCGCTGAAGAATTATCCCAAGCGCATCCGCGCCGGCATCGACATCGTCGGCATCGCCGACTTTGTCTCGTTCCTCGAACTCACTAGCGAGTATCGTCGCGATCTGCGCCGCGCCGAGTACGGCGACGAGCGCGTGCCCGAAGTGCGAAAAGTGCTGGAAGCGATCAGCCCGCTGCGCAACGCCGACAAGATCGAGTCAGCACTCTTCGTCGTGCACGGCAATAACGACCCGCGCGTGAAAGTGTTCGAGGCCGAGCAGATCGTCAAGAAAATGCGCGATCTGAAACGCCCGGTCTGGTTCGCCAACGCACTCGACGAAGGCCACGGCTTTCAGAAAAAACCCAATCGTGATCTGGCCCAGGTGCTCTACATGATGTTCTACAAAGAGCATCTGCTACAGTAGCCGAGCGGTATCTCGGCACAGCGCAGTTTTTAGCGGACGACGCGGCGCAGCTTCTGCGCCGCGTTTCTTTTTACAATGAATTCAGCGGTTTCAGCTTGGAAATCGTGCGCAGCCGCGCTAAGGTTGCTTGAGTGAGGGCACCAGGATGTCCATTCGCAATCTGCAAGCGCAGGCGCGCCGCGCCTACGCCGCACAAACCGCACATGCGTCGCCGCCGGCGGCCCCGGCGCTACGCGTCGTATCCTTGAAATCGACCGAACTGACCGACGGCTTGAGCGCGTCCGAATCGCTCAAGCGCCTGATCGACGAATCGCTCGAAGAAGGACTGCTGCGCTTCACGCAGCGCCAGCGCATCCTCGCCGAAGGGCGTCGCCGCGGCTTCTCCGATTTTCACACGCACCTGCTCATCGCCCAGCAGCAGCACGGCGACCAGCGCCCGCTGACGATGGGCATGGTCGAGACCACCCGCCGCGCCGAAGAGCGTCAGATGGCCGCCCGGCTCGCCGCCGCCACGATTCTCGCGCTGGCCGTCGTGCTCGCAACCATTCGCATTTTCGCGCTGTAGTCTCGCAGTTACGCACGGCACGATCTCTGCGTGTCGCCGCCCGCGACGACGGGGAGCGTCGGCCTTCGGCCGGTTTCCAAAATGGTTCGCACCGGCGGGACGCCGATGCTCCCCGCGCGAATTCACGCGCGTCACCACGTCGCCACCGGCGCACTGCCGGTCGGCATCAGCTCCGGCGCGAGATCCTGAAACACCTTCATCAGTTGTATCTGCAAAAAATTGAACGCGAAGTGCGCGATGCTCACCGCCAGCAGGCTCCGCGACCAGAGAAAAAACAAACTCAGCACCACCGCCAGCCCCGTGATCTGCGCCATCGCCATCACGCCCTGCGTGAAATGCAGCGTCCCGAAAATGCACGACGAAATCAGCACCGCCGACCACCAATGCCCCGTCGCTCGCTTCAGCAGCGGCAGCATCAACCCGCGAAACAGCAACTCTTCGTGAAACGCCACCGCGATCAGCAGCAGCACCGTGTGCCCCATGCTGTCGATCGGCAACTGCTTCATGAATTCCATCCGCTGCTTGGTTTCGCTCTCCACACTGCCCGTCAGCATCAGCCCCGCCAGAAAAAACATCGCCGACAAGATCAGATACGCATATCCACCGATCAGCGTTAGCACCGCCCACCCAAGCTGACGCTCCGGCGAATCGAAATGCAGCCCCAGATTCCGCGTCGTCAGCCCATTGCGCAACACAAAGTACGCCGCGAACGCAGCGATCAGCAGTAGCTCGATCCACTTGCCCGCCACCACCGCCGCCTCGGCCCCCTCGATGCCCGCCCCACGCTCGGCCATGCCCGCAAACGGATCGCCGGTCGCCAGAAAAATCATCAGCGGCGGCAGGTAATGCACCATCACGCCCGCAATCAGCAGAATGCAAAAGTCCAGCATCGCGCCGCGCGGCGAGAGCTGCCGCGGATCGAGCATCGCCAGCCGCGAAACATCGGGCCGCAATTCGCCGATCGCCGATTCGCCCACCCGCGAGCGTGCAATCGGCAATTCCACCGGGCGAGCCACAATTACATCGTCATGCGTCTGCTGATCCATGCGCTCTCCGCCATCGCAACCTCGCAAAGCCACGAGAGGATAGCCGCATACC
>JBJXFK010000263.1:0-12513 GCA_046155505.1 Phycisphaerae bacterium
ACGCTCACGCTGGAAGACGGCGACACCAGCGGCGACGGCGCGGTCAACGAGCAGGATCTCGAAGTGCTCGTCGATGCCTACGGTTCGTCCGATCCTGGCGTCGTCTCTAAGAACGACCTCGACGGCGACGGCGATGTCGACATCACCGATTTGGCGCTTCTCGTTCGTATCCTCACCGAACTGACGTAACCATCGCGCCGCCCAATCTCGCCTCGCGCCACAAATTCGACTCACTTTTTGCGACCGACGGCGCAAACGCGCCGCCGGTCGCTTGACATGAATGCAATCATCGTCACTTCGCGGCGTTTCTCCTCAATACACATTGCCGGCAGCACGTCTCAATTCGTGTGCGCCGGAAGTCCAAAAGGGGACCCCATGTACGCTTGCACACGCACGTCGGTTTTGCTTGCTACGCTACTGATGCTGACGCCCGGTCCGCTGGCCTTGGCCGCGGACTGTGCCGACACGTCCACCGGGGCCATCCCGATCATCGACCTCGGTGCCGGTCAATATCTTGGGCAATTCGCCGGCGGACTCTATCCGGGCGGCTTGAACGTGCCGCCGCAAGCACACTTCCAGGCCGCGCGCACCGCCGCTCAGAACATCCGCCCACTCAGCCCCGCCGGACTGCCAAACCCCGCCGGCAAATATGTCATGCTGTCCATCGGCATGTCGAACACGACCCAGGAATTCTGCGGCGGCGCGACGTGTCGCCCGTGGAGCTTCGGCGGACAGGCCGCGACCGATGTCGCCGTCAATCACACCTGGCTCGAAATCGTCGACGGAGCCGCCGGCGGGCAAGCCGCCCCCGACTGGGAGTCGCCCACGCACGCCAACTATGTGCGCATCAACAACCTCCTTCAAAACCGCGGGCTCAGCGAGGCTCAGGTGCAGGCGGCGTGGGTTAAGCTCGCGAATCGCAACCCGACCGCGTCGCTTCCCGACCCTTCCGCCGACGCTTTTGTGCTACTCACGCAGCTCGGCAACATCAGCCGCACGCTGCGAACGCGCTACCCGAATCTCAAGATCATCTACCTGTCGAGTCGCACCTACGGCGGCTATGCCGAAGGCACGCTGAACCCCGAGCCGTTTGCCTATGAATCGGCGTTCGGCGTGAAGTGGCTGATCGAGGCGCAGATTCGCCAGGCCGCTGGCCAGGGAATCGACCCGCGCGCCGGCGATCTCGACCCGACCACCGTCGCCCCGATGCTCGTCTGGGGCCCATATCTCTGGACCGACGGCACCACGCCGCGCAGCGATGGACTGACGTGGGATTGCGTCGACGTCGAGGCTGACGGCGTGCATCCCTCGCCCAGCGGCGAGGAGAAAGTCGGCGATCTGCTGCTGGATTTCATGCTCACATCGCCGCTGGCCGCCCCGTGGTTCGCCCGACCTGATCCGCCGCTATCCGGTGATCTCGACGGCGACGAGGACGTTGACCTGACCGACTTGTCGAGGCTGCTTTCGGATTTCGGATGCGCAAGTGCGTGTGCGGCGGACGTGGACGGCGACGGCGACACCGACCTCAGCGACCTGAGCCAACTGCTCGCAAATTTCGGCCGATAGTTCGAAAGGTCAAAGGTCCAAAGTTGAAGGCCGAAGGTCGGAGGTCGGATGCTCGCACGCGTCCGGCTCTCGGCCTTCATCCTTCGACATCGTCGTTCTATTCGTTCCGTGCCAGCACGCGCGCCAGCCCCACCACGCCGCGCACGACGAGCGACACCATCAGCAGAAACAGCAGCATCCCCACCGCAAAGCTCAGGATCGGCCAGCTCGACTGCAAAAAAGTCTGCACCCGCGGCGAAAATGACGCGAGCAAAGCGACGATCAATCCCGCGAAGAAAATCGCCGCCAGCGCCCCGCGACGGTTCCCCTCCATCGGCGTCATGCGCACGGTCAGGCACACAGCCAAATAGAGAAACAGCACGGTCGACCAATTTGCCAGATCGGCCCGAATAATCGAATTGAGCATCGTCTCGCTAACCGTAATCAGCGTTCGCAGCAGTTCCCACACCGCGGGCAGCGTCGTCGGCAACACCTGCGGCACCTGCACCGCCGCCTGCTGCATCATGCCGCTCAGCACGCTGCCGCCCCACCAGTACGCCGCCATGTACAGACAGCCGCAGCACGCGACGAGCGGCAGCAGCCCGGTCAAAATCGGCCCCACCACCGGGACGCGGCTCTGCTCGGGCGTTTCCGATTGCGGCTCGCCGCGCTCGTCGTCGCCCATGAGCGTCGTGTTTTGCACCGAATTTCCGGTGATGAGCAATCCGAGCACATGCCCAAGCTGCGCGACGAGCGTGCCGGGCAGCAGCACGGCGTTCACCACGCGCGGCTTGACCATGTCGCTCCAGAGCGTGTGAACGCCCCAAGCCGCGAAGACGATGACGATGATCCAAAATGTGAGAGCCGCGTAGAGCATGGTTCCTGCCTCGCTGCGCAGCCGATGGTTTGCCTCGGCGTCCGTGCCTGCTTGGGTATTATGCGTTGCGAGGCAAGTATTTCCAACGGCGAATTGGGCGGGTGCCATGCCAACGGCCGTTCGTGTCGGCATGCATGGGCGTACAGGAAACCACGGAGGGCCGCGGTGTTCCATGTCCCTATCACTCAAACCCGTTGCCGATAACCCGTCACCTTCAATTTCGGCACTGTCCGAAAATTTCATTGGCACGACCGCCCGAACCGGGCTATGCTGCGATGATCAGTTCGGGTAAGCCGCCAACGTTGTGCGATTTTCGTCGGCAACTGCGGCGCGCAAACAACACATCTCTCGTGGGAGGTCCGCACAGAATGGCCACATCGTGGACTCGTATGTCGCTTTGCGCCGGCATCACCGCCGCCGCAGCACTCACCCCAGCCGCATGGTCACAGACGGTCGTTTATGACAACATGATCAGCACCGGAGGCACGATCGGCATTACGTTCGATCGCGGATTGCTGGCCTCGCTCGGCCTCGACGCGAGCGCGCCGACGCTGCCGACGCAATTTGCGGTCGCCCAGCCGTTGGAATTGTCGTTCGTCGACAACGAGCCGCATCGCGTGCTCGCTGGGCTGCTTGAATTCTCGACTCCGCAATCGATCAGCGCTGCGGGCGCGGCATCCGTGCAGCTTGGCGACTTGCAGATCGTCGCTGCGGGCGACATCTTCGCCGAACACGAATTCACGATCTACTCCGCAACGAGCGGTCGCGCCTATTTCCAGATCACCGGGTCGGCGTTCGCGTATGACTCGACCGCACAGGTTCTGACGATGAACGCCGGTGCGCTACGTGTCAGCCCGATGTTGGCGCAGGAGCTCAATCGGCCGGGTATCGCGGATCAGGTCGTCGGGGGTCTTGAACTGTCTGCGCATATGACGTCGAGCCAGACGACGCTGATGGATTTGGAATCCCTTCAGCAGATGTACACGATGCCGTCCGCGAATGAGCCGCCGATCACGAACCGCGCCGGTGCCGACGTGACACTGCGCGACATTCAGTCGGTGTCAAACTACGGTGTGCTGGGCTCGATTCGCGGCTACGCGATCGGCAGCCACACATGCAACATCGGCGACCAGAATCTCGAATGGACGAACAACGCGGCTCCCGGCCTGTCGATGAATATGTATCGCCTGCACAACGGCCGGCTGATGCAGATCGGACAGAGCTGGGTCAAGACGGCGTGCTGCGCCGGAGCCCAAACAGCTTCAATGTGCGCCCCGAGTTGCAACGGCGTCGGCGGCCAGCAACTCGGCGTGGGTTGCCTCGACGTCTATGGCTCCGGCTGGAACGGCGGCCAATCGCGACTGCAGCGCCGATCGGCGATCAATCCCTACAACGGTGCGTTCGGCCCGATCGTGGGAACTTCGACCGGCACGGTCATCGACCGTCGCCTGCAGGTTCGCACGGCTGATATCAGTACGACTACCTACGCCGGCGCACTCTGGTTCTTCGAAGGCGTCTATGCATCGCAGCGTGACGCCCAGGCTGGAAACTGGATGAACAACGCTACCTATCGCCGCGTCACAGTCGACGCGAGCGGCAATACGTCGTTCGTCGGCACTGCGTCGAACTACGCACCGGCGATCAGCACGTGGCGTGCGTTCGGAAACGCCGGTGCGCTCGACACACGCGTCGAAGACCACCTGCTCAACGTCCCCGGCGAAGGCCGCTTCCACATGTGTACCAAGGTCACCGACCTCGGCGGTGGCCAGTGGCTCTATGACTACGCGATCTGCAACCTCAACAGCGATCTCGCGGGCGGCGCGCTCACCGTTCCGACTGGCGCTGGCATGACCGTCACCGGTAATGGCTTCAGCGCCCCGTTCTGGCACTCGGGCGAAATTTACAACAATGATCCGTGGACGTTCGCCAACAACGGCAACAGCGTCCGTTTCGCCACGGCGCAGGATTTCGCGACCAACGTGAACGCCAACGCCATCCGCTGGGGCACGATGTACAACTTCTGGTTCACGGCCAATCGCCCGCCGGTGACGCGAACCGTCACGGTGAGCACGTTCAAGTCGTCGCCGAATCAGGACAACACCATCGCCCTGCGCGCTCCAGCGGCACCGGGCGATTTCGACCTCAACGGTACGGTCGAACTGACCGACCTCGCGACCCAACTCAGCGCGTTCGGCTGCACTGGCGGCGGTTGCACGGGCGACGTGGATGGCGATGGCGATACGGATCTGTCCGATCTCGCCACGCTGCTCGCGAACTTCGGTTCGTAAATCGCAGACAAAGCTTGACGTTTAACGCGAAGAGACCGGCCGATCGGCCGGTCTCTTCTTTTCTCGCAACACTCAATGATGATCGTTACTTGCTTGCCCGCAACTCGATCGTCACATGCCCGCGCGGCCCCGCAGGGTCTGACCAATCTTCGTGATACGCCACGCTGCCCACGATCTCGCCGATCGCCGCGATGCGTCGCAGCGTTTGAATCGGATCGAGCAGCGGCAACGGCAGCGACACCGCCATGCGCGAGCCGCCGCGTTCGATCAGCAGATCAAACCGATTGAAATGCGGCCGCTGCTTCAAACCCGTGCGATACTCGCTGATCGGCTGTGTCGTCGCGAACGGCTTGCCGTTGCAGCCGGTAATCACGTCGCCCACGCGCAGCCGCCCGTCTGCTGCCTCGCCCGCGATGACGCTGCGCACGGTCAGCACGCGATCCTGCGAATTCTGATCGACATCGACGCCCACGCGTACGCGCCCGCCCGGCGGCGGCGCGAGCTTCCACCAATCGCTCTTCAACATGTCCGGCGCGGCGACCTTCAGGTATTCGAGCCAATCGCTCGTCAGCGCCTGCACCCGCCGACCGTCGGCGACCAGCAGCGATTGGCTGTCGGCGTTGATCGCGGGGCGCACGCCAGCGAACCGCTGTGCGAGTTTCGACGGACCATCGCCGCGCTGCGTCAGAATTCGCCGGAGCCATGACGCATCGGTGGCGAAAATCAGTACGCCGCGATCAACCGTCCAAGCCAGGCGCAGCGGCACACGCTCGCCGAGATCGCGCCCGCTGATCAGTTGTGACAAGTCGAGCGAGTAGATCGAGCCGCGCTCGCCTTTTTCAATTTCAATCGCCGGGATCTCGGGCTTGCCTCGGCCAAGCTGCAAAATGTTGCCTGCGGCCACGCACGCATCCACCAGACGATCGAATTCGTACTCGGCTTTGTCCGCGTCGCGCACGCGCAGCAAAATCGCCACCGCCGGCAGCGGCGCGGCCGGTCGCGATGTCGGCTGACTTGTCGGGGTTTCGCCGCGCCCGACTGCAAAACAAAACGGCCCCTCGAGCGTGCTCGCAAAGCCGCTGACCAAGTCGCTTTGGCTCGGCAGGCGTGCCGCGAGCCGCAGCGGATTTCGCGCGGGCAATCGATCGAGCAGATCGAGCAGCTTTGCAAAATCGGTCGTGCCTTCGAACACACCCAGCGCATCGTCGGGCACACTATCCATCAGCCGTTCGCTCGCCCGCGGCCCGCGCGGCAGTTCGACGCTCGGCGGCGTTGCGGCGACCGCGGTGATGTGCAGCTTGTTACCGTCGCGATGCAGGGCCAGCAGAAACGCATCCGCCGCATCGATCGGCGTCAGCGCGACCGGCCGCGACGCTTGCCTGCTCGCGCCGGCAGGTCGTGAAGTAGTCGCCGAGGCGAATCGGGCGAACAGCACGCCATCCGGATTCGACGGCACGCGCTTCAGTAGCGATTGATAGGTCGCGTCATCACTCAGCGATTTGCGATCCGCCGCCCGCGGTGCGGCGAAGCGTCGAAACGTGCCGTCGAGCGGATTGGCATCGCCGATGAGCAGCGCATCGTCAATCGTCGCCACGCCGATGCGGCCCGGCAATTCGAACACGTCCTTGCCCAGCCGCGGATCGCCGATCGGCCGCGCCTGCCAGGTTTCGATGAGCTGCTTGACGCCGCGGCCGCGCGGGCGACAGTAAATCACGCCGTCCTGCGAGCGACCGAGGCCGTCGCCGACGAACGCCACCTGCTCAGACAGCAGCACGCGAATCGCCTCGGCCGGTTCCATCTTCACCGTGCGCACGATGCGCTTGCGCCACTGCTCGGCTTCTTCGATCTGCGCGGGTTGGCCCGCGATCTCGGCGAGCGTCGTCCAAAGCTGAGGCTGCATGAGCAGCGTCAGCAGGTCTTCGCCCTTGCGCACTTCGACGAAGAAACCGGCGTCGGCGGGAACGTGCTTAGCGAATGATTCTTGAGCGTACGTCGGACGCACGCCGACCAATGATGTGACAGTGCAGAGAATCGCCGTCGCACCGCCGATAAACAACCGGCAATGCGTGAGAGTCTGGCGCGTGATGCTCAATCCAAAATCCAATCCCGGCGCGCCGGGACAAAATCCAAAATCGCGCCGCCAGTTAGAGCGAGTAGCGGCCATTCTCGTCCGACGCATCCTGATCTTCGCCGTTGTCCTGATCAGAAATGCCGAACATCCAGCTTAGCGGATTCAGCGGGGAGATGTCGTTCATCTCACCGGCGAGGGCCATGTGAACGGCCAGGCTCGGCAACTGCCGCACGTCGCGGACGATGTTTCGCCCGGCGGTGCCGACCGTGTCGAGTTTCGACCGCATGTAGTCCTGCAACTCGATGCCGGTCTTGTCTTCCATCGCCTTCGCGAGTTCGGTCGAGATCGCCGGCTTTCCGCTGTCGTCGGTCTTGCCCGCGACCAGCGTCGAAGAACGATCGTCGCCTGGGATCGGCGCATCAAGCGCCGGGCGCAGCATGAACACGAGCGCCACCGCCGCCGCAACGCTCAACCCGCCGCCGATGCCGACATAGAGCCGGCGCATCGAAAGCGGCTGCGGCGTGACGCGCGTCCCGGCGATCTGGGCCATGACGCGATCAGTAAAATCGTCTGAAAGCGCCGGCGTGCGCCGATCGCCGGCGATGATCTGCTCGCATGCCTCCAGCATGGCCAGCTTCTGCTGGCACAGCGGGCAGCGCAACCGATGTGCGTCGAACTCGAGCCGCAGCGAACCGCCCAGCTCGCCGTCGAGGTACGCATCGTAAAGTTGTTCGGCTTCCACGCAGTTCATGGTGCGCTCATCTCTGTCGAATCCGCGAATCAGGCCGTCCCCGAATCGCTCAAGTTCCGCACTTCCATCCAGTCTTCAACCAGTTCGGCCCCCAGCAATTCCCGCAATTTTTCGCGAGCGCGGTGTAGGTGACTCTTCACCGTCACCGCCGGAATGCCGAGCACGACGCCGATGTCCTGACAGCTCTTACCCTCGCGATAGAACAGCAGCACGGCCGTCTTCTGCGCCGCCGACAGCTTGTCCACCGCGTCCCAGATGATCCGCCGCAAACGACTCGCCTCTTCGCTGCCCGCGAGGGACATGCTGACGTCGAGATCGCCGCTGCCGATGAGCGAAAAATCGGTCTCGCCCGAATGCGCCCGCTTCTTGCGCAGGGTATTCAGGCACAATCGATAACCGATCGTGAACAGCCACGTGCTGAAGGCATACGTCTCCGAGTAGCTCGCCAGCGACTCGAACGCCTTCACGAATGTCGCCTGGCAAATGTCCTCGGCTTCGTGGTGATTGCGCACCGTCCGCCAGACAAATGCGAAGAGCCGTTCCTTGTACGCCTCGACGATTCCACGAAACGCGTCCGCTTGTCCGCGCTTGGCACGGGCGATCAGCCTGCGTTCGTTTTCTCGCGCTGCGCCACGGTCGGCGTCGCCGAGTTCTCGATCGTTCATCGGCCACCTCTACATACACTCAGCGGTGCTGGTGGTTGCAGGTGGACACGGCCCGCGGGCGATTCCTCCATGAATCCGCGTTGCGTCGGGCGGTGCCTCCAGTAGACTCTACTTTGCTTATGTCGAAAGGTCCATCCAATCCTCCGCGTATCAAGAATCGGCGCGCGCTGCACCGTTTTGAAGTGCTGGAGGAATTTGTCGCCGGAATCGCCCTAACCGGCAGCGAAGTCAAGAGTTTACGGGCCGGTCAGGTGTCGCTCGAGGAGGCGTATGGCCTGCTGCGCGGGGGCGAGGCGTTCCTCATCGACATGAACATAAATCATTACCCGCAAGCCGGTTATGCGCAACACAAGCAGACCCGCGAGCGCAAACTGCTGCTACACCGGGCCGAAATCAAACGTCTGATATCCAAAGTCACGCAGAAGGGACTCACTCTTGTCCCGCTCGGGCTGCACTTCAGCGAGCGCGGCCTTGTGAAAGTGGACCTCGCCCTTTGCCGCGGCAAAAAACTGCACGACAAGCGCGAAGACCTCAAGAAACGCGATGACGAGCGGGCGATGCAACGCGCCGAACGCGAGAAGGCAAAATGACCAACGCGTGAGGCCCGCATGTGCCATCTAGCAGCACGCGCGGGCCTCGCGTCATTTGCAGAATCGCACGACCAGCGTGTTACGGCTTCGCCGCCGCAACCGGCTTGCCGTCCTTGAATGACGCCTTGCATGGCTCGCACTTGCCGTCGCTGACCATCGCAACTGCGCAACCGTCGCACTTGGCCGACGCCTTGATCGCGGTTTCGAGCACTTCGTGCGCCTTCACCGCTTCGTCATACTGCGCTTTGTCCTTGAAAACCTCGTTGCCGACCACGCCGGCTTTGCACGCATCGCACCAGCCGTGACCGCCGAGGTTCTTTTTACACGCGTCGCACTTCACATCCGCTACGGCGACGCGCATGCCGCGCGCCAGCACGAACGCGAACTTCGACTTGTAGCTCTTGCCGCCGACCAGACCGACGTTGCACTTGCTGCACCAGCCGCCCTTTTCGGCCATGCCCTTGCAGTCGGCGCACTTGGGCGCTTCCTTGACCTCGGTGCCTTTCATCGCGTCATGCAGCTTCTGCGACTTCATCTCTTCGCCCGCGACAAAGCCGACCTTGCAGTCGCCGCACCATGCGTCGGCGGCCGCCGCCTTCTTGCAGCACTCGCCGCCCGCGTGCGCGATCGACGCCACCAGAATCGAAACAAGCCCGACCACTGCCGTTCGTCCAAACATACGCAGACTCCTTTGTGTTGAGAGATGCGGCTCGCACCATGACCCGAAGGCTACCCGCGAATGCGGTCGCCGTCAGCCACAACCACTGGGCGCGCGGCGATATTCCCGATACGTCGCAATCCGGCAACCCGGCCCGTTCACCCGCTATAATGTTCGGCCCGTGTTCGGACGCACGGGCGCTCTCACCGTGGGGATGACGTGAAAACGCAGCGCGCGACGAAGAACGCACCACCAAAGCGCTCCGCTACGCCCGCGCCGGTTGAGCAGGTCGTCGCCGCCGCACCACCCGCCGAACTGCAATGGCTCACCATTCGCGGCGCGCGGCACAACAATCTCAAGAACATCGACGTATCGATTCCACTCGGACGGTTTGTCGTCGTCACCGGCGTTTCGGGCAGTGGCAAGAGCTCGCTGATCAACGACATCCTGCACGACGCCCTCGCCCGCGACCTGAACGGCGCGCTTTCCACGCCCGGCGTGCATGACAGCATCGAGGGAATCGAGCATCTCGACAAAATCATCGCCATCGATCAGACACCCATCGGCCGCACGCCGCGCAGTAACGCGGCGACGTACATCAAAGTGTTCGACGAAATTCGCGACCTGTTCACCAAGCTGCCCGACGCCAAGCTGCGCGGCTACAAGCCGGGACGGTTCAGTTTCAACGTGGCCGCGGGGCCGAAAGGCGGCGGGCGTTGCGAGGCGTGCGAGGGCAATGGCTCGAACAAGATCGAGATGGACTTTCTCGCCGATGTTTGGGTCACATGTCCGGTGTGCGAGGGCAAACGGTTCGGGCGCGAGACGCTGCAAATTCAGTTCAAAGGCAAGTCGATCGCCGACATTCTTGAGATGGACGTGCAAACCGCGATCGAGCACTTCGACAGCCAGTCGCGCATTCGCGCGATGCTCGACACGCTGCACGACGTCGGCCTCGACTATCTGAAAATCGGCCAACCCAGCACCACGCTCAGCGGCGGCGAGGCGCAGCGCATCAAACTTGCGCGCGAACTCGTGAAAAAGCCGACCGGCCGCACGATGTACGTCCTCGACGAGCCGACCACCGGCCTGCACTTCGAGGACATCCGCAAGCTGCTCGTCGTGCTGCACAGCTTCGTCGATGCCGGCAACTCGGTCGTGGTGATCGAGCACAACCTCGACGTGATCAAAACCGCCGACTGGCTCATCGACATCGGCCCCGAAGGCGGCGAAGGCGGCGGCCGCGTCATTGCCGAGGGAACCCCGGAGGATCTGTGCGCCGTCGCGGAGTCGCATACGGGTGTGGCGTTGCGGGAGTACTTGCAAGGGGCCAAGGGGCCAAGGGGCCAAGGGGACGAGGAAAAAAGCGCAACCGCAAGGCCGTCCGGCGAGATCCTCCCCTTGGACCCTCGCCCCCTCGCCCCCTCGGCCCCTTCTTCCCGCGTCCTCGTCCGCGGCGCGCGCGAGCACAACCTCAAAGACCTCACCATCGAATTCCCGCGCGACCAGATCACCGTCTGCACCGGCGTTTCCGGCTCGGGTAAGACCAGCTTCGCGATCGACACGGTTTTCACCGAAGGCTATCGCCGCTATGTCGAATCGCTCTCGGCATATGCGCGGCAATTTCTTGGCCAAATGCAGAAGCCGCGCGTCGAGCATGTCGAGGGCCTCTCGCCCGCGATTTGCATCGAGCAAAAGGCTGCCAGCAAAAGCCCGCGTTCAACCGTTGGCACGATCACTGAGATTTATGACTACATGCGCGTGCTCTGGGCCCGCGTCGGCACGCCGTTTTGTCCGCAGTGTCAGCAGCCCATCGGCTCGCAGACCGTCGATCAGATCGTCGATCGCGTCATGGCCCTCGGCGAAGGCACGCCAATCGTGATCCTCGCCCCGGTCGCGCTGGGCGACGGTGAGACCTACAACACGCTCTTCACGCGACTCAAAAACTCGGGCTACACGCGCGTCCGCATCGACGGCGTGATTCAGGAGACCGTACAGGCCGTCACGCTCGACGCCCGCCGCAAGCACCGCGTCGAAGTCGTCGCCGACCGCACGATCGTCAAAGCCAAGTCGCGCAGCCGGATCAACGAGAGCGTCGAGCACGCGCTCGCGATGGGCAACGGATTGATGACGCTGGTGGCGGAGGCGGTGGAGATTGTCGAAGAAAGGCACGAGGGCACGGAGGCACGAAGGCACGAAGGGGAAGTGGACAGCGCGTCCTTGTCTTCACCTTCGTGCCTTCGTGCCTCCGTGCCTCCGTGCCTTCCTGAAAGAGAATTCCGCTTCTCGCAACGCCTCGCCTGCATGAAGTGCGGCAACAGCTACGAAGACCTCTCGCCGCACAGTTTCAGCTTCAACAGCCAAATGGGTTGGTGCGAAACGTGCGAGGGCCTTGGCTTTCAGCGCGGCGCCCCCGCCGAGTCGATCATCGTGCAACCCGATCAGCCGCTGCTGCGCGGCGCGATCGCCGGCTGGGGCACGGTCGATCCGAAATCGCAATTCGGTCGCCTGCTCGTTGCGCTCTGCGAGCGCCTCGGCGTCCGCGCCGACATGCCGCTCTCCGAATGGCCGCACGCGGCGCGACAGGCGTTGTTGTATGGAACCGAGGGGGAGTGGATTAGCGAGGAAGAGGCCAAGGGGTCAAGGGGTCAAGGGGCCAAGGGAAAAACGAGTACACGCGACTCGAATGTCCGCTCGACCCCTCGACCCCTCGACTCCTCGGCCCCTGCTTTCCGCTTCCACTGGCGCGGCTTTTTCCCGACCATCGACAACGCCACCCGCAACAGTTGGGCGCTCCGCCATCGTCTGCACAACGTCGTCAGCGACGTCCCCTGCCTCACCTGCCGCGGCGGAAGGCTGCGGCCCGATGCGGCGGCGGTGAGACTGCTACCGCAGAATGCAGAATTGAGAATGCAGAATGCAGAAAAGAAGGCCGCGGGTGCCGACGGCGAAGACGTTCTGCATTCTGCATTCTGCATTCTGCATTCTGACTCACCCACCCTCGTCGCCATCTGCCAATGGCCCCTCTCCCGCGTGCACGAGTTTTTCAACACCATCAAACTCGACAAGCG
>JBJXFK010000331.1:0-4538 GCA_046155505.1 Phycisphaerae bacterium
GTCGGCATCATCGATCAGCTCGCGCCGTTCAAGGCCAGCGACATCAAGCGCTATCACTTCAAAACCGGCAATGCGATGGGCATGGAATACTACGTCGCCCGCAGCGGCTACACGGGCGAGGACGGCATCGAGGCGATTTTCCCGGCCAAAGTCGCGGCCGCCGCGGTGCAGTTATTGATTTCGAACGCCGCGGACATGGGCAAGCCGATCAAGCCCGCCGGTCTCGGGGCGCGCGACACGCTGCGGCTCGAAGCCGCGATGCCCCTCTATGGTCACGAGCTGACGGAAGAGTGGGATTCGCTGACCGCGGGCCAGGCGTGGTGCGTCGATCTCACCAAGGACTTCATCGGCGCTGAGGCGATGCGCAGAGTCAAAGAGCGCGGCCTCGAACGACAGGTCGTCGGCTTCGAGGTCGACGGCAAACGCATCGCCCGCCAGGGAGCGTCGATTCTCGTCGGCGGCGAACAGGTCGGCGTCGTCACCAGCGGCACGCACAGCCCGACGTTCGACAAGGTGCTGGGGCTGGGACTTGTGAACGCGAGTCACGCGACGCCGGGGACGGCGATCGAAGTCGATTTGCGCGGCAGCAAAATCAACGCGAAGGTGGTAGCGACGCCGTTTTACAAGCGGGCGAAGTGATGAGTAGCGAGTAGCGAGTAGCGAGTAGCGAGTTCAGAAATGGCCGCCCGCGAGTTGTTTGCAAACGCGCGAGCTGATTCGTGCGAACCGAGCCCCGACCGTGAGGGAGCCCTGCTTCAAATCCGAACCCCTAGCGCGAGCGAGTGGAGTAACACGCCGTTTCAAGCGACGTCCCGTTTCGACGCCGACGACGTTTTTTCTTTAAGTTCCGGTTGTCGCGAGCGACGACTGCTTCAGCGGTCATTACTCGGCAAGAAGTTCGACTCTGGGCATGACTGCGAAGAAGCGATTTCCCCGTTCAATCACTCCGTCAATCGACTCCGTGCGAAATACCTCAGTGTGAATTTGCTCAAGTCCATGCGTCGCGCATTCAATCGCCGTTCGCTCCCATATCGGCCGGCACGGCCAACTCTTTAGCACGCGCGCGTACGGAGCAGAACACCGGTGCTTACGCAGCCGCCCGTCAGGGTCCGTTGTGAATCCAACCTTGAATCTGCCCGGGTCATGCTCGGGCTCAAGTTGCAACACGTAGAAAACGCCATCGAACGGATTATCGCCCTCAACATCGCCCGTTTGTTCGCGCGGCGCTTCGAGCTGGCGTTTGCTGTCGCGGACTTCTGAACGAATAGTCTCTGCATCAGCAGCAGAGATCGTCGCCACCATTTGATTTCCTCGCTCGGACTCACGACGCCTGCCGGTCTCGATGCGGTGTTTTTTCAGTATTTTGAACAGCCACGACTTCTGAACCTGCAACTCGTCAGCGAGATCGACGATCGCGACGTGCGAGGTCGACACTACTGCATTCATGGATGAAATCACGTCGAAGTTTTCACTCGACATCGCAATCTCGCATGAAAACTACACTGATGATCGACCAAAGCCGTTAGTTCGGCAGACTGGCGTCAAACAAAAAACACGCCATCCGTCACTTCCGTTTTCAAATCGCCAAGGAACGGAATGACGATGCGTTGATTTCATTCAGCGCAAACGTAACGCACGCGCGGACGTCATTCCGCTCAATCGAATAGTCCGCTGCGATCTGCTCAAACGAATCGCCCGCGACAATCGCGCCGAAAACTACGCTGACAGGCGTACGCGTCCCCTTCACCACCGGCTTACCGTGGCAAATCTGCGCGTCCACGACGATTCGATCCAACATCGCAGCGTCCTCCGAATCACCTCATCAAGACCATCTTTAGTATACTCACTCACCGTCGCAGCGCTCACGAAGGTCGCATGAACCAGGAAAGTGCTCCGCATGAAACTCGCCTACATCGACTGCTTCTCCGGCGTCGCCGGTGACATGACCCTCGCCAGCATGATCGACGCCGGCGTGCCGCTGGCCCTCTTTCAGCAGCTCATCGACCGCCTCAAACTGCCCCGCGTCACGATGACCGCCGAGAAAGTGAAACGCCACGGCATCGCCGCGACCCATGTCAACGTCGCCGTCGAAGAATCAGCCCGCAAGAAGCATCGCCACCTGCCGCACATCATCAAGATCATCGACGAAGCCGACCTGTCCGATCGCGTGAAGCGCGACGCCAAGGCTATCTTCCAAAAACTGGGCGAGGCCGAAGCAACCGTACATAATTCGACGCTCGAAAAAGTCCACTTCCACGAAGTCGGCGCGAACGACGCCATCGTCGACATCGTCGGCGCGTGCCTGGGCTTCGAGCATCTCGGCATCGATCGCATCATCTGCTCACCCATCCCCACCGGCAGCGGCACCGTCACCTGCGAGCACGGCGTCATGCCCGTGCCGCCGCCCGCGACGGCGCAACTGCTGCGCGGCTTTCCCATCGCCGCGTGCGACGAGACCGGCGAGCTCGCCACGCCCACCGGCGTCGCGATCATGACCACCCTCGCCGCGTCGTTCGGCACGCCGCCGACCATGCGGCTCATCGCGGTCGGCGTCGGCGCGGGCACGCGAGAAGGCAAGACCCGCGCGAACATCATGCGAATCCTGATCGGCGAATCGGACGCCGCCGTAACCGGTTTGATCAGCGGAAACGCCGCAAACGCTGAAACCAGCGACACTGTCGCCGTTCTCGAAACGCAGGTCGATGACGCCACCGGCCAGGTCGTCGCGTACGCGTGCGAACAAGTGCTCAGCGGCGGTGCGCTCGACTGCTTCGTCGTGCCGATCATCATGAAGAAAGGCCGGCCCGGACAGCTCCTCACGGTGCTGTGCAAACCGGAAAGCGTCGCCGCAATCGAGCAGATTTTGCTGCGCGAAACTGGCACGCTCGGCGTGCGGCGGCACGTCGCCGAGCGGACGAAACTTGCGCGAGAGCACGTAACGGTCGAAACCCGCTTCGGGCCGATCCGCGTGAAACTCGGGCGGCGCGACGCGAGCAGACAGCACGCGTGGCCGGAATACGAAGATTGCGCGGCGGCGGCACGGCGAACCGGCGCATCGCTGGCGGAAGTGCAGCACGAGGCGCTGACAGGATGGGCACGACGAAGTGATGTTGGCGGAGGCGGATAACACGACTTGGCTCGTCTGGCTGGCGCTGTCGGCGATCTGCCTGACGGCGCTGGTCGTCATCGCCGCACGCCGACAGCAATTTCTCCAGTGGGCACTGCGCAGCGATCGCCGCGATCAGCGAATCGCCGAGCGCGAACGGCGCGAGACCGAGGCGCTCGCGACGGATGTGATCCAACAGTTCGAACAAGTGTCACGACGTTTGAGCGATGAGCTGGCCGAAAAGTCGCGCGAGCTGCGTGAGCTCATTGCGTTGGCGGATTTGCGAGTCGCCTCCGCCGCGCAGGAAACGGGAAGCAGGAAACGGGAAACAGGAAACGGGGAACAGCAAGCCGAATCGTCGCTCGGCTCCGATTCGGAACCGGCAGTCAGCGCTTCGAGTACCCCTCTGCCCGTTTCCCGTTTCACATCAACTGTTTCCCTCGACTCGGCTCCCGTTTCCCGCACGACGGACGCAATCGAACTTCACATCCTCGGCAACCGCCTCACCCTACCAACGCGGCGGCCGCGAATTACGTCAATCGCCGAACCCCCTGCGCCGACTGTCGATGTCGAACCCAGCCCGCCCCCCGCCGACCTGCCGCCCACCATGCTCCGCGTCTGGGAACTCGCGGATCAGGGCATTTCGCCGAGCGACATTGCCGAGCAAACAAGCCTCATGCTGGGCGAAGTGGAATTGCTGCTCAATCTGCGCAAATTGACCTGAGCCGACGGGTGCGTGCCGTCGGCTGTTCATTGCCGCTTTCACAAACGAACGAAATCGGTGGGCGATGCCCACCCTACCGCCTGACCAACGATGCGGTTCCCCGGGGCATCACGCGGCTATCATGGTTCGCGAGGTTACGTCGCATGACGATTTCGATGCTCAAATTGGAGGCTTGGCGAATGCTGAAAGGCGACAGCGCGATCCTGGTGACGGCGCGGCAAGTCACCGCCGCACTCGCCGAGGCAGGGCTGAGCGCTGCGGTCATCGGCGGCGTCGCGGTCGGATTGCACGGACACCTGCGTTCGACGATGGATGTGAACGTCTGGACGGATGAACCTCTCGACGAAGTTGCACTCGTCTTGCGCGCGATGGGTTGCGCGTGGAGTTCGGCGAAACGCGAATTTCGACTCGCCGGCGTGCCGATTCACCTCGTCACACCCGTGCAGGCAGGGCCGTTGCGAACCGCGCCGAAGACGATTGACGACATTCGCGTCGCCGCTCTGCCCGACCTGCTCAACATGAAACTCCGCAGCGGCCTGCGTAGTGTCGTGCGCGCGCAGGATCTCGCCGACGTCATTGGGCTGATTCGCGTGAAACGACTGACGAGCGCGTTTGCAGCGCGGCTGGATCGCGACTTGCGCGGCGAATTCCGCAAGTTGGTGAAGGCCGTGCGCAGCGAAGCATGATCTGACGCGTCGAGTGGGCGCG
>JBJXFK010000333.1:0-43327 GCA_046155505.1 Phycisphaerae bacterium
GCTCGTCTGCCGCACGAGAAACGCCAGCAGCAGCACCGCCATCGCCGGCCAACGTGCCCCGCGCGCATGCAGCACGACAGTACCGGCGAGCAACGTGAGCGCGAGGATGTCGGTATAGACCAGCGAGCAATATGGCAGCACGAGCGGATTGGCGATCACGAGCAGCGCGATCCAGCCCCAGCAGGCGCGCCCGTTGCGCGCTGCGACGATCGCCGATAGCGCGACGAGCACAAGCGCCGCAGCGACACTGAACAGCCGCACCGCCGGTAATGAAGCACCCGGTAGGAATGTCGCGCCAGCCGCCAGCAGATGAAACACCGGCAGCACCGAGATCGGCGAATCCTGCGGCCAGCGGCCCTGCGTCAGGAGCTGTACATAGACATGGTGGTCTTTTTCATCCGCAATCACGCCCTTGCCGGCAACGGTGAGCGTCAGCCACCACGCAACCGGCAGCGAAAACGCGATCAGCAGAGCGATCACATTTCCGGCGCGTACATAAGTAGTGGATGAGTCGCGTGACATGTGTCGCCATGATAAGCGGACGCATGTTGCGGCAAGCAACGCGGCGAAATCGTGCGGCTTGGGGCACGATCCGACAATCGACGCAAACGGTGGGCGATGCCCACCCTACGTCTGAACCCTACAACCGCTTCACACCCTTCGCCTGCGGCGGGCTCGGATTGTCAAACTCGGCAATAAACGAGCCGATCGCCAGATACCGGAACCGCGCCGCACGGCACGCGCGGATCGCGTCCGTCGGCGAGCAGATGATCGGCTCTTCGTGCATATTGAACGACGTGTTGATGATCGCGAGCTGCCCGGTCATCTCCTGATAGATGGTCAGCAGCCGATAGGTGCTCGGATCGAGATCGGGGCGAACGGTTTGCGGGCGGGCCGTGCCGTCGATATGCACAACCGCCGGACATTCTTTTGTCATGCGTTCGGTGCAGTTGAACGTCATGGTCATGAAATTCGACGCATGCTCGGCTCCTTCATACTTCAAATAGCACAGGTGCATGTCCTCTTCGCGCGACACCGGCGCGAACGGCATGAACTCGGTGCGGGCCAGCCGCTCATTCAGCCAGATATTTACCGTCGGGTCGGTCGCCTGATACATGATCGTGCGATGGCACAGCGCCCGCGGGCCAAACTCCATCGCCCCCTGGAATCGGGCGATCAATTCGCCGTCGGCCAGCAACTCAGCCATCGTCCGTTCCAGATCGGCCGGCTTCTTGTACGGCACCTTCTCGGCGTCCAGCGTCCGGGCGACTTCCTCGTCGCTGTAGTCGGGGCCAAAGTAGATGTTGTGAATCTTTTCGGGCTTGTAGCGATAGCTGCTGCCCTGCGTCTTGGCGACGTGCCGTTCCCATGCCCAGCGCGCCGCGCCCCAGCCCAGCCCGCCGTCCGCCATGTGCGGGAAAACGAACGTCTTCTTGACTTCGGGAATCTCGTGAATGGTCTGATTCATGCGCACATTGGCCGCCACGCCGCCCGCCATGCAGACGTTGGTCAGGCCGGTCTTTTTCACCCAACTCTGCACGTATTTCGACATCACATCTTCAAGCTGATGCTGATACGCCCACGCGAGCAATTCCGGCCCCTTGCGCTTCAGCAGCTTTTTCAGCCACGGGTAACTGCCATAGTTGCAGGGTGCCTCGAACGATTCGCCGATGTTGTAGAGACCCTTTTTGGCAAACGCGACGCACTCGTCGTCATGCTTGCCATGCGCCGCGAGGCCGGTGATTTTGCCCTCGTGCCGAAACGGGCGATAGCCGGCGGCCTTGGTCAGAGCCGCGTAAAACACACCCGCCGAGTGCGGCAGCAGGACTTCGTGAATGAGTTCAAACTTGCCGTGGTCGCAGCGATAAAGCGTCGCTGTCTTGCCATCGCCCCAGCCGTCGACCGTGAACGCGAGCGCCGTGTCGAACCCGCTCGAATAAAATGCGCACGCCGCGTGCATCAGGTGATGATCGGGCCGCTCGATCTTCTCGCGCGGGACGCCGCGATCACGGGCCCAGTCGAGCAATTCCTGATTGAACTTCCGGCTGAGTTCAAGCCGCTTCTTGAAGTTGCGGAATTTCCACACGCCCCAGTTGGCGATGCGCCAACTAAACGGAACCGGGAAGCCGAACCACTTCACTTTGTCGAGCGCGGCCTGGTCTTTCGAATATTCCTTATGCACATCCTGGCGAACGCACAGAATCTCGTCGAGGTCATTGGTCGTCACGCCGGCGGTCTTGAGCAGCCACTCGATCGCCATCCGCGGCACGCCGGGCTGCTGCTTTTGGCGCGTGAAGCGCTCTTCATTGGCCGCACCGACGAGCTTTCCGTCGCGAAAAAGGGCGGCACCGCTGTCGTTGTCGAGTTCACTGATTCCCAGAATGAGCATTCGAAACTCCGTGATCGCTTCTCAATCAGATCGGGAAACGGGCCGCGTTCACAACAGGTCGGCAGCCTCTCCGAACTCGCGCTCGGCGACCGCCCTGACCCCCACCAGAGCCGATAACCTGCCGCGATCCGTCGGCGAGACTTCAGCATCAAGCTTGCGGTATTCCTATCGATAGGACGGGGGCAGTATAGCAGAGCGAACGTGAAGATTTGAGACCGATTGCGCCCGGATTTCGGCCCGCGCACGCATCGCACACGCAAACCGTGCGCGGACGGACCAATCGCCCTCTCTGGATCGCGTCAATCGTGCGCAACACATTGGTGCTGCGCGAATTGCGACCGCACTTGCGAGTCGTTTGGCTGCTCCGGCGCGTATCGCGTCCCAGATGCATGTTCGCCGCTTGCCGCATGCCAATCTCTACATCTCTTTATTTGACAGGACTTTATCTGCGTAGCCGTCGTCGCGCGCCGATTCACGCACAACCCTTGACACGCGCCCGTTGCAAAATAGGATTACGCAACTCAGGCGGTCCGACGGCGACGTCCGTCGGCACCCGCGACTGAGAATCGCCGAGCGCTGGCGTGCGCGAGGCGATCGGCGCAATCCGCGAGGCGGCGCGAAACTCGAAGTTCGTTCAATGGCATGAGCCGAAACATCGCCGACGCGGGGCCTGGCCCATTGGCAGTTTCATCAAGCATCGTCGGGAGGGTTATCGACCCGTGATCGAAGTGCAAAACCTCTCCAAGTTCTACGGTAACTTCTGTGCCGTGAACGGCGTCTCGTTCTCGGTGAAGGAAGGCGAGATCGTCGGCTTCCTTGGCCCCAACGGCGCGGGCAAGACCACAACCCTCCGCGTGCTGACGTGCTTCCACCCGGCCACGTCCGGGACGGCGACCGTCGCGGGGCACGACGTATTCAACGATTCGCTCGCCGTGCGGGCCAACATCGGCTATTTGCCCGAGTCGGTTCCGCTGTACACCGAGATGCGGGCGATCGAATACCTGCGTTTCCGCGGCAAGCTTCGCGGCCTGAGCGGCGCAACCATCAGTTCGAACATCGATCGTGTCGCGACGCGCTGCTGGATCAAAGACGTGCTGCGCAAGCCGATTGGCACGCTGTCGAAGGGCTATCGCCAGCGCGTCGGTCTGGCCGATGCGCTGCTTCACAATCCAAAAGTTCTCGTGCTCGACGAGCCGACGGTCGGACTCGATCCGACGCAGATTCGCGAGACACGCAACTTGATCCGCGAACTCGCGCAGGATCACACCGTGATCCTGTCGAGCCACATCCTGCCCGAGGTCGAGGCGACCTGTCAGCGCATTGTCATCATCAATCGCGGTCGCATCGTCGCATCCGGCACGACTAACGAACTGCGCGAACGCATCGCCGGCGACTCGCGCGTCATCGCCGAGATCAAAGGCAGCGAATCGGAAATCACCGCCGGCCTGCGGCAGATCGGCGGCGTGAGCGATGTGCAGGCGGTCGCGAGCAACGGCTGGGTGCGGGCGCTCGTCGCGGCTCGCAGCGACCCACGCGAGGACATCTTCCGTGCCGCCGCCGCGAAGGGCTGGCCGGTGCGCGAGCTGCGCCGCGAGACCGGCACGCTCGAAGAGTTCTTCATCAAGATCATCGCCGGCCAGGCCGCCGAGTAAGCCGGCGCGAACGGATTTGATTCACGATCTCACTGGAGTTGATCAAGATATGCGATCCACAATCACCATCATGAACCGCGAGTTGCTCTCGCTGTTCTGCTCGCCCGTGGCGTACATCGTCATGGCCGGGTTTCTGCTGCTGACCGGCGTGCTGGTGCTGGTCACCGGCAGCTTCGCCCCCGGCCAGCCGGCGACACTGCGAAACTTCTTCCAGTTCACGCCGTATGTGCTCTCGATCGTCCTGCCTGCAATCAGCATGCGTCTGATCAGCGAGGAATATCGCAGCGGCACGATCGAATCGCTGATGACCGCGCCGATCACCGATCTTCAAATGGTGCTCGGCAAATACCTCGCCGCCGTGTGCTTCTACGCGATCATCGTCGCGTTCACGGTCGGCTATCTGGTCCTGATGGCCATGTTCGGCAGCCCGGATGTCGGCGCGTCGCTGGCGTCTTATCTCGGCCTTCTGCTGGTCGGGGCGATGTTCCTCGCCTTCGGCCTTCTCACCAGCAGCTTGACGCGAAACCAGATCGTCGCGTGGATCGTCGCCACCGTGCCGCTCATGCTCATGGTCTGGTTCGCGAACTTCATCGTGCAGAAACTCGACGGCTCGTCCCGCGAACTGTTCCAACGCATCAACATTGAACGGCATCTCGACCAGTTCAATCGCGGCCTCATCACGCTCGAGAGCGTCGTGTTTTTCCTCGGCGCGTCGGCCCTGTTTGTCTTCTTCAGCATCAAAGTCGTGGAGTCCAAGCGATGGCGGTAAGCAACACCCAAGGCTCGGCAATGTCGCAGGCGTCGCGTCGCACGCTCTATTCCGCCGTGTTCATTCTCAACTGCGCGCTCTTCCTGGTCGTGCTGGTCTTCGCCGTCTGGGGCGCGGGCCGGCTCGGCTGGAAAAAGGACGTCAGCTCGGCGGGAACGAACAGCCTCAGCCAGCGCACCGTGCAACTGGTTCGCGACCTGGGCGAAAACGTGACCGTCACGGGTCTCTATTCGACCGCGCTCAAGGAAGTGCGCCCGCACGCCGAGAAGCACCGCAACAAAGTTGCCGATTTGCTCGACCTCTATGAAACCGCCGGTCGCGGCAAGGTCAGCACCAAGATGATCGACCCGCAGTCGCAGCCGCAGGAAGTCGAAGCCCTGCTCACGCGACTCGCCGAGAAACCCGCGTACAAAGATGAAGCCAAGCCGCACGCCGACCTGCTCGCGGCATTTCCGCAGACATCGCAGAAAATCAGCGGCCTGCTCAAACCCGAGTTGACGCAGCTCGACGAGATCATCAAGAACAACGAAGCGCTCGACCGCGTGACGATCGTCCAGAACGTCCGCCGCGCGTTCGGCGAATCACTGAAGGCGCTCGATGCGGTCTCCGAAGATCTCGCGACACTGAAAGCCGGCCCGATCCCGCGCTATCAAACCGCGGTCGACGCGGTGAAGCAGCAGATCGAGCAAATGCGAAAAATCCTGCAGGAGTCGGGCGACTGGCTGAGCGCCAATGGCCCATCGATGCCGGGTGTAACCGCCGACGCACGCACGTTCTTCGCCGGCGCACGCGATCGCTACACGCCGCTGATCACCGAACTCGATGACCAACTCAAGAGGCTCAGCGAGCTCAAGCCGGTCAAGCTTGACGAGGTCTACAACGAACTCAAAAGCGGCGAAAACCTGTTGGTCGAGACTGAAAAAGAGGCGATCGCTGTCAGCGGCAATGACGTCTGGATTCAGCCGCGTGATGGCCGGCCACCCGCGCCCGATGGCGATCAACTCGCATTCAGCGGCGAGGCAGCGGTCAGCTCCGCCGTGCTCAAACTGACGCAAAAAGAAAAAACCGCGGTGGTGTTCGTCCGCTGGGGCGGCGAAGCGCTGCTCACGCCCGATTTCAGCAAATTCAACCCGATGCAACAGCAAATGCCCCAGGCACGCTGCGGCAAGCTGAACGAGTTGATGACCCGCGAAAACTTCGTCACGCAGGATTGGGACGTGCAGACCTCGCCCACGCCGCCTGCGATCGAAGGGGCCAAGCGAACGATTTACGTCGTCTATCCGCCCGAGCAGACGCCGCCCAGCCAGCAGAACCCGCGTCCGCAGGGCATGTCGCCCGAACAGCGCAAAGCCGTGCTCGACGCCGTCGCGCAAAGCGGCATGGCGATCTTCATGGTCGGTTGGAATCAGCCGCAAGGGCCAATGGCCATGATGTCAGCCGGTTACGAGTACGCCGACTGGCTGAGCGCAACGTGGGGCATTCAGCCGCGCACCGAATATCTGGCGATGCACTTTCAACCCAACCCGCAGCAGCCGAATCTCTGGATGCCGGCCCAGCGCGGGCAGCAGGCGATGGTACTCAACTTCCCCGAACCGCTGCGTTACAGCGAGCACGAAATCGTGCGGCCGCTGCAATCGCTGCCGGGCGGCATTCTCGCCGCCGCGCCGCTGATGCTCACGGCAGCCGAATCGCGACCGGCGGGCGTCACGGTCGAGCCGCTGCTCGAAATCCCCGCTTCGGAAAACGTCTGGGCGTTCAGCAACATCCAGCGCGTCAGCGAGGACTTCGGCAAAAAGCAGGGCACGCAGCGCTATGAAGACGACATGCCTTCGCCACTCGTGCTCGCCGCCGCCGCGTCCAGTGGCGATGCGCGACTGGTCGTCTTCGGCAGCGAGGATTTCGTCAACGACAACATGATCGACGCGGCGGGTCTCGCTCTCGTTGGCGGGTCGCTCACGATGGCGCGAATCTATCCGGCCAATGGCGACCTGTTCATCAATGCGCTGCACTGGCTCACTAAGGATTCAAACCGCATCGCCGTGGGACCGTCGCAGGGCGACGTGCCGCGGCTCGACAAACTCAAAAACGACGGCACGCTGGTGTTCAGTCAAATTTTTCTGGTCGGCATTCTGCCACTGATCTCGGTGGCGGTGACCGGCCTTGTCACGCTTCTGATTCGCGCGAGGTAGATGACGTATGAATTTGCGAACGACACTCGTTTTGTTCATTCTCGCCTGCGTCGGCGGCGGTCTGTTCTTTCTCTATGGCGGCAAGCCCGCCACCGAGACCGCCGCGCCCGAGCCTGAAAAACCCAAGCAGGCAACCAAGTACGTCTTCGACCCACGACCCGAAACGAGCGAAGTCACGCGCGTCGTGGTCGAGGTCACCGGCAAATCCAAATTCGTCTTCGAGCGCAGCGGCAACAAAGACGCGAGCGGCCAGATGGAGCCGTGGCAATTCGCCGAGCCGATCACCGGCCCGGTCGAAGGCTACATGATCGAAGGCGTCGCCGGCGTGCTCGGCGGTTTGCAATCAACGCGCAGCATCACCCCCGGAACACCCGGCGCGATCACCGCCGCCGATGCCGGCCTCCAGCCTCCGCAGGCAAGCATCACCATTGCGACCAAAGCCGGCAAAGAGTTCAAACTCGAAATCGGCAAGCGACCGGCGATCAGCAACGAGACCTACGTCCGCGTCGCCGGCACGCAGGAAATTCTGCTCACCACGCGCGACTTCGAACCCGATCTGAAGCGCCAGCCGAAAGACCTGCGCGGCAAGACGCCGATCAAATTCCGGCCCAATAACGCGGTCGCCGTGCAAGCCGAGTATGAAGGTCGCAAGTTTGAATTTTCGAAGCAGACCGGCGACGAGTGGCTGATTTTCGAGCCGGTAAAGTCGCACGCCGAAAAGGACGCGGTTCGCGCGCTCACGAGCGCGCTCTCGGGCTTGCGCTTGCAGGAGTACATCGAAGACGCGCCGACATCGCTGGCGCAGTTCGGCCTCGACCGGCCATACCTGACGATCGCCGTCACCACCGAGGAAAAAAAGCCCTCGACGCAACCCGCGTCGGCCCCAACCACCGACTCGGCCCCCGCCGAGCCGCAGATGGAGACGATTCGCAAGACGCACACGCTGCTGGTCGGCGGCTTCGCCAACATCGATCAATCGCGCCGCTTTGTAAAACTGCCCGACTCGCCGTGGGTCGCGTCGGTCGAAAAGAGCGCGGTCGAATCGCTGACGCCCGATCTCACCAAGTTGCGCGACAAGCGCGTGACGCGCGTCAAGGAAGCCGACGCGACACAGCTTGAAATCGCCGTCGGCGGCAATGCGGCCGCGCTGAAGCGCGTCGACGGGCAGTGGCAAGGCGACGGCGATCTGGCCGACCTCGACCGCGACGCCCTCAAACAACTGCTTCAGGCGTTCGAAGACTTGCGCGCGATCGAATTCATCGACTCCAACACCAGCGACCAGCGCTACGGCTTTGCGACGCCGCGCGCGACGCTGAGGCTCTCGACCAGCAACGCGATCGAGCCGGTGATGCTGTTGATCGGCGCGAATACGCCCAGCGGTCGCAATGCATATGTACAGGTCGCGGGCCAGACGTCGGTCGCCGTCATCACCAGCGAACAGGCCGATCGGCTGGCAATTCCGCCGATGGGTCTGCGTTCGCGGGCGATATTTTCGCATCGGGCCGAGGACATCCGCTCGATCGAGATCGATCGCGAAGATCGCAAGATGAAGCTCACCTGGGGCAACGTGCTCTGGACGATCAACGAGCCGGCGGGTGCGGTGGTCGATGCCGCAGGCATTCGCGAAATCACGCAAAATCTCGCGCTCATGCGAGCGCGACAGGTGGTCGCGCGCGACGCCGACGCGGCGTATGGCCTCGACCTGCCGATCGCGCGGATTCGCTTCGAGGTTGAGCAGATGCCGCCGCAGCCGACAACCGACTCGGCCCCCGCCGCTCCGCCCGCGCCCGAGCGCAAGAGCTATTCGATCGCGCTGTCGCGCAAAGACAGCAAGTCATATTGCCGCCGTGATGATTTGCCATATGTGTTCGAGATCGACCAGACCGTGCTCGAAGCGCTGCTGGGCGAGCTGATCGACCGCAATCTGCATCCGATGGCGGCCAGCGATATCGACAGCATCAAGATCGAGTCGAACAACGGCGGCATCGACTTCGCGCGCGACGGCAAGAACTGGACCAACGTGCCCGATTCAACCGTCAAGCTCTCGACCAAGAAGGTCGATGATCTGGCCAACGAATTCGCAAATCTGCGCGTCGAACGATTCATCAAATTCGCCGACGCGGCGATTCCGGAGCCATCGGTCAACTCGATTCGCATCTCGCTGAAGTTCAAGGATGGCGGCGTCATGTCGCTGATTCTCGATCAATTGCAGCAGGGCCAGCCGCCGCGCAAGGCGACTTGGGTCGAACAAAAACGTTCGTTCCTGCTCCGCCCCGGCGATGCGGAAAAATTCATCCGCGGACTCGATGCGTTCATCAAAATGCCCGACGAAGACAAGCCGGCCGCGCCCGCTGCACCAGGGATGCCGGGCGGCGCACCGACCGGCCCGCGTCCGGCCGCGCCGGGTCCGCGTCCGCCGACGCCCTGATGCGGCACAAAAACGGTCCGCGCGCAGAGTAAGCCGCGCGCTGGGGGACCGGTCTCCGACCGGTCTTTCTTTTCTTCGAAACGCGTTCCAAAGAGAGACCGGTCGGAGACCGGTCCTCCAGCGCACAGTCATTCAGATCGTCGCGCGCGGTTACATAACGCGCGCTTGACGGCACTCGACACACCGCCGGTCACCCGATCGGGTATCGTTCCATCGGTTCGATTTTGACCGGCGACAACGCGCCGCCGCGTCTATTTTCGGGGCAACTTCGCTCATTCACCTTCGCAGGGGTCGCGCATGTCGCTGCTTCGAGATCGCATCATCGTGTCGAGTACGCTTCTGGCCGCGTCGCTCGGCGCAACGCCCGCGCTGGCCCAGTGGCCGCAATGGGGCGGACCCGACCGCAACTTCGTCGTGAATACAAAGGGCCTCGCCGAAAAGTGGCCCGACACCGGCCCACAGAAAGTCTGGACCAGCAAGATCGGCGACGGCTTTTCCGCCGTGCTGGTCGATGACGGCAAGCTCTACACGATGACGCGCAGCGAACGCAATGAGGTCGCCGTCTGCGTCAGCGCCGAAAAGGGCGATGTGCTTTGGAAACACGAATACGAAGCCCCGTTCAGCGATGACATGGGCATGGAATTCGGCCCCGGACCGCACGCCACGCCGCTGATCGCCGGCGATCGCATGTTCACCATCGGCGTCACGGCCAAGATGTTCGCGCTCGATAAGAAGACCGGCAAGGTCGCGTGGGAGCACGATCTCAAGAGCAAGTTCAACGCCCACCAACTCGGTCGCGGCTTTTCCAGCAGCCCGATCGCCTACAAGAACTCAATCATCGTGCAGGTCGGCGGCGGGCCGGGCCAGTCGCTCATGGCGTTCGACCAGACGACCGGCAGCGTCGTTTGGGGCGAAGGCGATTTCGAGAATTCGCACGCGTCGCCGATTCTGATCAAGGTCGGCGGGCAGGACCAGCTCGTCGTCTTCTCAGCACAAAAGGTGCTCGGCTGCGATCCTGCGACCGGCAAGCAGCTCTGGGAATACACACACGAAACGCAATTTGGCGCGAACATTTCGACGCCGGTGTGGGGCGACGACGGCATCCTGTTTATCACCTCAGCCTACGGCGGCGGCGGGCGCGGACTCAAGCTCGAAAACAAGGACGGCAAGACCAGCGTGACCGAGCTCTGGTTCAATCGCAAAATTCAGTGCCAGCACGGCACCGCCCTGCGCGTCGGCGGCCATGTCTACGTCAGCAGCGGCGACTTCGGCCCCGCGTTTCTCATGTGCGTCGACGTGAAGACCGGCGAAATCGCTTGGCGCGAGCGCGTCCCCAAAGCGACGGTCGTCGCCGGCGACGGCAAAATCATCTGGCTCGATCAGGAAGGCGCACTCGGCATGGTCGCCGCCGACCCGAAAGAATTCCGCCAGTTGGGGAAGACCGAGTTGATGCAGCGCGTAGCGTGGACAGTGCCGACGCTGGTCGGGACAAAGCTATACGTCCGCGATCGCGCGAATCTCGTGGCACTGGAACTCGGCAAGTAGCGCGGTTCTGTGGGACAGGTTTCCAACCTGTCGTGTAGTGCGGGTTTCCCAACCCGCACCTCCCGCCGCGTGAAACCGCCCGTCCATCCGTCGCCCCTACTTTGCCCGGCCACTGGAGAGCCGGCACGAAGCAGGGTCTACGAATGCGCGCACGTACCGCAAGTCAATCCGATTCACACATCACTGGACGCACGAACCGCACGAACCGCACCGGCGTCGTCGACCGAGCGCAACTCTTCGCGCCGACCGGCCCTGCCGCGCGGCTCGCGATCCTCACCTACGGCGTCGTCGCATACGCCGCGTTCCTCGCCGCGATCACCTACGCGATCGGATTCGTCGGCAACTGGCTCGTGCCCAAGTCGATCGACAGCGGCATCGTCGGCCCGATCGCACAATCGCTCATCATCAACGCCGCCCTGCTGAGCATCTTTGTTGCGCAGCACGCGATCATGGCCCGCCCGACGTTCAAACGCTGGTGGACGACCATCATCCCGCCCGCCGCCGAGCGCAGCACCTTTGTACTCGCCGCGAGTGCGTGCCTCGGCATTGTCTATTGGGGCTGGTGCCCGTTGCCGCAGGTCATTTGGAGCATCGAAAACCAGGCGATCGCGATCGCGCTCAATTGCGTCTGTCTGCTCGGCTGGGCGATCGTGCTCTACAGCTCGTTTCTGATCAACCACTTCGACCTATTTGGCCTGCGACAGGTGTGGCTGCACTGGCGAAGCCGTAACGCCGCGCCGGTTGGCTTTCGTCTGGTAAGTCTCTACAAACTCGTTCGCCACCCGCTCATGCTCGGATTTCTGATCGCATTCTGGGCGGCACCGACCATGTCGCTCGGTCGGCTCGCATTCGCTCTGCTCACCACCGCCTACATCGTGCTCGGCACGCGCATGGAAGAGCACGACCTGGTCGCGCAGCACGGCGAGCGCTACCGCGACTATCAACGCACCGTGCCGGCGTTCTTTCCGTCGATGCGGCGGCGAAGGCCCACCGCCGCCACGACGACCATCATGGCCAGACCGGCCAGCGTCCCCGGCTCGGGCACGAGCACCAACTGAATGCCGTTGATGTTGCCGAACGACTCGAAGTCAAAACTGAACACGCCGTTGGCGATGAATCGCAATTCGCCGCTGGGCCCGACCGGCACGCGGAACCGCGCGTGCGTGACGCCCGACTGCCATGTGCCGCCGTACGCGGCGTCGCCGATGCGATCCTCCTGAAATTCCGACAAATCGTCCGATAGCCAGGTGACATCGGTCGGCTCATTTGGAAAACCGACGAGGATGCCGACGACCACGAGGTCATACTCGCCCGGCTGCAAGCCGAAGAACGCAAACTCCGACTGCACGTCGCCGTTCAGATAGACAAAGTCGTCGAGCAATGCGGCAACATCCGGATCGCCGGCGGTCGCGGGTTGCGGGTTGTAATAGCCGGGAAAATTCGGATCGCCGAGCAGCACGGTCGATTCGAGCGTAACGTTGGTCGCGCCGCCGTCCAGACCGACGATCGCAGCACCCGCGCGCCCGACATCAAGCGTGTTCCAAAACCCCGGCGAACCCGCGGGGCCGCCGAATGTGTCAGACGGCGTTCCGCCGCGACGACCGATGTCGATGTTGAGCGACTGCGCTGACGCAATGCCGACGCAAAGCAGAGCGGCGACACTCGCGACGATTCCGCCGATGCGACGATTGAGCCGTGATAGCTGTGTCATGTTGGAATATTCCCAAGAGTGATCGGACCCGCCGGTGTTCGCCCGCCCGCGCGCACGCGGCGCGCGACGACGCAACAACCATGCGGCCTCCCAGTTGACGGTCAAGAGCGCGGTGGGCGTGCGAGAAATCGGGGATGGCGGGTGGCATCGCGACGCCGAGGGTGCCATGCCGACACCGGTACTCCGGGGTCAGCATGTGTTCCACGCCTGACCCAACCAAGAGCGTTGCCGACCCGGGCCAAGCCGGCCGCGACGTTCGCCACGATCGATCGGTACACCGACATACGGGAAGGTGCATCGCCGCCCTTCGGGCAGCGAGATCATCGTCCTTGATAATTCTGACCGGCGGGCCGGAACTGCCTTCGCCCTGGCCGGCGCGGGGAGGGCTGATTCACGCGGTCCCCGGGTTGCGCTCGCGGGGGCGATGCCCCGCGCTCGCTTCAGCTGTGGCGACAGTCCGGCGCCCCGTTGGAGCGGGGAGGCGGCGGAAGGAGCATGGCTGCAAACGGCCGCAGCCATGCCACGGTGCCTCAAACGCGACGCCGTCGGGCGCGGAGGCCCGAACGCGACGCTCGATGAAATCGCAGCCGAGGGCGGCTGCTCCACAAGGCGGCGCGAGAATCGCAGCCGGGGGCGGCTGCTCCACAGCAAATTCTCTGCCGATTTCGCCGTCGACCGCTTATTATGTAACGACTCGGGGGGTCGCCGGTCGTTGCGGCGATGCGCAGGTTCTCTCAGCCAACTGGAATCACGATATGACCAAGCCAGCCTGTTCACGTTTTGTGGTTCTCGCGGCGGTTGCGACATTTGCCGCCGTAGCCGCTTCGAACGCGGGCGCCCAGAGCTTTCGCGCCGTCTGGGCTGATGCGTTCAGCGTCGGCTTCAAAAGCAATGCGCAGATCACCGATCTGGTGAATCGTGCGGTCGCCGGGCGCTACAACGCGATCATCGCCGAGGTGCTGGCGTTTCACGACAACGTCGGCAGCGGTCACGGTGCATATTGGACGTCGAACATCGTGCCCGAAGCGACTGACGTTTCTGGCGGCATCGACCCGCTAGCCCAGCTCATCGCCGTCGCACACGCGGCGAATATCGAAGTACACGCCTGGATCGTGCCGTATCGCGTGAGCAGCGTATGGCCGCCGAGCGGGAATGCACTCGTCGCCGCCCACCCGGAATGGCTCATGGTCGATCAGGCCAGCGCGGGCGGCGGCCCCGATACGGTCGGCAGCTACTTCACGCTCGACCCTGGCTCGCCGGAATCGCAGGAGTATCTGGTCAGCATCGTTCGCGAGCTGGTCACCAACTATCAGATCGACGGCATCAATCTCGACTACATTCGCTATGTGCAGACCAACGCAGGCTACCCGGCGGACAACAGCTATCAGAACTCGTCGCTCGCACGATTCCGTCGCCAAACGGGTTTCGTGGGCACGCCGCCGCCGACCGGAAACACGGCGTGGAATGACTTTCGCCGCCAGACGATTGATGAGTACGTGAAGCGCCTGCGAGCCGAGATTCCGTCGATTCCGAATGTGCGGCAGCCGCTGCGGCTGACCGGCGACCTGATTTGTTTCGGCAACGCGCCGGCGAGTTTCACGAGTTCCGATGCGTACATCCTGCATCAGAACTGGCAATTGTGGATGCAGCGCGGCTGGCTCGATGCCGGCATTCCGATGAACTACAAGCGTGATCATGTCGCCAATGAAGCGACGTGGTATCGCAACTGGGTCAATGCCGCGATGTCGTGGCGCTACAACCGGCACATGTTCGCCGGGCAGGGAAACTACCTAAATACAAAGGCGAATAGCGTCGCGCAGATGGCATACGCCGTCGGCCAGGGTACGCACGGGCAGGTGAACTTCTCATACGACGCGACCGCTGACGACAATACCAACGGCACGCCCGAAACGGATTGGACGTGGTATCCGTATGTCGCGACCAATTTGTTCACGTCGACAACGCCGACGCCGACGATGCCGTGGCGCAATGCGGCGACCGCGACCGAGGGCACGCTCTGGGGCCGCGTGACGAATTCGTCAACCGGGCTGCCGGTTGAGAATGCGACCGTAACCGCTGCCGGTCAGCCGGCGGTGCAGACAGATGGCAACGGCTATTACGTGATCACCCTGCTGCCGGCCGGCGTTTCCGGGACGGCGTACAACGTGACCGCGTCGTCCGCGGCGTCGGGCTGCCCGAATCTGACCGCGAACGGCGTTCTCGTGCCGCGCGGCGGAATTGTGCGTCGCGATATCGGAATGTGTCCGCCCGCGATTCAGCCCGGCGACATGGATCAGGATGGCGACATCGACATCGCCGACCTGAATTCGTTCTTCTTCTGCATGCAGGGGCCGGCGTTCACGTATCCGCTCGGTCAGTTCTGCCTGCGCGGCGACGCCGACGCGAATCGCACGGTCGATCTGGCCGACTTCGTGAACTTCCAGGAGAACTTCGCACAGGTGCCGTAATCGGACCCGCGCGGTTTCACTTTGCGATTCACGGATAACCCGCGAATCGCCTTGACCGCGGCGGCGGGATCGCACTACTCTGCCATCATCAACAATCGACCCGGCTGGGTCGCTCGGCAGGGAAGTACATGTCCTCGACCGTCACAACACCCGAAACGCAGACGCGAACGCGCACGCTGCCGCCGTTCAAGGTCGTGTTGCACAACGACGACTTGAACTCGTTCGAGCATGTGATTCTGACGATCTTGATGGTCACGCCGCTGGAAGAAAAAGAGGCCATCGAGCGCACGATCGAAGCCCACGAAGAGGGCCAGGCAGTGCTGCTGGTCACCAATAAAGAGCGGGCCGAACTCTACGTCGAACAATTCGCCTCGCGCAGCCTGATCGCTACGTGCGAGCCTGACGCGTAAGCGCGCACATCGCTCTGAACCCTGAACCCCGAACCCTCAACATCGTCTACTATTCCCCATTCGACCGCCGGACGTCGGCGGCGCTGCGGGAGCTGCGGACGGCCGTGAGTCAAAAAGCGTTCATTCTCATCGTCGCCGAGGACCGATCGCGTCGCGAACGGATGCAGGAGTTGCTCCGCGAACGCACGGGGCACGCCGTGCTCGAAGTTTCCTCGCTGGGCGACGCGCTCGATTCGATTCGCGAGCGTGCCCCGGACGTCGTTCTCGCTGAGCTGCACATCGCGGGGGCAGCGGTCGCCCCGCCGCTGGTCGAATGCCTCGACGCGCTGGCGAAGGATTCGACGCTGGCCCTGCTCGGCGCGATCCCCGACGAACTGTCGTCGCACAACATTCGCATCACGTCGATCGAGGATCCGGACGATGCCGACGCGCTCGTGAAGCGTGTTGGACACATCGCCGCACAGGCGGTGGCGCGTCGCGATGACCGTTTGCTGCGTAGCGCCGAAGCCAAGCCGATCGAATTGTTCGAGGGCATCGTCGGGCAGTCGAAAAAGATGCTCGACATTATTCACAAGATCAAAAAGGTCGCGCCAAAGAAACTCACCGTTTTGATCATCGGCGAGACCGGCACCGGAAAAGAGCTGATCGCCGAAGCTATCCATCGGCAGAGCGACCGCACGAACCGGGCGTTCAAAGCGGTGAACTGCGCCGGGCTGAATGAGAATCTGCTGGAAAGTGAGCTGTTCGGCCACATGAAGGGTGCCTTCACCGGGGCGGTCGCCGATCGCAAGGGCTACTTCGTCGCAGCCGACGGCGGCACGCTTTTCCTCGACGAAATCGGCGACATGCCGCTGTCGATGCAGGCCAAGCTGCTGCGTGCGCTCGAGCGGCGCGAAATCACGCCCGTCGGCTCGACCGACGTGCGGCGCGTGGACGTGCGCATCGTGGCGGCTACGAATGTGAATCTGCGCGACCTCGTCGCCGAGAAAAAATTCCGCGAGGATTTGTTCTATCGTTTGCACGGATGGGAAATCCGCGTGCCGCCGCTGCGTGAACGGCGCGAGGACATTCCTGTGTTGGCCCAGCATTTGCTGGCGCGAGCGAACGAGAAGAACAATCTGATGGTGCCGGGGTTTTCGGCCGACGCGATGGCCTATCTGATGCGCCATTACTGGCCGGGAAACGTGCGCGAAATGGCCAATGTCGTCGAGGCGACGGCGGTCAACGTCGAGAGCCGCCGTATCGAAGGCGATGACTTGCCCGAGGAAATTCGCGGCTCGCGCGAGCTGGCGCCGATGTCGGGCAATCTCAGCGGCCTGACGATGGAACAGATCGAGAAGCTGATGATCGAGCGCACGCTGCAACTCACCGGCGGCAACCGCGAGCAGGCGGCCAAGCAGCTCGGCATCGGCACGCGCACGCTGTATCGCAAGATCAAGGAATTCGGATTGTAGGGTGGGCACCGCCCACCATTTATTGGCGCTACAAACAACCGATCGAATTGACGACGATTGCAGCGTGGGCGTGTCCACCTTAATGGTCACGCACCACATCACGTCGCAAGGCGCAGAATTTCATCCGCGGCCGGTAGCGCCGTCAGCACGCGGTGCACACGCTGCTCGCGAAGCAGCACCAGCGTCATCGCCCTCACCGGCTGCTTGAAAATTTCCGCCGCCGCGAGGCCGTAACAGCGTAGCTGCATTTCGTATCCCGCGAGTCGCCGCTCCCATTCGAGCGGGTCGGCGGGCAGGTCGGTCTTGTAATCGACGAGTATCAGCCCGCCGCCCTGCCGCGCGAGCACGTCGATCACGCCACGCAGCAGCACGCGCTGCTTGCCCGCCGGCAACGAGTAGACAAACGGCACTTCGCGCTCGACCGACGACGATTCGAGCAGATCGCGACAGACGGTGCCGCGCCCGAACCACGCCACATCCTCGACCGGGATCAACGCGGCGTCGGCTTCGTCGAGCCGCCCATCGGCCACGATCTGTGCGATCTGCGTGCGCACGTCGGGTTCGGCCGCGAGCCGCGCCAGTTCGGCGTGCTGCATGAGTCGATGCACCGCATCGCCCAGCGCCCGCCCGTCGCGCTCGCTGCCGCCCGCCTTGGCGAATCGCGGGTGGCGGAGCGCCGCGCGCGGCACCAGCGCCGCGGCGATATCCGGCGCGTCCGACGCGTCCATCGCGGCCTGTTTCACCGTGCTGATCGACAGCACCGCCGGCATCCCCGCTCCGACGAACTGCGGTCGATCGGCGATCGCGCGCAGTCCGGCATCAACCCAGGACGGCAACTCAACCGGTGGCGCCTCGGTTCGCTGTGGCGCTTGCGTCGTAGAGATCGCGGAAATTTCGAATTGGCACAGGCCGATCGTGCCGCCGGCGCACAGCTCCAGGCCGTCGCTTTGCGGCGCGCCGGAGCCTGGCGGCTCGGCCAGCGCCGCCATCGTCACCCACTCGAGCGCGCTGTCGGCATCGAGTCGCTCAATGAGCGGCGGCTTGCGACGCAATCGTCGCACGCGATCGCACAACTCGTCCCAACGCTTGCGCTCGACGTGTCCGACAACGAGCAATTTCTCGCGTGCCCGCGTCGCCGCCACGTAGAGCAGGCGCAGCTCTTCCTCGCGCTGCCGCCGCCGGGCGTCATCCTTCAGCACGCCGAACTCGGGCGACTCGAGCGTGTCGCGCGATTGCAAATCGTCGAATCGCACGCCCAGGCCCGTGCGCTCGTCGCCGAGTAAGTCGGGGAATCGCTCGCGCCGCCGCATCGACGCGCCCGCGCCGGCGAGGAAGACAATCGGGAATTCCAGTCCCTTGCTCGCGTGAATGGTCATGATCTGCACGACGTCTTCGGGCGTCGCTGCACCGATTTCGGGCGTTTGATTCTCGTCGCTCAATTGATCGAGAAACGTGACAAACTCAGTGAGGTCGCCGCCTTTCGACGCGAAATCAGTGGCGAGCGACACGAACGCGTCGAGCATCGCCGCGCGATGATCGCCCTGCGGCAAAGCCTCGGCCAGCAGCCCGGTCGCCGTGTCGCGCATCAATATACGCACCAGTTCCGGTAAATCGACGACGCGCGACTGCCGCATCCACGCGTCGAGGTGCTCAGCCGCGCGGCGGCACGTTTGTCGTAGCGGCGAGTCTTGCGGATCGCGCGTGACATGGTCTAGCGCGTCCCACAGTGCGCCGCGTGGGCGCGCCTGCCGTACGCGCAGCAGTTCGCCGGTGGTCAGGCCGATCGACGGCGAGCGCAGCCACGCGGCGAGCGAAATGTCCTGCCGCCGATTGACGAGCAGCGCGAGAATGCTGCGCAGGTCGCTCACTTCGCGACTGTCGAGCAGCAGCTCGCGTCCTTTTGCGGCGCACGGCACGCCGGCGCTGCGCAGTGCGTGCGCCAGGAGCGGTGCGTTACCCGCCGCCGATCGAAGCAGAATCACGATGTCGCCGTAACGAACCTCGCGCCGCGCGAGTGTATCGCCGCTGCGCTGGATGACGATCGGTCCGTCGGCGCGCAATCGAGCGATCTGATCGGCGATGTGCGCGGCCTCGATCTCGATTCGTTCCAGCGCCGCCGCGTCGTCGACCGCACCGTCTTCCGCGCCGTCGTCCACGTCGAAGGGAGTTTCCTCGTCCTCGGCGCGAAGTAATGCATGCACCTCGATCCGCGGCGCATCGCCAAGCGGGTCACCGGCCGGCTCGACGCGGCCCGCGGCCAATCGTTCGCGCTCGCCGAATGCGGTGCCGCCGAGGTCCGCTTCGAACAAGTTCGCGAAGATCGTGTTGAATCCGGCGAGCAGCCGCGGGTGGCTGCGAAAGTTGTCGCTCAGCAGTTCGACGTGGCCCGGCTCGCGGCCATCGGTGATCGCGTCGCGCTGCTCGGCAAAGAGCCGCGGCTCGGCCTGGCGAAAGCCATAGATGCTCTGCTTGATGTCGCCGACCATCGTGCGATTGCCCGCGTCCGGCGGCTGCCGCGTGATTCGTCGCAGCAGCGCGGTTTGCAGGGGGCTTGTGTCCTGCACCTCATCGACCAGCACCTCGTCATAGCGGGCCGCGATGTCGCGCGCCAGCGTGGACGAGTGCAACATTCCGTCGTCGCCGCGGGCCGCGAGCAGTTGCAAAGCGAGTCGCTGCACGTCGCCGAACGTGTACGCACGCAGCCGCTCGTGCGCGGCGGTCAGCATGTTGTTGAATCGCGCTTCGAGGGCGAGGATGGTGCGCAGCAGTGCGTCGGTCGCGGGTAAGCGATCGAGTATGCGGGCAATCTCGGTCGCGGCAAATCGGCCGCACAGCCGCTTTACGAACCAGCGTTCCTTGAACGAATCGTGCTGCTCTTTCTCGGCGTCATTGAACTTGCCGCGCGGCTTCGGCGGAAATTTCGCGGTTTCGATGGCGGTTGCGACCTCGCGCACGCGCGACGCATCCGAGAGCGAGCCGCGAAACTCGGCCAGCATCGCCGCGTATCCGTCGAGCACGCCCGCCAGCGCCTCCGACAGACCGCCGCGCGACGCCGCGTATTGCGCAATCTGAAAATCCAGCTCGCGGGTCAATGCTTGCGCCAGCACCTCGCAAGCGGCCGCGCGACGCGCATCGGGCGCTGCGTCCAGCTCGCGCAGCCGCTCGGCGAGCCACGCTTCGGCATCAACCAGATGTTCGCGCACCGCGTGCAAGTCTTGCACGAGCGTGCGAAGCTGCGGTCGATCGAGGCTCAGGCCGCGCGCCAGCCACTCGCCGCTCGCGCTCGCCGACGCGTCGTCGCTGCGCGCCGCCCAATCGAATAGCTCGTCGAGCGTGCGCTTGCGCAGGAGCGATGCCTCCTGGGGCGAGAGCATGCGAAACGCCGGATCGATGCCGAGTGTCGCGAAGTGCTGTCGCACGAGCCGCTGGCACCAACTGTCGATCGTGCCGATGTCCGCGGTGTCAAGCAGTTGCTCGTTGCGGCGAAGCTGCGCCCGCATCGCCGCGTCGGCAGACGCGTACGCGGCGCGCAGCATCTTGCCGATGCGCTCGCGCAACTCGGCGGCGGCCGCGCGGGTGAACGTGACGACCAGCAGACGATGGATCGAGATGGGTCGCGCAGAACCTATCCCACTACCGCGAAAAACGGGTTTCAAACCCGTCCCACACGCGGTTGTGGGGTAGGTTCCAGCGTCGGTGAGCAGCGACACCACGCGACGACCGAGCATTTCGGTTTTTCCCGAACCGGCAGACGCACTGACCAGCAAATTGCTGCCGCGATGCGTCACGGCGCGATGCTGACTGGAGGTGAGCTTCATTCGTCACCATCCGATCGCTCGGGCGTGCCTAGCAGCGGCAGCGCGGCTTCGGCGACGCGCGGACGATTTATCAGCGGCTCATAGCGGCACACGCTGCGATACGAACAATCATTGCACGCCAGCCGTCGCCGTAGCAGCAGCGGCACGATCGACACATCGCCGCGGACGATGCCGGCGATGGCCTGCTGTGCGGTGGCGACGGCCGTGTCGATGCGGTCGTCGAGCTCCACCGTCGGCACGCTGTCTTGTCGTTTGGCGAATTGGCCGTCCTGCTTCCTTCGCACCTGCACGACGACGGATGCGACGGTGCCGATGTCTGCATCGAGCAGATCGGCGATCACTTCGTCAAACACGCCGCGCGGCAGACGCATCGCCATTTGTGCAGTGAGCGAATCTTCTCGCGATTTGCCACGTTTCAGGCCGCCGCTTGCGATACCGATCGGCGCGACGAGCACGCCCGCGGGTCGAATCTTCGCGCCGTCGCCGCGCTGTACGATTGCGTGCAAATAGAGCAGTAACTGCAGCGGTTGGCCGATGGTGTATGGCCGATGAAAACTCGTCGGCGACGGCTTGTAGTCATACACGATCTGAAATCGCGTCTGCCCGCGCCGCGCCTCGTCGACGCGGTCGATGCGTCCGCTGATTTCTCCGAAGCGCCCGTGATCAAGTTCGATCCGCGCGGCGGGCCACGATGTCGCATCTTCGACGTCGCCGAACGGTTGCTCAACCGCGATCGGCACAAACGAGCCGCGCTGCATGCGCTCGACGTGTACGCTGAGCACGTCGCGCAGCCGATGATGTAGCACGCGAATCTGTCGCGCCTCGCGCGGGCGCAGCTCGTCGAGATCGGCGAGCTCCCGCGCCGTCGCGCTCACCGCCTCATCGAGCCACGTGTGCCACTCGGCGATCGGCACATCGCGCGGGCCGCGCGGGTCGTCGATCGCGCGGCGCGTGACGCGTGCCATCAGATCGTGTGCGAGCTCGCCGATGCCCACCGCGAGCGGCTTGGGATCGCGATCGTCGCGCAGCCGCAATCGATGCCGCGCGAACCACTGAAAGGGACATTGCAAATGCCGCTCGATCTCGCTCGGCGAGCCGCGCCAGACGATGCCGTCGTCGTTCGCGGCGGCCTCGGGAATCGGCTCGGCCTGATTCTCGTACGTCGTGCCAGCCAGCAATGATCGGAGCTTGTCCGCGTCCGCGACGCTGAGTCGCTCCGTCGCACGCCGCGCGATCGCTTCACTCGCCGCGCGACCGCGATCAGGTTGCCCGCGGGCGAATGTGAGAGCCGCACGGGCGAAGTCGCGCAAGCTGGTCGGCGTCGGGTCACTCGGCCGCTCGATGCATAGCTCCGGAAAGCGCGCCTGCACATCGCGCACAAAAATTGACGGAAACCGCATGCTGCCATCGTCGCCGGTGCGGCTGTAGCTGAGCACCAGTCGCTCCGACGGTCTCGTGAATGCGATGTATGCAAGCAAGCGCTCGCCGAGTATGTGATCCTCGCGCCGCCGCAGCGTTGCCGCACCCGCTGCGGCGAGCAGCTCGCGATCGCCCTCGGTCAGCAGCAGCTCGTCGCTCGGTCGCTGCGGAAACATGCCGTCGTTGACGCCCAGCACCCACGCAAACCTGATGTCCGGATGACGGCTGCGCTCGATCGAGCTGACGAGCACCTGATCGAGCGCCGGCGGTGCGAGACCGAGCGATAAATCGCCCAGCGACGACGTGATCAGCGTCGCAAACTCGGCCAGCGACATCGGTCGCTCGCCGAGGACTTCGTCGATATCGTCGAGCAATTCGATTAGCGATTCCCACGCCAGTCGATGCGTCTCGGCCTCTTCGAATCGCTTTTCGAACGCGGCGTCGCTCGCCCAGCGTTCGATGCGCTTGCCGATCGCGAGCGATTCGAGCGTGGCGTGCAGCAGCCGCACCCACTGTCCGCCGGTCAGCGCGCGACGCGACGCCGCAATTTCGGCGAATGCCTGCATCGGCTCCGTCACGCGGTGTCGCGCGTGGTTCACCGGGTCGCTCGCGCCCACAAACGGCAGTCGCCACATCGCCCAGCCGCGCACGCCGCGGCGGACGACGAATTCGTCGAGTGCCTCGGCGGTGCCGCGCTGCATCGGGAGCAGTCCGGTTGCGGGCAGGCGGGCCATCGCCTCGGGCGGAAAGTCGTGTACGAGTGCATCGAGGGTGGCGGTGATGAATCGCGTGAGTGCGTGAGCGCGAACGGGACGGCGGCGATCGAGGAAGCAGGGCAGCTCGAATTCGTCGAACACCTCGCGCACGGTCGCGGCGAGTGGTTCGAGATCGCGGCAGATCACGGCGAAATCGCGTAGATGCAATTGGCCGCCGGTTTCGCGGATCTTGCGGTGAATCCAGCGGGCGGCGGTTCGCAATTCTTCGCGCGGCGTTTCGCATTCGACGATGCGCAGCGCTGCGCCGAGTTTCAAGCCGTGCGCCGGTGAGTTCACGACTTGCCGGGCAGGCGCGTCGATGCTCAGCAGCGACGACTCCATCGCCGCGAGGCCCGGCGAATCGCGGAAGCGCGGCGGCAGGTCGCTGTCGAGGCGCAGGGGCGGCCCCACGTCGATGCGGGCTGCGGACAGCTCGCGTGCGAGCCGCTCATAGGTCTGGTTGGTGCGATGGAATAGCGTGTGTTGCGTTGCGTCGCCGGTGCGATCGGCATCGACGTTTCGCGAATCGACCAGCAGCGTGATCCACAGCTCGCGCGCGTGCCGTGCGATGGTGAGCAGCGTCGCGAGTTCTTCACCCGTGAAGCCCGCGAAGCCATCGACCCAAACGCGTGCGTTGCGCAGCCACGTTGCTTGCGTGATGCGCTCGCGCAGAACGGCGAGCCGCTGGGCGGGGTCGATGCGTGCCGCGCCGAGCCAATCGATGTAGCGTTCGTACACGCCGGCGATCGCGCGCAACCGTTCGCGCGACGCATCGGAGTCGTCGGTCAGGCGCAGCAACTGTTGCGGCGGGACGGCCTCTTGAATCAACTCTTGGATCAGCCGTTCGAGTTCGCGGAGAAAGCCGGGCGTGGTTGCCGACTTGCCGAACGGGCGGCGAAGCTCGGCGTCTTGATCGAGAATTGCCCGTAATGCGAGCGTGCGTGCGCCGTGCGACAATACCACCGGCGGTTTGCCTGTTTCCGCGAATACCTGCTCGGCCAAGCGCGAGAACCCCATCACGCTCGCGCCGACGAACCCGCCCGATTCGCAGCGTTCGGCGAGCGCGCGCTCCATCTGAAACGCGGCTTGTTCGGGGACGAGCAGCAGTAGTCGTTCGTGCGGCGGGCCGTCGCGCAGCGCCGCCGCGACTGCATCGATGCAGTGTCGCGTTTTGCCGCTGCCGGCTCGCCCTAAAACGAATCGCACCGCCATGCCGATCTCCGCTGATTCCGTAGCGTTCCGCCCGCCGCAGCCGAGGACGCGTGCCATGCGTATGCTGTACTCCGCGTAAGCATGCTCAGGCTGAGTACAGCCAGAGCATGCCACCCGGCGTCGGGCGCAGAGGCCTGATCATTACCGCGCGGCGAAACGCGCCGTCATCGTGCGCCGACGCGCTGGAGTTCGTCGAGCAGCACCGGTACATGGTTCGCGTGGCGCTCGGCTTCGAACGGGTCGATCAGGCCTTGTTGCACGAGCATCGCCAAGCTGCGTTCGAGTGTCATCATGCGTTGTTCGGGAATGTCCTGCGTCTGCGTCTGCATGATCGAGTAAATCTGCTCGGGCTTGAGCTGGCGAATCAGGTTACCGACTGCGTAGTTGTTGCTCAGGATTTCCATGGCCAGCACGCGACCCTTCACGACCGCACGCGGCAGGAGTTTTTGCGCGAGCACATAGCGCAAGCCGAGCGAAAGCTGGTGCGCGACTTCCTCATGGCGGCTGACCGGGTACATATCGAGCAATCGCGTGATGGTTCCCGGCGCATCGCGTGTGTGGATTGCGCTAAATACGAGGTGCCCGGTCTCGGCCGCGGTCATCGTCCACGTGGCCGATTCCTGGTCGGTCATCTCGCCGACGAAGATGATGTCCGGGTCTTCGCGCAGGCAATCGCGCAGGCCGCGTTCGAAGTTGGGCACGTCGCGTCCGATGGCCCGCTGCGAAATAATCGCCTGCGAGCTTTTCATGCGATATTCGACCGGGTCTTCGAGCGTGATGATGCGGCACGAGCGGTTTTCGGAGATGCGTTTCAGCATCGCGGCGATGGTTGTCGACTTTCCGGCACCCGTCGCGCCGGTGACGAGTACGAGTCCGTGCCGCAACTCGCAAATGTCTTGCCATACGCCATTTGGAAAGCCGATGTCTTCGACGTCGGGCACGTTGGTGTCGAGCGCGCGGATGGCCATCGCGAGGCCGTCGCTGTCGTAGAACGCATTGGTACGCACGCGAATGTCGCCGACCAGCAGCGAACTATTGACCGAGCGGGCTTTGTAGAGCGTTTCCATCTCGGCATCGCTCAGGATCGCTCTTGCAAGCAATTCCATCGTCTCGGCGTTGATCGGCGGGCTGTTCGTGCGTTTTAGCGCGCTATCAACGCGATAAATCGGCGGCTCGCCGGTCTTCAGGTGCAGGTCGCTGACGCGGGCCATGCCGTGTCTGCGAAAAGAGCGCAAAAGATCGCTCATACTTAGCACTTGTCCGGCGTTGACGGTGTATACTTTGCGTTCGAGTAGATTCGGTTCGGCTACGTCGGACAAGGGCTGCTCCTTCGGCGAGTGGGAACACTGGCGATTTTCGCGCGTCGAAGACGGGCATAGTATAGCGACCGCGGTGCGTGGGCCGCAGCGAGGTGTCGAATGCGTCCGGGCGGAGATGGTGCTTCCCGCAGTAGGAAGCTGGATTACGGTCGATCGAGCGAGCAGATTCGTCCGCTCGGCGGCGTGCAATATGCGCCGCCCGGCGAAGGTGCGCCCGAGACCGATTATGCCCGCATGGTGAGGAGATCGAGCGGCGTGGATACGAAGATCATCTCCGTCATCGCCGGCTGTGTGTTTCTGCTCGGCGCGTTTGTGGCGATGTTTTTCTGCCTAAAGAGCATCTCGGACGGCGTGTTCGGAAGCCTCGACCCGGCCAAGGCGGGCGCGGGTTTTGTGGCGTCGGCGCTGGTTACCTATATTTGCGGCTGGGCCGGGTTTCGGTTTATCAAGAGCTGACGGGTGCGGCGCGCCGCGACCCTTCGCGGTTTTTGTGGAGCAGCCGCCCTCGGCTGCATTTTCCGGCCCAGAATACGCGTGGAGCACCGCGGCCCTCCGCGGTTTTTCGGTGCGACGCGCGACGAGAAGTTTCCGGCTCGCTGCGCTCGTGGTATTCGCTAGCTCGTCGCGTTCGGATCGGTCACTCGCGCACGCCGACGGCGGAGTACCGTTCGTCGGCATGGCACCCGACTTTCGTGCGGCGGCTACCCTTCGCTGCTTTTTCAGCGTGCGATCAACGTCGCCAGTTCAGCGCGCAGCTCGTGTTCCGCTTGCGCCCAGTCGGCCCCCGGGTCGCTCGCCGCTCCGCCGCGCGAGAGATAGATCGCATATGCGCGTTCGCGGATTTGCTCGTGCGTCGGCTCATATTCGCGCGATTCGCCGATCGACTGCTCCGTCCGGCTCGGCGCTGCGATGTCGCGTCTCTTGACTCCGAGTCTGGTTGCCATGGTCGATCTCCGCGTGAGGGGTGATGAGCGTCATTTTACGCCGTGCCGTAATCCGCAAATATCCAATGCAACATCTGTGCCAGTCGAGATTTACGAGAGCGCTCCCGGGTCTTACGGTGAAAACGGCGCGAACACCTGAAATTGTTATATAACGTGATCGCAGCCGGGAATGTAGTTGACTCGAACGCCCGACCGACGTAGCATATGAAAACGCTTTCAGTGCGGTCTCGCCGTGAGTTACGTACCGTGCCAATTTGTCCGAAAGGGCCTGAGCCGATATGACTACGACGTTCACCGAACATGGAACCGCGACCCTGAAAACCGCCATCGAGCGCACTGTGCAGAATCGGTATGGGCATTTTGCGGCCGACGGGCGCGAGTTCATCATCACCGACTGGCGCACGCCGCGACCGTGGGTGAACATCATGAGCAATCCGCGCGTCGGCCTGGCGGTCAGCCAGACTGGCTCCGGATTTTCGTGGATCGATAACTCGCAGCAGGCACAGATCACCCGTTGGCAGCAGGAGTTCGCGCAGGACAGTTTTGGAAAATTCCTCTATGTCCGCGATGCCAAGACCGGCGAGTTGTGGTCGCTCTCGCCCGCGCCGACGTTTCCCAAATTTGATCACTTCGAGTGTCGACACGGTATTGGCTACACCACATTCGTCACAGAAATCAGCGGCATTCGAGCGACCTGGACGCTCTTCGTCGGCAGCGACGACACAATCGAACGCTGGATCGTCACACTCGAAAATCGCGGCACGACGCAGCGTCGGCTCGAACTGACGGCGTTTCTCGAATGGAACATGGGCGTCACGCCGGCCCCGCGACGCGAGTTTCACAAGCTGTTCCTCGAAACGGCATATGACCCGCAGCGGCGCAGCGTGCTGGCGTGGAACCACATGTGGGACGTGCCCAACCCACGCTTCGGGCACTGGAACATGTCATTCCCGTATGTGAGCGCCGTCGCGTGCACCGAGCCGGTGCTCGCCGCCCACGGCGACATGACCACTTTCCTCGGTCGTTACGGCAACTTCCGCAGCCCCGAGGCACTGTCGCAGGATCTGTGGAAGCCGCACTTCGGGCGGCACGAAGACCCGATCGCCGCGATGCGCAGCGGCATTGATCTGCGGCCGGGGCAGACGGTCGAGCTGGGTTATGTCCTCGCGAGCGCCGAGAGCCGCGCGGCCACCGAGAAACTGGTCGATCAGCATTGCAACGTCGCGTCGATGCGCAGCGCACTGGCGGCGGTCAAACAGCGCTGGACGGACATGTTGGCCACGCATCGGATCGAGACTCCCGAGACATCGATCGACTACCTCGCCAATGACTGGCTGCGCTATCAGGCGATCAGCGGGCGCATTTGGGGGCGCGCGGGTTACTACCAACAATCGGGCGCATACGGCTTCCGCGATCAGCTTCAAGATTCGCAAATCTGGCTGACGATCGATCCGGCCCAGTGCCGGGCGCAGATGAACTTGCACGCGGCACATCAATACGCCGACGGCACGGTCTATCACTGGTGGCATCCGCTGACCGAGATGGGCCACCCGACGAAGATGACCGACGACCTGCTGTGGCTGTCGTTTGTCGCGGCCAACTACATCCGCGAGACCGACGACTTGAGCGTGCTCGACGACATGCAGCCGTGGCTTGACGATGCGAGGCCCGCGCCGCTGATCGAGCACGTCTGGCGGGCATTTCAGAAATCGTTCAGCCGCACTAGCCCGCGCGGGTTGCCCTACATCGGTGCCGGCGATTGGAATGACGGCCTGAGTGCGGTCGGCTTGCAGGAGAAGGGCGAGTCGATCTGGCTGGCGCAGTTCCTCGTCGGCCTGCTCGCCGATTGGTCGGTGATCCTGCGCCGCGCGGCGGATCGCCGTGCTGGCGAAGCGGTTGAATCCAAAATCCAAAATCCAAAATCCAAAATCGCCGCGGCGGATGATTTCGATCGTCGCCGCATCGCGATGGCGAAGGCGATAAACGACATCGCGTGGGACGGCGACTGGTATTGGCGCGCGACGCTCGATAGCGGCGAGCTGCTCGGCAGCAAGTCGTGCCGCGTGGGCAAGCTGTTTTTGAATGCGCAGACGTGGGCGATTCTGAACGATGTCGCTCCGCCGGATCGTGCGAAGCAGTGCCTCGATGCTATTCGCACGCATCTCGCCTGTGACAATGGCGCGCTGCTGCTCGTGCCGGCGTATGACAAGCCGGTCGAGGAGATCGGCTACATCACGCGCTACGCTCCTGGGCTTCGCGAAAACGGCGGCGTCTACATGCACGCCGCGACGTGGGCGATCGCCGCCGCGGCCAAGATGGGCGATGCGCAGCTCGTTGATCGCTTGCTCACGGGCGTGAATCCGGCCGTGAAGGATCCCGAGCGCTATCTGGCGGAGCCGTATGTGACGCCGGGCAATGTGGATGGGCCGACCTCGCCCTATCCGGGCCGAGGTGGATGGACGTGGTATACCGGCTCGGCGGCGTGGCTGGCGCGGGTGATATCGCAGTGGGTGCTGGGCGTGCGACCGGAGTTCGACGGGTTGCATGTGTCGCCGTGCATGCCGCCGACGTGGAACAAGGCAAGCATGACGCGTGAGTGGCGCGGCAGCAAACTGGCGTTCACGTTTGAGCGCGTGAGCGGGGCGCGACGGGTCGAGCTTTCGATAGACGGTAAGAAGATCGATGGCTCAGTGATTACTCCGGCGATGCTCGGCGGCGCGGCGCACCGCGTGGACGTGCGTTTCTCCGGTTGAGCGTGGTGGTGCCGCAGTTTGATCGTTGTCTTGTAAGTTCATTTTGGGGCAATGGTTAGGTCGAGCGTTGCGGTTTTGATCGCGGCCCGTGTGCTTGACGCAACTCGGCCCCGCGCATAGCTTGGACGGACTATGGCGAAGGCGAAACCCATTCAGGTTGTGGTGATTACTCCCGAGCGGCAGGTGCTGGAAGCCGGCACCGATTCCGTGGTCATTCCGGCACATGACGGCGAGCTTGGTGTGCTCGAAAATCGCGCACCGCTGATGTGCGAGCTGGCGACTGGGACGCTGCGTTACAAAGAGGATGGCAAGACCCGCAAAGTCGCGATCGACGGCGGGTTTGCCCAGGTGTTCAACAACCGCGTCATCGTGCTGACCGAGCAAGCGACGACGGCGAGCGAGGTAACGCCGGAACTGATCGCGTCTGTCGAGAAGACCGCCGACGATCAGAAGGCAAGCCCGACCGCGCGGGTGCGTGCGAAGCGGCGTGCGTCGGCGCTGCGTGGGTTGCAGATTGCGTAGCTGAGAACCGCACGCCTGCGTTTTTGGAAGAGCAAACCCCGGCCAATCGACCGGGGTTTATTCGTTTCACGGGTTGAATCGCGTTGTGCGTGCCTACGGCAACTCGTCGCTGTCCTTTTCCGATTCGCATCGCTCAATATCCGCACCCAGCACGCGCAACTTCTCATCGATCTTGTCATACCCGCGATCGATGTGATAAATGCGATTGACGATCGTCGTGCCGCGAGCCGACATGCCGGCGAGCACCAGCGCCGCCGACGCACGCAGGTCGCTGGCCATCACCGGCGCACCGATCAGCCGTTTCACACCTTGCACGATGACCGTCGGCCCCTCGCGATGGATGCGGGCACCCATGCGGCTCAACTCGGCCACATGCACGAAGCGATCGGGGAAAATCTTCTCGGTGATGATGCTGTTGCCGTCGGCCAGGCAGAGCAGCGTCATCAGTTGCGCCTGCAAATCGGTCGGCATGCCCGGAAACGGCTGCGTCACGACCTCGACTGGTTCGAGCCGCCGGGCGGATGAAACGACCACGATATCTTTCTCACGCTCGACGCTGACGCCGACGGCCGCCAGGCGATCAACGAACGCCAGCAGGTGATCGAGTCGGCAGTTTTCGAGCTTGATCTCGCCGTTCGTGATCGCGGCGGCGACCATGAACGTGCCTGCCTCAATACGATCGGGAATGATGCGATGTTCGCAGCCGCCGAGTTTTTTCACGCCCTCAATCACAATTCGCGGCGTGCCATGACCGGTAATCGATGCGCCGCACTTGTTCAGGAAGTTGGCCAGGTCGACCACTTCCGGCTCGCACGCGGCCATTTCGATGACCGTCATGCCCTCGGCCAGCGTGGCGGCCATCATGGCGTTGGCGGTTCCCAGCACGGTCGAGCCAAACGGGCCGCCGAGGAACATTTCCTGCCCGCGCAGCTTCTTGGCCCGCGCGACGATGTCGCCGCTGACAAGTTCGACCTCGGCGCCGAGCTTGCGCATCGCGCGAACGTGCAGATCGACCGGGCGATCGCCGATCATGCAGCCGCCGGGCATGGCGACTTGCGCGAAGTGGCGTTTGGCGAGCAGCGGGCCGAGTACGCAGATGCTGGCCCGCATCTTGCGGACGATGTCATACTCGGCCTTGCAGTTCATCTCGTCGCGCACGATCAGGCGGATCGATTGATCGGGGCGACGTTCGACTTCCATGCCTAGTTTGACGAGCAGTTCGCAGAGGAACCGCACGTCGGCGACGTTGGGCACGTCGTGTAGGACGACCTCGCCCTCGCACAGCAGGCACGCCGAGAGAATCGGCAGCGCGGCGTTCTTGGCCCCGCTGATTTTGACCGTGCCGCGAAGGCGATTGCCGCCGTTGATTTTGAAATATTGCAGGCCCACGACTTGCTCTCCGCCTCATGCGACTTGCGCCGCTGCCGCCGCAGGTTTGCGAGCGTGCACGACGCGATCGTGTGAAATTCCATCCTTGTAGCAGACGATATCCGACCAGCCGGCGCCCTCGAACAGCGCTCGGGCCGCGTGCGACTGGTTGAACGCAATCTCGGTCAGCAGGTGCCCGCCGTCACTCAGGTGTTGTCGCGCGCCGGCGACAATGCGGCGAAGAGCGTCGAAGCCGTCTTCGCCGGAGAAGAGCGCGGTGTGCGGCTCGAAATCGCGGACGTTTCGCGGGATTTCGCGTTTCTCGCGCAGGGCGATATAGGGCGGGTTGCTGACGATGATGTCGAAGGTGTCGCTCGCGGCGAGCGGTGCGAAGAGGTCGCCGCTGTGCAGCGTGATGCGCTCAGCGACGCCGTGCTTGGCGGCGTTTTTTGTGGCGACAGCGAGCGCTTCGTCGGAGATGTCGATCGCGACGATTTGCGCGGTCGGCAGGTTTTTCGCGAGCGCGATGGCAATGCAGCCGCTGCCCGTGCCGATGTCGAGGATGCGGACGGGCGTCTCGGCGGGGGCCAGCTTGGCGATGCCGATGGTGCGCTCGACAAGCACCTCTGTCTCGGGCCGGGGGATGAGCACGGCGGGCGTTACGTCGAAGCTGAGCGCGAAAAACTCTTTGGTGCCGGTGAGATAGGCGATCGGCTTGCCGGTCGCGGCCTGCTTGACGTGTTCGCGGAATTGATCGAGCACGGCGGATTCGGGCACGGATTCGTGGCGGGTGAAAAGCGAGATGCGCTGGCAGCCCATCGCGTGCGCGAGCAGAATTTCGGCGCAAAGCCGCGGCGACTCGACCTTGGCGCGTTCGAGGTACTCACGCGTCCAGGCCAGCAGCCGGGCCACCGTCCATGGCATGCTCGGGCTTTGCGGGGATGACATGCGGGTCAGTATAACGCGGGCGCGGGCAGCGGCCACAGCGGACATCGAGGGCACGGAGAATTGAAGAGATGTTGCCACGGATGGCACGGATTTACACGGATGGGGAACCGCAGATCGCCGCGCGGCTCAATGGCATCGCACATTTATTGCATCTGGCGAAGGCACAACAGCAGCCCCATCGCGTTGGCTGGGAATGAGATCAGCAAAGAAACAGCAATCGCGACGTACTCGATAACAGCGGCTTCGGTTGGTCCGATTTCTTCGCCGACGAGTTCGCGTCGAGCCGCGCGAATGTCGGTTTCGACTTCTACGACACCCAAGGCAATCGAGAGCAACAGAATCGGCAGAATCGCGAGCCCGAGCGTCGTCGCCACCGTCGAGTCAGCCCACGCGACGACGAACAGAACGAGCGTAGCGTCATGGAGAAAGTCGCCAACTGACTTGAATGCGCCGGTCCGCCGCCAAATGTTGTGACTGAGCGACGCCGCGCCGAGCAGCGCGAGCAGTAGCGCATACAGTTGCAACCACAAAGTGGCGTACTCCTACGATCGCGGTTTTCGCCGATGCGCGATTACTGGCATCGCGCCCCAAACTCCGTCAGCACGATTGCCAGATCGCCAAGTCCAACAAATCCGTCGGCGTCGATATCCTCGGGCGCTTGCCCGACTAGCCCGAACTGCGCGAGCAAACGCTGCAAATCGGCGAGGTCCACGTCGTCATCACTGTCGAAATCCGCGCGGCACGCGAGCGGCGGCGGCGCGATGTAGTGAATCACCAGCACCGACCGCACCGCTGGTTCGGGATGCTCCGCGCTGGCGATGCTCACGCCGTCTGTCGCGCCCGGAAACGGGCGCAGCAACCAGCCATGTTGCGGCGCACCCTGAATCCACTCCTGCACGCTCTCGGTCACATCAAGCGCGATCGGCCCGGTCGCCACGCGCACCGACGCCGACGATGCGCCGGCAGCCGCCACCGCCCACAGGTCGGCTTCGTTGTCGTCGATCGAAATACCATCGCCTAGCGAATTCCAAGTCACACCGTCGCTCCAGTGCGACCACATGCGATGCAGCACAAGGCCGGTTCCGGCTTCGGTCACCGTCAGCCGCAACTCGGCCGAGACGATTTCGCTGCCGATCGGGATTCGCCCCGACTCGGTTCCGAAAATGCCCTCGAATTGCAAGAGCGCCTGTATGTCGCTGCGGCTTCCAATTGGCTCGTCGCTAGCCACGCGCAGTTCCGGCCGCGCGTCTCCCGCGGCGTCCGGCTCGGTCGCGCGAATGTCCGTATCGCGAATGCGCGCGACGCCGCCCGCGGCAATCGTCGCCGTGTTCGGGGTGGCGGTCGTCAACGTCACAACGAGTTGCGGGCGATCCTCGATCGTCGCGCTCTCGCTGCTGCGCAGGTCGACGCCGTTCGTGCCGGCCGGGTGCGGCAGCAGCGCCCAGCCGCGATTCGGCTCGCCGCCCTGCCACGCGCGAAGCGAGCGTGTAACGTCAATCTCCAGCCAGCCGCTCGGCGTCGCGATCTGCGACGAATTCGCCCCGACGACCACATCGGCTGCGCCGAACGCTTCCACGCCGTCGGCCGACACGCCGCCGCCGAGCGAATTCCACGTCGCCGCTTCGTTCCAATCCGCGAGCATGCGGTGCGCGGTGAGGCCGCTACCGGCATCGATCACGCGCACACGCAGTTTCGCTGCGACGATCCCCGCGTCGGCGGCAATCTGTCCGGCCTTGCCGCCAAAAATGCCGTCAAAGCGCAGCAACGCCTGCGACGGCCCGGCCGGTGAGCCGGTCTGCGCGTCGATCGACATGCCGAGCATTTCGCCCGCGGCCAGGTCGGGAAGTGCTGCCTGCAATTGCGTGTCGCTCACCCCGGCGTAGTCGCTTGCTCCGGGCTGAAAGCTGAGCGTGCGCAGTGCCGGCATCGCGCCGCCATCACTCAATCGCACCGCAAAATCCATCGGAAACGTCATCTGACTGTTCGCGTCGGTGTGATAGAAATTGAGCGTGGGCGAAAACGTTCGCACGCGCACGAGATGATGCCGCTCGTCAAATCTGATGATCCGCAAAAATCCCGAGCCGCCGTTGGCCCACGATTGATAGTCGGCCAGCATTTCAAGCGTCGCCGCGCCGGCGTTGTTGATCCCGGCCTGATGATGCTCGCCGTCGAACCCGTCGATGCCGCGATGAAAGTGGCCGTTCAGCACCGTGAAAATCTGCGGGTTGCCGCGCACCAGAGTGGTCCAGGTGTTTTCGCCACTGGTCGAACGGCCCGCGCCGTTGCCGTTTTCGTCGCCATCCTGAATGTGCTCGTGCGTCGAGATGATCGTGGGCACGCCGGGGTGGACGGCGAGCGTCGTTTGTGCCCACGCGAGCGCCTGCCCGCCGGGTTGCCATTCGAGCGCGAGATGCAGATATTGCCGCGATCCCGCCCAAAAAAGCTGCGCGTGATTCTCGCCGTCGGGCGATGCGCCGAGATACCACGACCGACCCGCGTAGCGCTGGCTGCCGAAGTACTGTTGATAAGTCGTCGAGCCGCTCGATTTGTCGCTCACGGTTTCGAAGTCGTGATTGCCGACACACACGCTGTAGGGGAGTTGTCCGTCGAGGCGTCGCATGGCCGCATCGGCTCGCTGCCACTCGACCGGGTCGCCGCCGTTGCGACCGCGTTGCACGATGTCGCCGATGTGCGACACGAACGCGATGTTCAGGCGGTCTTGGCGATCAAGAACCCACTGCGTTTGGGCGTCGAACTGGAAGATGCGATCGGCGGACTCGCTGTAGAACTGCGTATCGGGCAGGACGATCAACGTGTACGGCTGGGCGAACACGGCGGGCAGCGCTGGCAGGAGCGCGAGCGATGCGAGCAACAGGGCGAAGATTGGCGTGTTGCGGCTCATGTGTCCCTCGCGTGGCGATCGCGGCGTGCGATGCGATGTGCGCGACATCTTAGCCGGTTGGGAATGCCGCGAGCGCCCGGACCTGACGGCTCGGGCGCTCGCTGGTGGTTATGGGCCGTGCGGCGCGCCGGCGATTACTGATTCAAAAAAAGCCGAATCAGCGAAGTCGTGCCCGCGCCGGCGGTGATGTTGTCATTTCCGCCCAGGCCGTTGACGTTCAGCGTGTCGAGCGTCGCTTCCGATGCGGAGATTCGCACCGAGCCGGCCGGCCAGAGCACATTCAGCGCGGCACCGTCAGCCGTCACCTGCATCGTGTCCGGCTGGTCCGAGCCGTTGATGTTGATCGTGTCCGCGGCGGCGTCAACTGCTCCGCCGAACAACGCAAGGTTGACGTTCACCTGCTCGATCGCGGTCGGCGTCAGGTCGTTGAGTGTGACGGTGTCGGTTCCGCCCGCCGCCGCGAGATTGGCCTGCTCGACGCCGTCGACGTCGAGGATGATGTTGCCGAGATTTCGCGTACATCGTAGCCGCACGCCGTTTGCGGAAAATTCGATGATCTCGCTGCCGTTGCTGCCGTTGAATTGCAGCGTATCGAAGCCGATCTGCCCTTCGATCACGTCGTTGCCGTCGCCGGGGTCCCATTGAAACGTATCATCACCCGCGCCGAGCAGCGCCACGTCGCTACCCTGCTGGCCATCGACAAAATCGTTGTCATCACCACCGAGCAGCACGTCGCCGCCGTTGCTGCCGAGCAGCGTGTCGTCGCCCGCGCCGCCGTCGAGTGTGATCGGCACGAGTGCGGCGAGGTTTCCGGTGCAACTGATTTGGTCGTCGCCGTCGTGGCCCTTCATCACCAGCGAGAGCGCACCACTCACGTTTACGCCGGCCGAAAAGCCGGGCGCGTCGATGCGTGCCGCCGTGCCGTTGGCGGTGACGGTCATCACGTCGTCGCCGTCAGTGCCGTTCGCGCGAACGAGGTCAGCGCCGACGCCGGCGATGGCAACCTGATCGAGACCTTCATATCCCTTCACGCGCACGGACGTGCCGCGCTGGACAACGGTGAGGCCGCCCTCGCCGAATAACTCAAACGTGTCAGCGGCCGCCGTGCCCAAGACGTTTACCGTATCCGCTGCGGCGTCTGCGACAGCTCCAAAGCCGCCGAGATCGATCGATACTTCCTGCACGTCGGTCGCGTTGAGTTCGTTCACGTTCGCCACATCAATGCTGCCGAACGCGGAAAGGTTGAACAATTCGACGCCAGCTGCGTCGAGCACGATCGCCGCGATGTTACGCGTGAAACGCAGTCGCGAGCCGTTGGCCGCGAAATCGAAAATCTCGCCAGAGTTGCTGCCATTGAACTGGATGGCATCGAACCCGAGCTGACCTTCGACGGTGTCGTTGCCGTCGCCGGGATCCCACTGGAACGTGTCATCGCCCGCGCCCAGGAACGCAACGTCGCTACCTTGCTGGCCGTCGATGAAGTCATCGTCGTCGCCGCCCGTGAGCAGGTCGGCTCCGTTGCTGCCGAGCAGGCGATCATCGCCCGCGCCGCCGTCGGCGGTGATCTGAATCAGCGCCGCGAGATTTCCGGTGCATGCGAGTGAGTCATTGCCGGCGTTCATGTTCAGCGTCAGGCGTTCGCAGGCGTTCAGATCAAGGAAAAAAGCCGCGGCGCTCACGCGGTCGAAGCGCACGCGCGTGCCGTTTGCGGTGACGGTGAAGTCTTCGGCGATCACATCGCCCTCGACCTGCGCGGTATCGGTTCCCTCGCCGCCTTCGACCGTGTCGACACCGTCGCCGGGGTTCCAGATGAAGCGATCGCTGCCCGGCCCCATGAACACCGTGTCGTTGCCGGGGCCGCCGATGAATATCTCGCCGCCGCTGCCGCCGAGCAGCGTGTCCTCACCGCGGCCGGCGAAAATGGTGGCGGCCTCGGTGTCCGTGAATGCCCCGTTCGACTCGTCGAAAAAAATCACGTCATCGCCGCCGCGCGCGTGAATGGTGATGCACGTGAAATGTGCCCGGCCAAAGCTGAAATCGGCGCTTCCGTTGTTATCCAGATCGACGTCGAGCACATTCGGCGCGCCGGCTCGCAGCCGCAGCGCAACCAGTGAATCGGCGGCGGTGCCGATGATCGTTAGGCAACCGTTCTCGATTCGTGCGATGTGTTCGAAGCATGTGGGCGATGCTGGCACACCGCTTCCGCTGACGCAGCGCTGGAGCGCAGCGAGGTCGTGCATGTCGAGGTCGTCGTCGAAATCGTAGTCACCGACTTCGAGGCATTCGTCATCGCCGGTTGCGTCGGGGCCGAGTTGGCAGTCGGCGAATTGCTCGAAGTCGGCGAAATCGATGTCGCTGTCTCCATCAAAATCGCCCGGCCCGCCGGCCCACGCCGCTGCGCAGAGCCAAGACCACAACCCTAACCCCATTCCCAGTTGAAGCATATCAACTCGCATATGGTCAAATCTCCCAGTTCTCGGAGTCCGCTAAGCCGCGCGCATCCGGTGGATGCACCGCCGCTAAGCAGGCGCACCGGCGTTCAGGAGGTTGGCGACAGGAGGGAGGCGGGATGCACGCGGGACAATGGGTGAGTAGCGAGTAGTGAGTAGTGAGTAGAGAGTTAGGACCGATCCATCCGAACCCCGAGCGCGAGCGAGCGGGGTAACTCGCCGCACAGAACGCGTCTGATTCTAAATACCCGCTCCGTCCAGGCGGCTGACCCCGCTCGCTCGCGCTCGGGGTTCGGATTTGCTATTCGTCACTCCTCAGTCCCGCCACCCATACGTTGCGAAAGCGAATCCGGTTCCCGTGATCCTGGAGCATCAGCGGCCCATCGCCGGGGCCTTCGGGCTGACCCGCGCCAGTTTGTTTGGGCAGTTCGACGTTGTCGTGGATGCGCGTGCCGTTGTGCCAGACTCTCATGCGGGCGTTGGCGGTCTTTTCGCCCTTGTCATTCCAGCGCGCCGCGCGAAACTCGATGTCATACGTTTGCCACTCGCCCGCCGGCAGCGCGCAGTTGAAATCCGCCGGCTTCACTTTGTAGATCGCACCGCAATTGTCGTCCGTCGCGGCGGCGGCGGCCGAGTTTAGAATCTGCACCTCATACCGCTGCTGCACATACACGCCGCTGTTGCCGTTGGCCTGCCCCGCTTTGCCGTTGTCATCCACCGCAAACTCAATGTGAATGCGGCAATCGCCGAACGCGTCGCGTGTGACGATGTTGCCGCTGCCGGGTGTTACCTCGAGCGCACCGTCAATCCACTTCCACGCAATCGGCTCGCCCGGCTTGTCGAGCCGCGTCCACTCTGCGACATCCGCCTCGCCGCCCAGCAGCACCTTCGCCTTCCGCCGCAATTCGTCATTCGAATCGCCGAGATCTTTGAACTTGATGTTCCGCCAACGCACTTCGAGCGGCTCTTTCGAATCGGTGCTGTGTACTTGCAGCGCGACAAAGCCGCGGCGCGTCATCGCGTCGCGCAGCTCGACTACCGGCTTGCCGTTCAGCCAGGTGCGAACCAGATCGCCCTGTGCGACGACACGCACATGATTCCAGTCGCCGCGCTTGAACAAGCTGCGCCGCTCGGCGTCGCTCTGCGGCGGCCTGGCCAGCCAGCCGCGGCGCTCTTCGTCGTAGATGCCTGCGGTGAACGCTCGGTCGCTCGGGTCGATCTCGACCTGATAGCCGTGTACGACGCCGCCCGCGTAGCCGGGGAATCGGTTGCTGCGAATCTGCACGCCGCTGTTGAGCCGCGGATCGACCTTGAACTCGTATTCCAACTCGAAATCGGCGTAGTGCGCGTCGCTGCACAGAAACGTGTTCGGCGAATCAGCAGCGGTATAGCCGACCACCTCTCCGCCCTTGATCGCAAAGCCGGCCTTGCCGCCATGCTGCGACCAGCCGGCGAGGGAATCGCCCTCAAAAAACGCGGTTGGCTGACGTTGTGCGCAGCCGCAAGTCAAAACGAGAACAGCCGGTGATAGGCGGGCGATGAATTCGTAGATCGGTCGCATGCTGAGCCTCCGATTGGAAGCTCGCATGCTATCGCGGCCCGCGCGCGATTTGGGAACCGGCCGGAAGAACTAGCAACCGCCGACGTCGCTACCACCGACTTCGCCACTCGCGTGCGATTCGCCAACGTCGCGGCGCACAGAAGCCCGATCGCTCCCATGCGTTTCGCAGCGGAGCGTTACGTCGGCTTGTCCGTCGCCTCGCCCGTCGTCGGCGGCAGCAGCTCGCTGGGCACGGTTTCGTCGCTGCGATACTCATAGAATTCGCGGTATTGCTGCTTGAAGTAGCCGCCCGCGCGAGCCTTCACGCCGTTGAGCACCGCGCCGAAGATGTGCGCATTGACCGCCTGCAACTGCTCGCGGGCGCGCTTCAGCACGCCGCGACTGTTGCGACCGGCCCGCGCCACGAGAATCACGCCATCGACCATTGTCGCCAGCAGCAGCGCGTCGCTGATCAGCAGCGTCGGCGGTGCGTCGAGAATCACACGGTGATAGCTGCCCGCCGCCTTTTGCAGCAGATCGCGCATCGCTTGCGAGCCGAGCAACTCGGCCGGTCGTGGCGGCATCGGTCCGCTGGTCAGCAGCGACACGCCCGGCGAATCGGTTTGCGTGATCAAATCCTCGAATTTCGCCTGACCGGTCAGCACGTTGCTGAGTCCTTCGGGGCGACTGCCCTTGAACAGGGCGCGCAGGCCGGGGCGACGGAAATTGCAATCGACGAGGAGCACGCGCTGGCCGGTATTGGCCATCGTCGTCGCCAGATTGATCGCGACCGCCGTCTTGCCGTCTTCCGGGCCGGGACTGGTAATCAGCAGCACCTTTTGCTGCGACGCGGGCCCGCTGAATTGCAGGTTGGTGCGCACTTGTCGGAACGCCTCGGCCACCAGCGAATGCGGCGCGGTGCGGACGGCGTGCTCCATCTGCTCGATCTCGGCCTCTTCATAATCGAGCGCCGGAATCGAACCGAGCACCGACAGGCGGCTGAACCGCGCGACATCCACCGGCGTGCGAACCGCCGTGTCGGACAGTTCACGCAAGAACGCCGAGCCGAAGCCGACCATGATCGCAAAGAACGCACCGCCGCCGAGGAAGACGATGAGCTTTGGGAAGCTCGGCTCGACCGCGAGATTGGGCGGCTGAACCAGCGCCAGGCGATTCATGATTGCGCGGCTCTCATAGCGGTATTGTGCGGCGGTCAGCTCATTTTCGACCGAGGCGATCTGGCCTTCGAGGACGTGCTTTTCGTCTTCCAACTGATTGTTGAACTGGATACCCGAGTCGACGTCGCGCAGCGAGCTTTCCTGTTGCTGCAAGTTTTCGAGCAATCGCGCCTGCGACGCACGCGTTCGGGACAAGTCGTCGCGCAGATTTTCGATCTGTCGCTGCCGAACCTGCGTCGTCAGTTCCTCGCGCTTGGCGATCTCTTTCTCATAGAACTCGGCCCGTCGTGTGCGCAACTGGCGAATGTCGCGATGCTCCTCGCCGAGGCGACCAAGTGCTACCGTCAACTCAACCTCGATGTTTTCAACCTGCGATCGATAGTAGCGCAGGATCGGATCCGACTCGACGATCAAGCGCTGCTCGGCCGTCAGCGGCGACTGTCCGGCCGGCGCATTCGACAAACTATTGAGCTGCGCCTCAAGCGCGGCGATTTGCTGATCGACGACCGCCGCATCCTGACGCATCTGCGCGATGTACAGCGTCGCCGCCTCGCGCTCGGATTCCATGCTGGGCTGGCTGCGGCCTTCGCGGAATTTGCGGATCTGTTCGCGTTTGGCTTCGAGCTGGCTCTGGAGCGACGAGCGGGCCGACTTCAGTGATTCGAGTCGCTGGTACAGCTCATTGCCGCTGTCGTCGGTGAACTTGGTCTGAAAGCGATTGGCGATGGCGGAGACGATGTCGCGCGCCTCTTCGCGCTTGTACGTCGAGAACGAGACCTTAATCAGTCGCGTGCCCTGCACCGGGCCGACGCGCAAATCGTCGCCCAGTTCGCGGGCCGCCTTGGCCAGATCGCCGCCCCAGTATGAGACGTAGCCGGTGGTGCGAATTTCAGGCTGAGCCACGACTTCGTCGAGCAGCTTGCGTGCCCGCAGCTTGCTCGCCTCGGTTTGCAGCAGGTTGTTCATCGCGTCGGGCGTCATCTCCATCTCTTCCGGAGCGAGACCGCCGCGCGTGGGCGGGTTCAGCTCGAAGAGCGCCTCGCTCGTGTACTGAGCGAAAAAGCGATTGGTGATGTACGTCGCGGCACCCACCAGGCCATAGGTGAGGAGTGACACGATCAGGATCATCAACTTGCGCTGCTTGATGATCCGCACAAAGTCGCCGAGGTTCAAACCCTCGGACTCGGACGGATGCGCGGGCTGCTGCGGCGCGGGCAGCCCCACCTCGAAGCCGTGACTCGGCGAAATCGCTCCGCTACCGAGAAGTGGCGGCTGATTACTGGCAGTACTCATAGACGAACTCCCAAACAGACATTCTCGTTCGAGGTCAGCTCGGCCAAGTGCCGGCCAGCGCGTCTTCCGCACGCTTCAGATACTCGGCGTTGTTTGCTTCCTTGGCCGCGTCGCGCAACTGCTCCAGATACTTGCGTACGTCTGCCGAACGACCGGCGGACTTCACCACCTGCGCCAGATGCCAAAGCGTCTGCACGTTTTTGCCGTTCAGACGCAAAGCCTCTTGCAAGGTCGCTTCGGCGCGGGCGGCGTTGTTGTTCTTGAAATAGGCCCAGCCCAGCGTGTCGATGATGTTGGAATCACCGGGTCGAAACAGATTGGCCTGCTCGGCATACTTGAGACCGAGCGCCGGCTGATTCAGCCGATCGATCAGCAGGAAGGCCAGATTGTTCAGCGCCTGCTCATCCGTCGGCGAAGTTTTCAGAATCTCGGTGTAGACGTCGGCGGCTTCCTGGGCCTTGCCGAGGCGCTCCAGCGCTGCACCCTTGATGGTCAGCGCACCGGTCCGCAGCCGCGAGCCCGGCTCTGTGTTGCTGACCACTTCGTCGATCATTTTCAGGCCTTCTTCGCGCCGCGACGGCTCGGCCGTCTGCGCCAGCGACAGCCCCAGGGCACTCTTCAAACGCAGCGAATATTGCAGCTTTTGGACGTCATTCGCCTCGGCCGGCGGACTCGCCATCGCCGCGCGCATTCGCTCGGTCACGCCCTCGACGCCGACCAGCGGCTCGGTCATTCCGATCAGGAAGTTCAACTCTTCGACGTTCACCTTTGCCGCTTGAACAATGCCCCGATCCAGCTCGACCAGCGCCGCGGCCTTGTCATTCAGCCGCATGTGTGCATCGACGATCGCCGCCCGCACGCGCGGCGTCAGCCCCTCGGCCTTGATCGCGCTTGCCGCGGCGACGACCTCCCGCGAGCGACCGGCCTGATTCATCGTGTCGAGCCAGGCCGAGATGTAGCGTGCATCGCTGCCGGCCGACAGTTCGACGGCCGCTTTCGCCGCATCCACCGCGGTCGAATATTCCTTGCGATTCACCAGCAGACGCGCCGCCTGAAAGCGCCAGAACGGCTCCTGCGGATACTTTGCGATGAGCTCGTTCACCAGCTCTTGCGCCTTGGGCGACTTGTTCGAGCGCTCCAGCACGCCCAGCAGCGTCATCGCGATGCGCTGAATCGCAGACTGGCCCACATCCTTGATCGCCATCAATTCAGTGAGCAGTTCGCGCGCCTCGGCCTCGGCCGGTTCCGACTGATTCGTGGCCTCGTACACGCGAATCAGCTCAACCCGCGGCGCGTAGTCATATCCTGCGGGGTCGGCCTTCTTGCAGCGCAGGAAGTCTTCCTTCGCATCGCCGTACTTGCCCTGCGCGGTGTAAATTCGACCGCGCATCATCAGCGAGTAGACGTGATCGGGCTTTTCTTCGAGCACTTTGGTGATGATGACCTTGGCCTGCTCGAGCGACTCGGGACTGGTCGCGCGGCGCGTGATCAGATCGGCCTCGGCGATCATGCCGCGAATGTCCTTGGGATACTCCTTGCGATACTGCTGAACTTCTTTGTCCGCGGCGGCAAAGTCGCCGGTTTGCACCAGCACAGACAACAAACGCATGCGCGTGTCGCGAATCGTGGCCGCGTCCTTGTCGCCCGGCTTGAGCAGGCTGAGCACGGTGCGCAGCGCGTCGATCTGGGCCACGTTGTCGCCTGACCGACCGTAGAAATCGGCCAAACCCAGATTGATCGCCGTCCGCGCCCGATCGCGCAGCTCGGTATCGCTGCCGGCGATCTCGTCGACCGTGCGGCCGGCGTCGATGAACACCGACTGCGCCGCCGGGCGGTCGTCGAACGATTCGTAATAGCGTGCCAGCAGCATCAAGCCGTCGATCTTGTTCGC
>JBJXFK010000349.1:0-12709 GCA_046155505.1 Phycisphaerae bacterium
GCGAGCGGGCTGGATGAGATGCTCGGCTCGCCGTCGGTGACCGGCGGGCGTGTGTACTTTCAGACGCGATATGCGACGTATTGCCTGGGCAAGGCGGGCGCGGCGACGAAAGACGTCATTCCCGCCACTGGCGTGGAAGGCGGCGAAGGCGAAAAGCCGGGCAAGGCGCTGATGATTCCGGGCGAGATCACGCTCGCGCCGGGCGAGAGTGTGAAATTCGATCTCGCGCGGTTCACGACGTTTGGTCGCGCGTCGGCCGACGCGATTCCCGAGCCGGAGTGGACGCTCGCGGGCGCGGTGGGTGTGTGGGACCCGAAGTCGCGCACGTTTACGGCCGGGCAGGACGCGAAATTCTCGGCGGGTGTGCTCAAGGCGAAGATCGGCGATGGCGAAGCGACGGCGCGGATTCGCGTGTCGCCCAAGTTGCCGATCAAGGTCGATTTCGAGGACCTGAAGCCCGACGCCACGCCGCCCGGCTGGCAAAACGTCATCAGCAAGACCAAGATTATCGAGCAGGATGGCGGCAAAGTGCTGCAAAAGCTGGCCGAGCGTCCCTCGCCGCCGTTCATGCGGATTCGTGCGTACATGACGCCGCCGATCGCGGGCGGCTACACGATCACGGCCGACATGATGAGCAATTCGCGCAAGACGCCGATCAAGGAGTTTTGGGCGGACATGGGTGTGATCAACTCGCGGTATGAGTTGCGCATCATGGGCAACGAGCCGAAGGCGACGTATGTGCGGCTGGTCGCGTGGGATTCGATTCCTCGCGTGCAGAAGGACGTGCCTTTCGCGTGGCAGCCGGGCGCGTGGTATCGCGCGAAATTCGAGGTTCGATATGACGGCGGCAAGGCGCTGCTGCGCGGCAAGGTCTGGCCGCGCGACGCGAAAGAGCCGGACGCGTGGCTGATCGAAGAGACCGATCCCTATCCGAATCTCGAAGGCAGTCCTGGTCTCTATGCCTACTCGAACGGAACGACCGAGAAGAGCAAGGGGGCCGAAGTGTTCTTCGACAACGTGACGGTTACGGACAACGCAAAGTAGCGAGTATCGAGTAGCGAATAGCGAGTGACAGACTCGCGGTTCGCGATTCTCGCTTGAGCTCGCATTACGAGTTACTGAAATTTGCTGGAGGTATTTGTGTTCAACTCGCAACTCGCTACTCGCTACTCGCTACTCGGTGCCGCCCTCATGGCATCGGCCGCATTCGCGCAAACCGCCTCGAAGCCGAAGAAGGGCGATTGGACCATGTGGGGCGGCAGCCCGGATCGCAACATGGTCAGCGACGAAACCGGCATGCCGACCAAGTGGGACATCAAGACCGGCGAAAACATTCTCTGGTCCGCGCCGCTCGGGTCGCAGAGCTATGGCAACGCCGTCGTTTCGGGCGGAAAGGTTTTCGTCGGCACAAACAACGGCGGCGAGTTCCGCCCCAAGGCCAAAGGCGACAAGGGCATTCTGCTTTGTTTCGACGAGAAGAGCGGCAAGCTGCTCTGGCAGGCGACGCACGACAAGCTGCCCACCGGTCAGGTGAACGATTGGCCCGAGCAGGGCATCTGCTCGACCGTCGCGGTCGAGGGCGATCGCGTCTACTACGTCAGCAATCGATGTGAACTGGTCTGCGTCGATGTCGAAGGCCTGAAGCCCGGCAAGAACACTGGCCCGGTCACAGACGAAAAATACAACGAAGAGGGCGATGCCGACATCGTCTGGTCACTGGACATGATGGACCAGCTCGCCGTATTTCCGCACAACCTTGCGACCAGTTCGCCGGTCATCGTCGGCGATCTGATTTACATCCACACGTCTAATGGCGTGGATGAGGGCCATCTGAATCTGCCCTCGCCCGACGCGCCAGCGTTCATCGCGGTCAACAAGAAGACCGGCGAACTCGTCTGGCATCGCAGCGATCCGGGCAAGCAGACGTTGCATGGACAGTGGTCCGCGCCGAGTTACGCCGTGATCGGCGGCACGCCGCAAGTGATTTTCGCCGGCGGCGACGGCTGGTGCTATGCGTTCGATCCGCTCAAGGGCGGCGAGCCATTCTGGAAGTACGACCTGAACCCGAAAGACTCGAAGTATGTGCTTGGCGGGCGCGGCGTGCGTTGCTACATCATCGCCACGCCGGTGATTCACAGCGAGCGCGTGTTCCTCGCCGTCGGGCAGGATCCAGAGCATGGCGAAGGCGTCGGCAATTTTCATTGCATCGACGCGACGAAGCGCGGCGACATCACCGAAAGCGGCAAGGTGTGGGCCGTAAGCGGCAAAAGCTTCAACCGCACGCTATCGACCGCCGCGGTGAAGGACGGACTGGTTTACAACTGCGATCTCAGCGGATTTGTCTATTGCTTCGACGAGAAGACCGGCAAGCAGCACTGGCGATATGACACCGAGGCGGCCCTGTGGGGTTCGTGCTATGTGGTTGACGGCAAGGTCTACATCGGCGACGAGGATGGGTATTTGCACATCCTCAAAGAAGGCAAAGAGCTGAAGGAGATTGCCAAAATCGACATGGGCGGCTCGGTCTACACGACGCCGGTGGCATCGAACGGCGTGCTATACGTGAACAATCGCCGCATGTTGTTCGCGATCAAGGAAGGTGCCAGGAGCACGCCGATCGCGGATAAGAAGAAAGAGCCGGCGGCGGGGCAATAGAAACGAATGCCGAAGGTTGAAGGACGAAGGCTAAAGGCCAAAGGTCTAAAGGCCAGAGGACGAAGGCTGAACGGCGACCGCGCGACGGGGGGCGATCGGTTTTCGGCATTCGACCTTTGGCCTTTGGCCTTCAAACCTGGTCCATTCGCCGATAGCTGACACGCATGCGCATCTGCGTGGCGATGCCGACCATGCCGAGGCCGGCCATGATGAACGCCGCCGCTACGAAGTAGGCCAGTAGTTGCGGAATGAAGATGATCAACATGCCGAGAAGGATGAGCATGACGCCCAACATGGCGGGCGGAATCCAGACACCGGCTGCTCCACTCATACGATCGCTCCTGCGGGGCACACATGCGCCGCAGTCAGATGTTAGTCGCGGATCGGGCGGCGGAGTAGCGACAGGCGGCAGGCGAACACGCTCGCGATGTTCCGGCGTTGCCGGCGCGCGGCCCGATTCGCCTCGGTCGCGTTTTTCGCGGGTACCGCTTGTTTTCGGCAGTCGTACGAGTATCTTTTGGAGGCTTATTCGTTCGCGTCAGGCGGCACAACTCCCATGCGGGTCGTCGCCGTTGAAACGACGATTTGCGGGCGTAATTCAGTGGTAGAATGCCAGCTTCCCAATTCGGCGTAACTCTACTTAAGCACCCAAAAAACCGCACTGGCGCTATCAAGAACGCGGTTTCTCAGAATCCTTCGGGACGACGAATCGACCCATGTAGAGCTGGATCGATCGCTTAAGTAGAGCAAGCCAAATGTTAACATTTACCGAACAAGCGTCGCCCCAATCGGTGACCACTCAATCGTCTCATCGTCGAGTCGATCTTAGAGTCAGCCATGGACACAATCCAACGCGAACTGCGGTAGTCTGAATCGACGTGATCCCGCGAACGACGTTCAGCTGCGGATGAACGAACCGGTTTTCGCCGATTGGCCCTCAACACCCGTGACCACAGCAAGTTAGCAGTTTTCGCCGTTTTCGCAAGGCTTCGCATTTCGACGCGTTTTGACGCGTCTTGTGGTAGTACTACCACTTTCGCGGAGCGACGAAGTGTGCGTGTCAGCTCGCAGCCTAACCGCGGGTTGCAGACGACCCGGGTGCCGGAGTGGCAGGAAGATCTGTGGATTCCGACGGCGGCGTTGGCGCGACGACCGGAGCGAACAGAGAACTCGTTTCATCGAGAGCCGCCAGCAATCTCCGCAGTTCACGGCCGATCTCCGGCGAATCTCGCGCCACGCTGTCGACGAGCGCCTCGCGTTCGCGGGTCGATGGCCGCGACGTTTCGGCCAGCAAGCGCCTGACGCGCTCGCGCGACGGTAGGCTCATTCTCTCGGCTCCAATGCGAAAGTCAGAGGAGGCTGTTTCGGGGTTCGAGTCTCTTTTCCCGCACTTGCTCGTTGACCTTGAGGCCATCGCAGGGGGGGGGTGCGTTGCGGTCCAAGCCGCACCGGGAAAGTCGGGTTCCGCCTGCGGAAAGCAGATCGAAGACGACTTCGCTGCTGGCGTGCAAGCGGGTCGGAGTGCCGGGTTTGCCGGTAGCCCTGATCGCAGACGTCACCTCCTCGACGATGCACGAGCGCGATGTCCTCGACACAGTTCGTTCGCCCGGACCGAGTTTCACGCTGCTACGGAGATCCCTGAAATTCGTACGCTCCGATATCAATGGTCGCGGTCCCATCACCGTCGCCGTCGGTGATGCGGCTATTGCCGGCAAAGTCCGTCGAGGACGGGAATTGATAGCCGGCGACAGTCTGGTCGGTATCAACTGCGTTATTCCCGCGGTCGACGCAGGGAGAGTCTCCGGCGATGCGATAATTCCCCCGGTTTCGATTGACGAACTTCGGATCGCCGTAAGAGTTTTTAACGCCATCCAGCCCTGGCCATTCCACAGTAACCGTGAAGAGGCAAGAGCGAACGGGAGAGTGCAAAACGAGCTCGGTGTAGTCATAGCCGCTGTCCTGAAAGTTGAATGTGCGGTTTGCGATCTCGTCGAAGATGCAATTCTCAAACACGGTACGGAGCGCGTCCGATCCGAACCAGACGATCGCGTTCCCAGTCGGTGTAGAGACGTTGTTCGAGAAAGTGCAATTCGTGATCGTCCTCGAGCCACCGGGAGCCAGGTTCGCCAGATACATGGCAGCGCCCGAATCTTCGGCGGAGTTATTGGCAACAACACACTGGATCAGCGCAAGATTGCCGCCACCGCTGTATATCGCACCGCCGGATTGGCTCGTGCCAGTAGTAGGGAGGGGGGCTGCCGTGTTGGACTCGAATCGTGTATCGGTAACGCGCAGTGTGCCCCCTCCCTGGAAAATGGCGCCGCCGCGTCCCGAAGTCGACGTGAAATCAAACGAGAAATAGCACTTGTTGTCCAGAAAACGGCAATTCGTGATAGTGCATGCGTTCTGAATGGAACCGAGATAAATCGCGCCGCCCTCGAGCGCCTGATTGGACTGAAAGAGACAGTCTAGAAAAGTCGCCGAGCCGGCTTCGAGCAAAACCGCGCCGCCCGCATTATTAGGAGCTACGCCGTTGCCGCTATCGTTCAACAAGGCGTTGCGCGTGAAGATGCAGGATTCGACACTCAACGTCGGGAAGCCGGTGGAGCCATAGGCTTCGGTGAAGATCGCGGCTCCGCCGTTGTAGGCACGGTTTTCGGTCAGCAAGCAGTTTCGCAGAACGAGTTTACCGCCCTGCAAGTGAACGACGGCACCCTTCTCGCGGGGATAACCAGCTGTGTTGGGGTACACATTCCTGAAATTTGCATGGGTGAGCGTGAATCCGTCCAGAATCGTAAACGGGCCGGTGTTTAGAGCGTTCACCAGACGCAGGTCGTCGAGGGCATCAAATTGACCGTCGCCGTTGCGATCACCGCTAATGAAGGTCCCATTGGTGAACGCGTCCGAATTGCGTTGCCCGAGCTTACTTTCAGTGCCCGTGAAACCGCCGTACAGGGCAACGTTTGACACAAGATTTAGCGGGCCATTCGCTATCGAAGCGGAGGGAAAATAGATTCCCGCCGCAACCCAAATTTCGGAAACGTCATCGTCGCCCTGAGGGGTTGAGTTGCGAGCGTAAGCCTCCGATAGGGCGTCATAGATCTGTCCGAATGCGGTATCCCAGTTCGTCCCCTGGCCGGTGCCGGCGACGCCCGTGCCACTGGGCTTCACGAAGAGCTTCTTCGCCGGCGTCAGCGGGAATGGATCGAGGTTGTCCGCAATTCCGTCACCGTCGGTGTCGGCCTTGCGCGGGTCCGTGCCCAACGCCCTTTCCTGGCTGTCATTCAGCCCGTCCCGATCGAAGTCGGCAGAAGCGGGGTCCGACACGACGTGATAGGTGAGACCGGAAGAGAGCAACACGTCCCAGCCCGCCGGAATAGTGACCAAGGGGTCGGTCGTGACAATGGTGGGGAAGGATTCAACCGCATCGGTCAGACCGTCGCCGTCGGTGTCGGCGCTAAGGTCAGAAGTGCCGAACTGTTCCTCCTCGACGGCATACAGCCCGTCGCCGTCGTCGTCGCGCGTGAGGGCGAGATTGACGCGGTCCCCCGCTCGGATACGAATGTCTTCGAAGTTCGGTCCATCGTCACTGGCCGGCAGGCGATTCGTAATGAAGGTGGACCAGAAAGCCCGCGGGCTCGGAATGCTAACCGGCTGACCGCGGAGCCGCGTCAGAACCGTGACGCCGGTGGGCACCCCATTTCTCGTTTGGCCCTGCGTCGCAAACGGAATCCTCAGTTGCCTGAGGGCGTCGACGAGTTTCAGGCCGGTCGTTCTGCCGCTGGGGTCGCGGTTGACCTCGGTGGCGACCAGGTAAGTTTCCGTCGTTCCATCGCCGAAATCGATGAGAATTTGGGCGCTGCGGGCACGGGTTACCTCGCGCAGGAAGGCGAAGTTGCGACCATTGGCGTCGACCAGGGAGAAGGCCGGCGAGGCGAAATAGAGTCGCCCCGGATCGGCCAAGAATTCCCGAATTACATCTGCATTCACGTCCTGGGCCGACACCTGCACGATCGGGGTAACGTCACCGGGCGCAAGGGCCGTCGCCGCATCGTACGAAGGCTGAAGCGTTCCAATGGTCTTGAACGAGCCGGTGAACGCGGGGTCAGCCGAGTCAAATCCGGGACTCCACATGCGCACCGCGATGGCGATATTGCTGAGGGCGAAACTCACGTCGCCGATGTTGCGAATCTGTACGCCGGCGGAAAGCGATCCGGTGGACACTGTCTCGGTCAGGGTCCGCGAGTTGGATTGCGATTCGTTGTACGCCTGGCTGCTGCTCTGCTCGGTCGAAGTGGTATCGGAGGTGCCGAAGTCGGTCGTCGTGTTTGTACCCGTTTCGCGTGCCCACTCATGAGAGTAGTCCGCCTCAACTTCGAGTTCAGTTCCTATCTTCGGGCTCGGGGGAACAAGTCCGAAACTGGTTGACGCCTGGACTCGTACGTGTCCTCCAACGGTATTCGTGTTGGTCGTAATGTCATGTTTCTCTTCAGACCTCGATGAAGACGACTCCGACGACTGCCCGCTCGTAATCCCGGTTTCCACCGTCGTTCCATACTCGCGGGTGACGCCTTCCTCCTCGGCGTATTCCACGTTCAGCCGGATGTCCACTTGATCGACCACTTCGATATTCAATTGGGGAAGCTCGGCCAGCAGGGGATCAAAGACGCTGGAATCGAACTCCTCGTAATCCGTCCGACCGTCGCCGTCGGTGTCGCTCAGCGTGGGCGAGGTGGCCCCGATGCCGGCGGATCGCGTTGGGTCGTTTCGATCGATCTTCAACTCCGCGCCGTCGAACAAATAGGCTTGCGGCGGCAATTCGCCGGACGGCCCGCGCGCATCGTTGTCCGTGTCAACGGAAACCGGGCTGGTCAGCCATCGATGAACTTCCTCGCCGTCGAGCAGTTCGTCACCGTCGGTGTCGGCCTTCGTCGGATCCGACTTGTTCTGGAATTCCCCAAGATCGGTGAGACCGTCATAGTCCGTGTCTGCGTTCTCGGGATCGCTGGGGATCGGAAATTCGGACAGGCCTGGCAAGTTGCCGAAGCCATCCGTACCGAATCCGAACCCGAAATAGTCGGTCCAGACGAACCAGCCTTCGAGTTCCTGCGCGTCGGTGAGGCCGTCGCTGTCGGAATCCAGATCGGAATAGAGGAATCCCGCCGGCATCGCGGCAGAATCCAGCTTTTCGCCGACAATTTTGAGTTCCACGCTGCCGGGGTAACTCGCCGGCGACGTGGCGTAGAGTTCGGTCGAGTCCACGAACAGGACGTCCTGGCCTTCGGCGTCGCCGAACATCACCCGCATCGCAGGTGTGAAGCCGTTGCCTTTGATCTGCACCCGCGTACCGCCGCGGATGGGGCCGGTCGTGGGGAATCGTGAGGCGATGACCGGGGAATTGTCGGTCATCGAGAATTCGGCGGGACAGCCGACCAGGGCAAAGGTCAAGCCGACGGCGGCGATGACGAAGAAGACCGATCCGCATGTCGGGGTCCGCAAGCATCGTTGATTTGACATTGACAATCACTCCTTGGGAGTCTCGTTCGAAGCCCGTCCGGCGGAAGAGGGCGGGCCGAGCAGGCCCGGCCCTTCTATGCCGGGTTCTGAATGGGCCCGCAGTCTCATGCGGGCGAAGTCACACCGATCAGTCGTTTCCGTCGGCCGCGGGCGCAGCCGCGTCGCGCTGCGCATCGAGCCACCTGTCGAAGCGACGTTCTTCGGTATGGCCAAAGAGCTCCGGCACGAGGTACGAGCCTTTCTCGCTGTCGGGCTTCACTTGCTCGACCGGGATACGATTGGCTTCGGCGAACGCGTCCTGCCGAATGCCCGTGACTTGCCAGGAGACTTTCACGTTGGGTTGCTCGGTGCGAATGACAAAAGTGTTTTCGCGGACCTCTTCGGCCACCATGGCCCGGGAGAACGACCCGATGGGAGTGAGCTGGTACCGAAAGTCGCGGTTCAGTGCCTCGAACCAGTCGGGCAACTTCACCGTGGCGTAGCCTGTGCCGTCGGTCACGACATTGCCGTTGTAGATGTTCATCATGTCCGGGCTCTCGACGAAAGAATGCCACAGGTACTTGTTGGCCGGATCGAGCGGGTGATCGATCTTGAAGGCTCCCGAAGACTTGGAGAGCACGCCGTTGACGTGGGTATTGCCCTGGAACAAGCCGGCGTAGGCGACGCCAGTGCCGCCGGTGCTGGCTTCACCATAGACGCCGATGTTCTGCCCGGTAGTTCCGCCGGTTGACTTTCCGCTCACAGCCTTGTGGATGAAATTGCCTGTGTTCGGCCGCTCCACTTCAAGCCTCGTCGTGCTCGCGGGCGCGGTCGTCCCCATTCCGACACTGGCGGTACTTCCCTTGAAAAGTGCAATAGGGTTGCCCTTGCCGTCGGCGATGCGCAGGTCGCGGAACTGCGTGAGGCCGCCCTGATAGCCGTAGAAGTTGATAATCCCTTCTGCGCTTGCATTGGTACCATATTCGAAGCCGATTGTCCGGTCCGAGATGTACGTTGAACTGTCTGAATCTGCCCGGCCCGCAATGAACTGGATGCCAGATGCGGGAGTTCTGACGTCGAGTCTCGCGCTGGGGGTGGTCGTCCCGATGCCGACGCTGCCGTCGTTGATGGTGAAAGCTGCGCCGTTCTCCAGGTGGAGTGAGAGGTTGCTCAAGCCTCCGTTTCCGAATCCCATGTATCCGACGCGGAGCGGGCTTGGTCCAGGCCTCCACCACGAGATCAGGCCAGGGTTCGTGGCGTCCCCAGAACTCAGCGTTACATGACCATGCGTGGCGTTGAGCGGGCGTGCGGAGATGTCACCGGTCACTCTCAGGTTGCCGCTCAGGCCCGCATTACCGGCACCGTCCACGTTGATTCCCCGCGTGGCAAGACTGAACGGAGCGGCCGCAAACTTCTGACGCGACCCCATCGGCACGTACGAACCCGAACCCGGCGGGTTGCGCACGTCAACCTGGAGCCACAGGCCCTGGTCGGACGTGTAGGGGCTCGCACCGAAATCGAGGGTGCAGGTGAACAAGCCCTCGCTGACCGACACCGCCAGGTTTTCGACGGTCGAACCCACCTGCGCGCCGCCGGACGCGGCGCTCCACAGCGAGAACCGCATGTCGGTGGGTGAGTTCACGACATTCCCGGCGTCCGTGAGCTGGCCCTGGTAGGTGATGGCGGTCCCGACTTGCGCAAGGGCCGAGGTTGGGACCGCGGCGAGCACGATCGACACGGAAAGCCGGATCAACAATTTGCGAAACATGGGCGAATTCCTCCAGATTCGATGTGCCGGGCGGCCGTGACCAAACGTCGGCTCGAAGTGCGACCCTCGCCAGCATCCACGCGAACCGCCGCCCGCGCGCACGGAGAAATTTCGAGATTTTTCCGTGCTCTGGAACAAATGCGGACCCACGACCTGAGCGCGCGAGGCCCGGCTTGCGTGGTTGCTCATGAAAAGGGATTCTCGGATCGTTCAGCGGCAGGTAGAATTGGTGGAGTTAGGCGATGAGGGTGGTCACATCCGTGGGTGAGTTGCTCGCTAATTTCAAGCCCGGCGATGAGGGATCGATGGAGGCTTTGCTTCCGTTGGTCTATGCCGAGTTACGTACCGTCGCGGGCAGCTACCTCAGCGGCGACGCCGCTCATACGCTTCAGCCCACCGCGCTGGTCCACGAAGCCTTCATCAAAATGGTGGGATCCGATCGAACCTGGTCCGGTCGCGACCACTTCATGGCGGTCGCGGCCACGGCGATGCGCCAGGTGCTCGTGGACCACGCGCGCAAGAAGGGCGCGGCGAAACGGGGCGGGACGGATGGCCGGCGCGCGGCGCGCGCGGACATTTCCATCGAGGGGCTTACCGATGGCGCGCGCAATGCGGCACGCGAAATGCGAATCATCGAGCTCGATGACCTATTGACCGAACTTGCCAGATCGGATCCCCGCGCCGCCCGCAACGCCGAGATGCGCCTCTTCGGCGGTATGGATCAGGAACAAATTGCGCGCATGCAGGGCATCTCGCGCACGGTGGTCACGACCGATTGGCAATTCGCTCGCGCTTGGCTGGCGTCAAGGTACAAGGACGATGGCGGCACCGCAGAGGCCGCCCGTGGGTGATCCGCCGCTCGTGCCGCCGAATTCTGACACCGATGCCCGCCTGATCAGCGCGAAGGAGATTTTTCTCGCGGTTTGCGAGCTCGGCATCGCGGAGCGAGATGAGGCCGTTGATCGCGCGTGTGCTCACGACGCCGGGCTGCGTGATCTCGTGTGTGCGCTCCTCCGCGGGCAGAATTCGCCGCTTCCCTTTGAGACGCTTGCCGAGGACATCCGAGCCCGCGCACGCGACACAATCGATTCAACCCCGACCGACACAGAATGGAGAGCGAGCCGGGGCAAGAACGGCGACGGCAGCCGCATTAAGAATTACCGATTGCTGGAGCGGCTGGGCGAGGGCGGGTTCGGCCTCGTGTACGCCGCGGAGCAGGAGCGGCCCGTTCGGCGGCGCGTCGCGCTCAAGATCATCAAGCTGGGGATGGACACGAAGCTGGTGGTGGCGCGCTTCGAAGCGGAGCGCCAGGCGCTGGCGATGATGGATCATCCAAACATCGCCCGCGTCTTCGACGCAGGCGAGACATCGACCGGGCGTCCATTCTTCGTGATGGAACTCGTCCGCGGACTGCCCATCACCGAATACGCCGACCAGAACCGGCTCACGATCAATCAGCGGCTGTTGCTGATCGCGCAGGTCTGCGAAGCGCTGCAACACGCGCACACCAAGGGAGTGATTCATCGCGACATCAAGCCGAGCAATGTGCTCGTCACCACGATCGGCGAAACGCCTGTGCCCAAGATCATCGACTTCGGCATCGCCAAGGCCACCAGCACGCAACTGACCGAGAAGACGATCTTCACCGAGTTCCGGCAGATGATCGGCACGCCCGAATACATGAGTCCGGAGCAGGCCGGCGAGGCGGAAGAGGGAATCGATACGCGTACCGATGTGTATGCCGTGGGCATCCTGCTCTATGAGCTGCTCACCGGAGCCACGCCGCTGGACTCCAAGCGGCTGCGGTCCGCCGCGTATGGCGAGATGCAGCGGATCATCCGCGAGGAGGAACCGCCCAAGCCCAGCACTCGTTTTCGGCAACGCGCAAATTCGGCAGCGGAGATCGCGGGAAAGCGCGGCCTGCCGCAGGCGCGCCTCGTCGGCGTTCTGCGCGGCGAGCTCGATTGGATCGTGATGAAGGCGATCGAAAAGGATCGTGCACGGCGGTACCAGACCGCCAGCGCGATGGCGGTGGAACTCAAACGGTTCCTCTCGGGATTCGCCATCGAGGCCGCACCGCCGGGCGCGGCGTACCGCGCGCGAAAGTTCATGCACCGCAACAAGTGGGCGGTGACTGCCGGGGCGCTGCTTGCACTCGCGCTGGTGGTCGGGTTGGCGGGAACAAGTTGGGGGTTCCTCCGGGCCGAACGTCAGCGCCAGGTGGCGGTCGCGGAAAGAAATCGGGCCGACTGCAACGCCTACTCGGCCAATCTGATGTCGGCCTCCGCCGCGATCGAAAATGTGCAGTTCAACCTCGCACGCAGTTTTCTTGATGACGCTCCCGAGCGACTGCGCGGCTGGGAGTGGCGTGTGTTCGACGCCAGACTGGATACGTCCATCCAATCCCTGCCGACGCCGGGGCAACTGCCGAAGCTGGAAAGCGATTGGCGTGGCCCCGAGTTGCTCGCGGATGCTGACGGCTGGTCGTGCTTGATCTGGCGTGACGGCGTCGCGCAGCGCTGGAGCCTGCAGACCGGTCGGCTGATCCGAACCTATGTGCCGCACGCGGGCCCTACCGCGCGCGATTCGCACACACCGTCAGCGATGGCGGTGTCCGCTGATGCTCGCCTGCTCTCGACCGCAACGCTTGTTTCAGGGTCAAATCCGCCGGTTGCGCATGCGGCAACCTGGGACATCCGCACTGGCGAGCAGATCCGAGGTGTTGATGTAACGCTGCCAGCGCATCCCGAATTTGGAATGGCGATCAGTGCCGATTGTGCGCGGCTCCAC
>JBJXFK010000352.1:0-7370 GCA_046155505.1 Phycisphaerae bacterium
TTTCCGCCGCCCCGCTCCCGCGTCAAATCCTCGACAAGTTTTCCGATCTAGCGTCGTCGAAGCAGGGCCAAAGCGCCAACCATCAACCACACCGTCGCCGGCTCGGGAATTCGCACGAGCTGATCCTGGTGAAAGTCGGTATGCCCGGCGTCGGCATACAGGTTCAACACGCGCACGTCGTTGATGCTGCCGTTAGAGTTCGCGACGGCATCCTGATAGAACCGATCGCGCAGCGAATTGTCGCCGAGCGTCCACGTCGCGCCCTGCTCTTGCTCGATGTACCAGATCACGTCCTGCAGCGCATTCGCCGAGGCCTCGCGAGCGGCCGCGCCGCCGGAAACGTCGTATGCATAGTCGACGAGCGAGCCCTTGACAAACTGCGAATACAGATAAGCGGTCAATGGGTCGAGCGGATCCGGACTGCCGCCGCCGTTGCCCCCGTTGCGCGCTTCGGTCGTCACGTCTACGTGATAGGTTCCGCCAATCGAGATGTGCTCACTTCGCTCGATGCAGAACGACTCGAACGACGCACCGCCGCTGTAGCTGACCGGGGTGAACGGCAATCCCGACGGCGTGAGATTGAACTCGCCGCCGGTACTCGAACCATAGCTGTCGCCAACCACGACCGTCATGCTGCCGGCGCTGGCGATCGGTGCAGCCGAAACCGTGAGCGCGCAGCCCAACCCTCGCAAAACTCGAATACTCATTCCCCACTCCTCCTCGAACTGACCGAAACCGGTTCCGATCACGTCGAACCAACGGCGATCCGATTCGTGATCAGACTCATCCGATTGGCACGCCGGTGGCTCCTGTTTCCACCAGCGATCAATACCAGTGTAACCGCTCCCGCAGGCACGTAGAGTGCCAATGGAGCAATAATGCAATTAAAAAATTGTTATCGGTCATAAAGCATGCCGACCGTTGGGAATTGACGCGCACGACCGAACAAAACGTCTCTTATCCGCGTTTGTCAGCCGGTACGTACGAACGTTGCCTTGCACCGGTGTAAATCTGTCGCGGGCGATTGATGCGCGCCTGCGGGTTCAGATTCGACTCACGCCAATGTGCGATCCAGCCCGGCAAGCGCCCGATCGCGAACATCACCGTAAACATGTCGGTCGGAATGCCGATCGCGCGCATGATGATGCCGCTGTAGAAGTCGACGTTCGGGTAGAGCTTGCGTTCGACGAAATACGAATCGCTCAGCGCTCGCTCCTCAAGCTGCTTGGCGATGTCGAGCAGCGGATCGTTGATGCCGAGCTTGGCCAGCACGCGATCGCACGCGCCCTTGATAATCTTGGCCCGCGGGTCGAAGTTCTTGTACACGCGGTGACCGAAGCCCATCAGCTTGACGTTGCTGCTTTTGTCCTTGACCTTGGCAATGAAGTTGTCGATCGATTCGCCGCCCTGATGCATCTGGGTCAGCATGTCGATCACTTCCATGTTGGCCCCGCCATGCAGCGGTCCCCAGAGCGCGCACACGCCGGCCGAAATGCTTGCCCACAAATTCGCCTTGGCCGAGCCGACCATTCGCACGGTCGACGTCGAGCAATTCTGCTCGTGGTCGGCGTGCAGGATCAAAATCTGATCGAGCGCCCGCACAATTTCAGGATCGGGGTCGTAGTTCAGGTTCGGCTTGCTGAACATCATGTGCAGGAAGTTCGCCGTATAGGGCAGATCGAACCGCGGATAGATGATCGGCCGGCCCTTGCTCTTCTTGTACGCCGCGGCGGCGATCGTGCGCACACGGCTCATCAGCCGTGCGGTGTTCTCGGCGGTGTGCGTGTCGTCGAACTCTTCGAGCAGCACCGGCTCGAAGCAGCCGGCGGCGTTGATCATCGACGACAAAATCGCCATCGGCGGCGAGTTGGGCGGAAAGCCTTGCAGCGCGAACTTCAGGTCTTCGTGGATGAACTGAAAATCGGTGAGCTTCTGGCGAAACTCGGTCAGTTGCGACGCCGTCGGCAGCTCGCCAAAGATTAGCAGGTACGCCGTCTCGACAAACGTCGACTTCTCGGCGAGATCCTCGATCGGATAGCCGCGATAGCGCAGGATGCCCTGCTCGCCATCGATAAAGGTGATCGCGCTCTGGCACGATCCGGTGTTGCCATAGCTGTCGTCGAGCGTGATCAAACCGCTCTTGGCCCGCAGCGTGGAGATGTCGAGCCCCGGCTCGTTTTCCGAACCGACGACGACCGGGAACTCGTAGTCTTTGCCGCGATACGAAAGCTTCGCTGTTTCTGCCATACGTCACCTGCATCCGAGCCCGACGCGCAAGCCAGGGCTTGGCACGCCTCATCGAGGATCAAACACTTTTCGACCGCGCGAGCCGTTCCCTTGCTTGCGCTTCGGGCTCGGTTGGTATACGCGCCATAAGTTCTTATCGGCTACATCGCCGTCTCAAATTCGAGCAAAGTCGCCACATCCGGCAGCGCCTCGAACGCCATGCACTGATTCACGATCCGGTCGGCGGTCGAATCGCTGACCACGCCAGCCGCCAAGATCTTGAATTTCTTGACCACTTCCTCGTCGGTCATGGGGTTGCCCGCGTGACCGCGCGGATAGACGACCTTTTTGCTCAGCGTACGACCGTCAGTGGTCTTCACGATGATGTTATTTGGGATGCCGTCCGGGTATCCGGCGTTGCAGTCGGCCGTCTCGACGATCTTCGTCTTATCCAGCAACGCCAGCACGCGGGCGTCCTTGATCATCGCGTCGCTGAAGCTCGCCCGCGTCACATCGCCGTCGATCAGAGCACATGCCATGCAGAAGCCCATGCTGTGATCGGCCGTCTCACGGCTGGTCGGACGCCACTTCTCCGGCTCGCTGCCGATGATGCTGACGGCGGCCTCAAAGCTCTCGACGACGATGCTTTCGATGTTGCTGATGTCGCCGATCTGCGGTCGCAATTGCAGGCAAGCGTCGATCGCCGACTGCGAGTGATACTCCGCCGGCCAATACTTGATGTAGGTCTTCAGAATCATCCAGTCGTCCGCGCCCTTGGACCACAGCGGATCGAACGGCCCGGTCACCATCTTGAACAGACCCTTGGGCCCTTCGAAAATTTCGTTCGGGCCGGTCATGCCCATCTTGGCCAGGTTTGCCGCGAATGTGCCGTTGCGGCCCGCGTTGCTGAACGCACACGCCTTCCAATCGCTGATCTGGCCGGTGCGTGTTTGTCGCGTGGCAAAGTTGCACACGCCTGCCAAGCCGAGCGCGTGAACCGTCTGCTCGACATTCAGCTTGTACAGCTTGCTGGCCAGCAGCGCCGTGCTGAGCGCGCCGTAGTACACGTGATCCCAGCCATGCGCACGCAGCGAAGCCGCATCGCAACAGCGACATTGCAGCTCATAGCCGATTGCGATGGCGGTGATGATCGACTTCATATCGGCCGCCGCGACCTGCCCGACGGCGAGCGCCGCGGGAATGTTGTCGCTCGGGTGCGCCGGCTCTTTGCTCAGATAGGTATCGTTGAAGTCGAGGTAGCGAACGAGGGCACCATTGGCAAACGCCGCCAGGTCCGGCGTCGTGCGATGCGTCGAGCCGAGCAGCCCCGCGCCGCCACTGATGCTGACACTCTTGGCCACTTCGCGCGCGACCTTGCCCGGTCGGCTTTTCCATGCACCGAGTGCGCAGCCGATGGAGTCGAGAATTCGCCGCTTCACTTCGTGAACGACAGACTTGCCGAGAGACTCGAATTTGGCCTGTTCAGACCAGGTTGCAAAACGATGCGCCAGTGTCGCCATGGACGGTTTCCCCAAAAATTGTGAGCCTCGCATTGTATGGAATCAGGCAACGGACGCAACTTGCCGCAAACCGGCGGAAAACCACCCGCGCCGCCTTCGTCGCGACTGCGATATACTGACTCCTCGCGTTCGTTTCGCCCGACGTGGGCAACACGCAGTCGCACCCGACTTCACGAATCCGTCGGCACGAAATGAACATCCCCAACCAGATCACGCTCGCGCGGCTCGTGCTCGCGTTCGTATTTTTCGGCCTGCTCTCGGCCTACCGCATCGACGCGCCCGCGGAGAGTCGCTGGATTCTCACCGTCTCATTCTGGCTCTTCCTTGTTGCCGCCGTCGGAGACGTGGTCGACGGCTATCTCGCGCGTAGCTGGGGACAGGTCACGCCATTTGGCCGCGTCGTTGATCCGGTCGTCGACAAGATCATGGTCTGTGGGGCGTTCATTTTCTTTTCCAGCTCGCTCTTCGCCGCTCCGGGCAAAGGCAACGTCACCGGCGTCGCCCCTTGGATGGTCATTCTGATCCTCTTCCGCGAACTGGCCGTCTCCGCGATTCGCTCGTTCATGGAATCCGGCGGCGAGAGTTTCGGCGCGAATTGGGCCGGCAAGGTCAAGATGTCCTTTCAGTCGACGACGGTCTGCGTGATTTTGGGCGTCGTCGCCTGGCACGAAGGCTCGCGCTTCTGGGAAATCGTCCGCATCATCTGCGTCTGGACGACGGTGATCGTCACCGCGCTTTCGCTGATCGAGTACCTCCGCCGGGTGCAGAAATCTTTGCTCTCTGACGCCGCGATGGGCCGCGTGCAGGCGAAACGCACGGAGTCGACGCTCGGCGCGCACGCAGAAACGCCCAGCGCCAAAGCCGAAGGAGCGTCGGCTTGAACGCTGGCCCCGGCGATCGCATCCGCGAGGCATTTGTCACCGTGCTGTGGAGCGGCTACGCGCCGGTTGCATCCGGCACGTTCGGCTCGGCCGCCGCGATCGTGCTTTATGTCGCCGCATTCGCCGCCGCGTCGCAACTCGGCATCTCGCGTGTGTGGTTCGATCTCGCCGTGGCCAGCCCGGCAATCATCGCCGCGTGCATCATCGGCGTCGCGCTGGGGCCGTGGGCGATCGCCCGCTATGGTCGCGAGGATCCAAAGCCGTTCGTGCTCGACGAATTCGCCGGCCAGTGGACGGCGCTGCTGCTGCTACCGCCCATCGCGTTCACCGGCTGGCTCGGCCTTGCCGCCGTGCTCGCGTCGCAGTTCTTTCTGTTTCGCTTGCTCGATGTCATCAAGCCGCCGCCCGCGCGGCAAATCGACCGCGATTGGTCGGGCGGCTGGGGCATCACGTTCGACGACGTGGTCGCGGGCATTTATGCCAATTTGCTCGGTCAGCTCTTATGGCGATTCACGCCGCTCGCGTCTTGGGTCGCCGCGTTCGCGAGCAATTGAGTCGCTATTCGCGATCGCGCGATACTCGGCGGGGAGCATCGGCGTCTTCGCCGGTGCGAGTTCGATTCGCACCGGCCGGAGGCCGACGCTCCCCGTTGCTACATCGCGATGGCCAGCTAGCACTCACGCACGCAGCGCCGGCAACCCCGCCGCCTTGCGCAACTGCATCCATTGCGTCCACGCCTTCGAATGATCAGCGATAAACCGCGTCATGCTCGATGTCGATACGCCCAGCGACGCAGCCGCAACCGCCGGCTTGTCGATGTGCCCAATCGCCGCGTCGAGCGCGATCGCCAGCGTCTCGGCGTATCCCACATTCGTCGGATTCACCCGCAAGTGCCCGCCGCGAACCTGCACCGAATCCGGCCACACCACCGATGCTCCGCCGGACGCGGGAAGCTCAGGCGGCGGCAATCGAATCTCAACAGCGATCGCCTCGCGCAGTCGCGCCAGCGCCGCTGCCTTGTTCTCGTGCTGGGATCGCGTCTCGCCCGCGGTGGCGACGATGCCGGTCGGCTTGTGAATCACGCGAATCGCGGTCGCCACTTTGTTGCGATGCTGCCCGCCGGGGCCGCCGGTGCGGTGAATGTGCAGTTCGCACTCGCGCAGCAACTCGCCATCGGCCCAGCGCAGCCGCTGGCGGATTTGATCGGCTGAGAGTTCCGGTCGCGTCTCCATCGAAGCAATTGTACCGACGCCGCCCGCTTGCAATCGTGCTCGCTTGCCCCGATCCTCGCCGCCGTTCTCAAATGCCGCCCCGCCAGCGCCGCGCCTCGCGCCGCGCAGAGAGGATTGTCGCCGTGCTGATTGCCGCTGGTGCGCTGGAAAAACTGCTGGAAAAAATGTCCGAGCCGCTGGTTTGGTTCGGCCTGCTCGGTCAGGTCGTGTTCATGCTGCGCTTCGTGGTGCAGTGGTTTCAATCCGAACGCGCGGGCCGCAGTGTCGTGCCCGTTGCCTTCTGGTATCTCAGCATCGTCGGCGGCGGCATGCTGCTGGTCTACGGCATCATCGACGTCGACCCGGTCATCATCCTCGGCCAATCGCTCGGCATGGCGATCTACATTCGCAACCTCGTGCTCATTCACCGCGAGAAGAATCGCATACGCAATGTGATGAACGGGTGAAGAGGTTACAAGGTTACAAAGGGGAGGCGCGAGGACGGCGCACCCTTGTAACCTTGCAACTTTGTAACCTTGTAACCAACCAGCCTACGGCGCAACGCAGTACAAATGCTCGCGCCCGCGCAGGAGAAGTTGATCACCCACCGCGACCGGCGAAGCATCGAAGCCGTCATCCAGTTTGTTCGTCGCCACGATTTCAAGTTTGGGCCCGGCCTTGATCACCACCGTCTCGCCGTCGCGACCGCAGAGGTACACAAACCCGTTCGCCCCGATCGGCGACGCGTAAACCTGCTGCATGCCCTCGATCCGCTCGCGACCGAAATTCTCCTGACCGGTCTTCGCATCGAGGTTCGTCAACACGGCTTTGTTGTTGTCGAAGAAGTAGAGGCAACCCTGATACAGCAGCGACGAAGGAACATAGGGCGTCTTCTGCTCGCTCGTCTCAAATACGAACGCATCCTTCTTCTCGCTCAGGTCGCCCTTCGCATCGGCCAGCTTGATCGCCTTCAACGCCGAGCCGCGGAATCCGCTCATCAGATAAACAACGCCGTCGTGATAGACCGGGCTGGGGATGACGTTCTGCGTCAGGCCGCCGCAGGTCCACACGGTTTCGCCGGTCTTGAGGTCATAGCTGATGCACTTGCTCGTGCCCGGCACGATCACCTGCGGCTTGTCGGCAACTTCGACGATCAGCGGCGTCGTCCAATTCGTGGGCTCGTCGCGGTCCTTGCGCCAAAGTTCCTTGCCGGTCTTCTTGTCGAGCGCGACGATGAAATCCTTCTCCTCGTGATCCCAATTGACGATCAACGTTTCGCCGTGCAGCGCGGGCGATGAACCTTCGCCGAAGCTGTTGCGCGTCGTCTGGTCGCCGAGATCGACGTTCCACTTCACGTTGCCCTGCATGTCGAGGCAGTAGATGCCGAACGAGCCGAATGACGCGTAGATGTGCTGGCCATCGACGATCGGCGACGCCGACGCCTGTGTACCGTCCGGGTGTGTGCCGGAGTGTGGAATCTGAGAATGGACGGTCTTCTGCCAAATGGTTTTGCCGGTGGCGCGATCGAGGCA
>JBJXFK010000357.1:0-14626 GCA_046155505.1 Phycisphaerae bacterium
TATCCCTCGGTATATGTTGATTCAGATGGCATCGGCCAGCCCGGCGGCCAGCAGGTCGACGATCACTTTCGCCAGTTCAGTGGTCGGTTCGATGTCCGCGCCGCGGTCCCAGTTGTAGACCGTGGCCCGGTCGCTGAGTCGCTGCAGCCACAGCTTCGAGATGCGACTGTCGCCGCCGACCTCCCATTCGCGGTTGGTCGCGGGCTCCGGGAAGCTCAGCGCGTCGAAGCGATGCCCGGCGATCGTGCCGATTACCCAAGCCCCGCCGCAAGTCGTGCGGCGCTGCACCTTCTTGATGTCCAGCGTGCTGAGCACCTCGCTGGCGTCGATCCCGCTGTTTGCGTTCATGTCGCTGTCTCCGGTTGCTACGCGCCCCGCGTACGTGCATGACAGTGCCATGAGCTCGCCGCACAATCCACTCGGATTCCGAGAATTCGAAGAATCTCTTGCGAAATCAGCGCCGCCAGACTCGGACCTTGGGCGGGAGCGCTCTCGGAAAAAGGAAGGCGGCGGAGGGGAGTGGGTGGCGAGCGATCCGCGACGCGTCGCGGCTGCAGCGCATGAACCGGCTCAACTGGGAGATTAACAACCGTGCCAAATGGGACGAGGACGTTGCCCGCCGCCCGCCTCATGCCGCCAAGCAGCCGCTCACCGACGCCGAAATCGAGTCGCGGCGCTCGGAGCTGCAGGACCTCGCGCGGTCGTCGCTGGCCTGGCGGGCGTTCACGTACTTCATGGGTTGCTTCGCGTGCCAGGCGTTCTGAACGGCGCTGGCTGTATTCGCCATAACGCGCGGTGCTTCTGATCCGAGTGGGTGTTTCCTGACAGCGGCGGACCTCGCTGGTGCTGCGATGCCGCTATTGGATCGGGTAGGCGGCGCGCCGGCGGCACCCAATGCGGCGTCGAAGCCCGGCTGCAAAAACTGCGACGCGTGATTGGATTGAAAACGCGCCAAAGTCGCCAATCTCTGTGAAGCTCACAGGACTATCGCGCTCGCAAGCCCATCGCAACAAACGTGAGGCCGGCGGCGACAACGCACGCGGTGAGCGCGACCGAGCGAGCGCTCATTATTGATCTCTGCATAAATAATGCATGATCACGGCAAGCGCAACGGCAACTCGGCCTGGTGCACGCACCAGCGCAGTTTCGTCTGCGAACGGCGCAGCCGCTTCAACGCTCGACGCAGCGCCGCCGACAGCCGATCCAGATCTTCCGGCCGACCGTTCGCCAGCGCGTTGTCCATCTGGTTCCAAACCGCCTCGTCGGGATTCAACTCCGGGGCATACGTCGGAAAACGCTCCAGACTCAAGCGCGGATACCGGCGGCACAGCGCGCGGATCGGCTCACCCTTGTGCGGTTTGCCGTTGTCCCACAGCACGATCATCCGCCCACGCAGGTGTCGCAGCAAATGACGCAGGAACTCGCAAACCTCCGCCTGCTGGATGTTCTTGCGATGAAACTGTGCGTACAGCCCCAGCCGGCGGCGGCGCGGACTCACCGTCACAGCGGAAATGGCCGAGATCCGGTCGTGCTTGTACAGGTATCGAATCACCGGCGTTCGACCGCGCGGCCCCCAGGTACGGCGCACCGGCGGGATCAGCAAGAACCCGGATTCGTCGAGAAATGCGAGATGGGCACCCAGCCGAGCCGCTTTTTTTTGATGCGCGGCCAATCGTGTCGCTTCCAGGATTCGATGGCCGACTCGTCTCTCTGCAGCGCCCGCTTGTCCGGCTTCTGGCATGTCCAGCCTACGCCGTGCAGCAGCCGCCCGACATGATCGCGATGGTAACAGACGCCCAATCGCCGGCGGATGAGTTGGGCCACGCGAGCGGTGGTCCAGAGATCGGTTGGAAATCCGTGCGCGAGCGGCCCCTGCTCGAGATACTTTACAAGCCGTTTGCGTTGCTGCGCTGTCAATCGCGGCGGGCGCCCCGGCGTGGGTCGCGGGCGAAGCGCCTTGCGTCCGCCACGGCGGGAAGCGTTTCGCCAGCGCATCACCGAGCTGGCATTGCAACCCACGCGTCGAGCGACTTCATTGAGCGAGTGGCCGTGCGTGAGCAGTGCCACGGCGCGGACGCGGCGACGTTCCAATTCTGCGGCGGTTCCTGCGGGGCGCATCCATGCATCCTCCGTAACGGTGAATGCACATTGTTGCATTATTTATGCAGAGGTCAATAGCATCACCGGCGAGGTCGCACGTCTGATCCGAGGTCAACCAAAAACCGCCGGTCAGCTCGAATACGCCGCCCGTCATGACCCCGGCGTCCGGCTGACCGATGGTGCCGCCGACGGAGAACGCGCCGCCCGTGCTGAACATCTCGCCGCCGCCGTCAATGGTGTGCCAGGGCACATCGTAGACCTGGCCATAGGCAAACATCGGCGACGCGATGAAACAAAGAGCGGTTTTGCAGATCGACGCAGCGTAAGCTCGATACGACATTGCAGGGCTCCCTCATGTGGCTCGTGGTCAGGCGATGAACCGGCGCGCTCCGCCTCAGCCGAGGGGCGTCGTGTTATCGGAAATGCCCGACGGCGACAGGGGTTTCCAATGGCCGAATTTCTGGCGAGACCGTGTTTCTGGCTATAATGGCACTAACTTTAACATGCCTGTCAATTCAAAAGAGAATGCGGAGACGAGGGCTTTGTTCCATCAGGGAAGTCAAAAAATGGGAGACACGGCGAGTCCAATCGATGCGATCCTCAATGAACTCGCGGCGGAGGGTGCGAGCGCTGACGCCGCGAGCCGGCTCGTGCCGGGCATTTACGCGGAATTGCGGCGGTTAGCGGCGACGGCGCTCGCGCGCGAGCGCTCGAATCACACGCTGCAAACGACCGCCCTGGTTCACGAAGCATATCTACGCCTGGTCGACTCCGAGCTGCCGCATTGCAGTAGTCACGCACACTTTATGCGCATCGCTGCGAGGATCATGCGACACATCCTGATCGATCATCATCGGCGCCGCGCAGCCGAGAAGCGCGGAGGCGGCGAACCGCGACTACGCGTTACCGAGGTCGGTGCCCTCATCGACGAAAATGAAGCGCACATTCTCGATGTCGATGATGCACTTCAGTCGCTTTTTGCGCAAACTCCCGAGAAGGCGCGTGTGGTCGAGTTACGAGTGTTCGGCGGATGCACGATCGAGGAGACCGCGGAAGCGTTAGGAATTTCGACCGCAACCGTAGAACGACACTGGCGCTTCGCCAGAGCTTGGCTGAAGTCTCAACTGAGCGCAGATGATTAGCAATCGACGAATAAGCCTCGCTGGCGATCTGGAGCGCCTCGAAGAACTGTTCTTTACGGTGCTGAACCAACCGCCGGACCGCCGCCAGACCTACCTGACCGCATTGTGCGACGGCGATGTGGCGTTGCGCGACGCGGTCGAGGGCTTGCTGCGTGCCGATCATGAATCCGGCGGCATCATCGACGACGACGCCTGGCGCGCGCGGAGGCTGCTCGAAGTCCTGCGCGATTCGCCCGACGACGATTCGGTTGCCGCCGCGGGAGTGGTCATCGGCGGCTATCGGCTGATCGAGCGAATCGGTGCGGGCGGGATGGGCAGTGTCTGGCGCGCGGAACGTGCCGACGGCTCGTTCGATCGGACGGTCGCGATCAAACTCATCAAGCGCGGGCTGGACACGGATGAGGTGCTACGGCGATTTCGGCTGGAGCGCCAAGTACTCGCGCGGCTCGAGCATGCGAACATCGCGCGTCTCTACGACGCGGGCGCGTCCGACGCTGGGCGGCCCTATCTCGTCATGGAGTTGATCGACGGTGTGCCGGTCGACGAATACTGCGCGGCGCAAGCCATGGGTATTCGCGATATCCTCGAGCTGGTGCGCAAGATCGGCCTCGCGGTTCAATACGCGCATTCGAACCTGGTCGTGCACCGGGACCTCAAGCCGAGCAACATCCTCGTCACTCCTGCGGGCGAGCCGAAGCTGCTTGATTTCGGTATCGCCAAGCTGCTAACCGACGAACCCGGCTCCGATTCCAGCATCAGCGGGACGCGCCAGCGCCTGCTCACGCCCCGGTACGCAAGCCCGGAACAGATCCGCGGCGAGTCCGTTTCGACGGCCAGCGACGTCTACTCGCTCGGCGTCGTTCTCTATGAGCTGCTGACGGGCCGCCTACCGTACGAGCTGAAGACCGACGCGCCTCGCGAACTGGAGCAGGCGATCCTGGCGCGTGAACCGACGCGTCCGAGCACCGCCGCCGGCCGCACGGCGACGTTTCACGAAGGCCGCCCAACGTCCGCGCTACCTGCCCGTTGGTGCCGCGCGTTGCGCGGCGATCTCGACACCATCGTGCTGACCGCGCTACGCAAGCAGCCGGAGCGACGCTACTCATCCGCCGGTGCGCTCGCCGCTGATATCGAGCGTTGTTTGCGTCATGACCCCATCGCCGCGCGCCCCGATACCTGGAGCTATCGCGCGAGTCGGTTCGCCCGCAGAAATCGATCGTTGGTGACGATGGTTGCGTTGATCTTCGGCATGGTCATCGCCGGTCTGATCGTGACGGTGAGTCTCTTTGCACATGCCGAGACCGCCCGCGTGCTGGCCGTCCAGGAGCGGGACGCGGCGGAGTGGAATCTCTACACGACCTGCATCGCGGCCGCCGATGCGGCGCTGACGAAGTCCTACTATTCCCAGGAGGCGATGCGCCACCTGAACCGGGCGCCCGAGCGTCACCGAGCCTGGGAGTGGAAATTCCTCAATAGCCAGGTAGACCGCTCCCTGGTCGACATGCAGCCGACTTCGCAGGGCGACCGCAAGTTCCGCGTCGCGTGGCAGCCGGGTGGCTACCTGCTCGCGTGCGGTGAACACGAGTCAAACGGGCGCCTGCGCGTTTATGACGGCCGAACGGGTGAACGCGTCGCCGATCCGGAGCCCGCCCATCGCGGGCGAATCCACGACGTGGCGTTTTCGCCCGATGGGACGCGACTGTTCTCGGTCGCGACCGATGGCAGCGTGGCCGTCTGGGATGTGCAGGGGAACGATGTGCGACATGCCGTGCGGCTGCAACTCGGCGGACCGCTGCACTTCGTCGCGGTCGGTCCGGAAGGTCGGTCGCTGACGGTCAGCCGCGCTGATGGTTCGGTGCAGGGCCTTGGGATCGAAGGTGACAACATCCTGGAGTGGTGGATTTTCAGGACTGAGAAACCCGACGCGCCGGTGATATCGAATGAAGGCTCGGGCGTGATCGCTGTCGGTACGGCGAGTAAGCTGACCATCCTCGACGCCGGTTCTGGCGACGTACTCCGCTCGACGGGCGTCGGAATGCGGCCGGAGCCGATCTGGCTGACGTACGACGGTCGAATGCTGGCAGTCGTGGGGCGCGAGATTGTCACCTGGGACTTGCAGTCTCTCGCGCTCGTCAAAACAAGCACGGTCCCCGTGACCCTGAAGTACAACAAGGCCGAGTATGAGCCGGGGTACGAGCGGATGGCGTTTCAACCGGATGAGACACATCATTTCGTGCTCGGGAATCCGAAGACGGGGATCGTCGAGACCGAATACCGCGGCCATCGCGAGTACGGAATCGTGATGGACCTGGCGTTCAGTGATGACCGCGAGCGCGCCGCGGTAGCGTCATGGGAGCGCACACTTGAGACGTGGGATATTTCCGGTACACCAGCTGTGAGGAAGCTGCGCTGGCAACGCGGCGGCGCGACCGAACCGGAGCACGTTTCGTCGATTGACACGCCGCCCGACGGTTCATGGATCGTCGCGCGATCGGCGGCGGGCGTGTCGCTGTGGGAGCCCAAGACCGGCGTGCGCCTTCGAACATTTGTGACGCCGAACGACTTCCCCGTCGAGTGCGTGCGAATCCAGCCCAACGGCGAACGCGTGGCGGCGAGCGGGAAGGCGGCGGTCGTCGCCTGGGATGTTCGCAGCGGAGCGCTGCTCTGGTCGCACGCCACCGGAAGTCCGCATCCCGAATCGATGGCAGCAGCGCCCGACGGTCGATACATCGCAATTATCGAAGATCAGACCGATGGCGGCGTTGTGCGGCTCCTCGACTGGCGGACCGGCGAGGTTGTGCGCTCGTTCGCGCGATCCGAGCATGGGGCGCGATGCGTCGAGTTCAGCCGCGACGGACGGTATCTCGCCTGCTGAACCGGACGGAAGCCGCAGGGTGAGTCACGCGTACTCGTGTGGGACGTGGAAACCGGCGAGCAGAGGCACGAACTGACGGGGTTTGTAAAGCTCGTCGAAACCGTCGCGTGGTCGCTCGACAGTTCAATCATCGCAGCAGGCGGCTACCGACACGAAGTGGCTCTATGGCGAATGCCGGATGGAAGCTCCCTTCCGCCGCTTCGTCTCGAAGAAGGCGCGTGGCGATCGCGGGATCTGCGGTTCACGTCTGACGGTGAGCGGCTCATCATCGCCAATTCGAGTGGCTACGTTTCACTCTGGGATTTGGAGCATCAACAGGAGATCATGGGGCTCGGTTTCATCAGTGGTGCCCTCGGCATCGCCGTTCCCGACGATCTGCGCTGGATCGCCCTCGCCGCGCGCTGGGAAATGACGGTCTGGGACACCGCCTTGCCCCACGAGCGCGTTATCGGCGAAGTTGTAAAACGGCGATATGACGAATCGCCGGATGATTGGAAGGGTATCGGCGAACGAATCGCGGTTGATCGCTGGCTGACTGACTCACAGAAAACCGAGGCCGCCGAGCTGGTTGAGAAACTCAAGATGCACCGGTGAGCCGGTCGAGACACAGTGGGTGGCTGGGACGGACGCACAGGTCCGACGCCGCACTCTCGACCGCCTGTCGCCCGCCTCATAACCCGCCCAACCGATTTCGATTCCGGGTTCCCTCCCACGATCCGAACCTTCATGGTTCGTTTCGCTCAGGCGGGCCAAACCTTAGGGGTTCGGTTCGGACGCGCGAAACGGAATCGAAAAAGTCCCTCCGATCGCGCGAGACTTTTTTTCGCGGAGAGTGCGTTCCGCTCTAGTTGACCGGCCGTATCGAAATCGGCCGACCGAGTGGTTAACGCACGACGCCCAGGCAGAGACGCCTGGGCGTTGTCGTTTCTATCGCAAGGTTTCGCAAGGGTTTACGGCTGGTTGTTCCCAGACGGCGTCTCCCGGCGCGGGCGTCTCCGTCACACGGATGGGCGTTTTCCGACCCGCCGGCGCCGACGGTTTGCTCGTTGTCTCTGAGTCTCTGCGCGTCGCCGACCGCCGGGTTAACGGCGATCCATAACCGCACGGGTGGCGATGTCTCGCGCTGCCATAACCCGATCGACCGTCGCGAAAGAAAAGTCTCGGGTTATGTCGGTTTGGACATAACCCAGCGCTTGGTATCGAAATTGCGACCGGTGGGTTATGCCGAAGTGCTCGATGACGCACAATGAGGCGCCGGCAGCGCCTTGATCGCGACCTGCCGGTCCAGCCGCGTGACCGTGGCGAGGTACACCTCGCCCATGCCCCCGCGGCCGAGCTCGCGTTCGATCTTGAATGGGCCGATGGTGGTTGGGTGCATATTGGGCACGTGTCGATGGTCGTGATCACTTACTCACAGAACGATCTCCGGCCGTCTCCGGCCGCCAATCGCTCACGATGATGAGGTGGGCAGCTTCCTGTGGCTTGTCCTCGATCGCGATCAGGAACCGCTCGCGCGGATGGTCGTAGGTCAGAATCTGCGTGTGCTCGTCCAGCGGGCGCCCGCCGCCCGCCGTCAGCATCTCCCGCGGCGGCGCGACGTCGAGTTGGCCGTTCTTCGTGGTCACCGCCGCGGACCACATCCGGCGCGACCTCTCCACCCAATAAACTGCGCGGCCGCCCCCATCCCCGAGCCATCCGTATTCCTCAGCGACCTCGGTGAGCGACACCTGCACCGGGGTTCCTGGCGACGGGTACGCGACGACATAGAGCGGAGCGGTGAGGGGGGCCCCCCGCGGCCGCATGCGGTACACGAGCGCATCGCCCGCGGGAGAAATACGCGGGATGAACTCGGACTCCGGGGTCGTCATGTACGCCTTGGGTGGCTGGTTGTCGTCCAGGCTGAGCGTCATGAGTTCGCCCATCTTGTCGCGGTTGTGCCACTGGCTGAAGAGCAGCGTCCGCCCGTCGGGGGTCACCGAGCCGGGGAAGTACTCGAACCCTGGCTCGCCGGAGAGCACGCGGGGCGGCCCGCCGGTGACCGGGAGGCTCACGAGATCGAAGCCGGCACCGGCCTGCCTGGCGCACAGCACACTCTGCGTGCCCGGCGACCACTCTCCGGCGATCATCTCCCACGCCGGATCGCCGATGGGCGCCTTGGTGCCGCGTTCAAGGTCGAGGATCGCCATGGACTGCTCGCGGTGGTCGCCGCCGATGCCGACCGCCGCCCGACGGGCATCGGGTGAAAGGCTCGCGGACCACGCGGCCAATGGTTCGAAGGCGATGGGCGTGCGCTCGCCCTTCGTGTCCATCCACGCAAGGCGCATCTTTGGAGCCCGCACGACAGGCTGGTAGACGAGCGCGCCCCGCGCACTGATGCCGAGATTCAGGGAGCCTCGGACCTTGTTGTGCTGCACGCCGGCGGCGATCGGGTGGGCGGTCCCCGTGAGTTCGAGGCGCTGCAGATCGAACGGCTGAACCATCAGGTTTTCGTCTCGAACAAAGGCGAGAAGCCCCCCCTCCGTCCCCGCCCCCGTCGACTCGACGAACATGGCCTCGGCTTCGCCCGGCAGGACCAACTTGGTTTCCCCGGTGGCGGGGTCGAAGGCGCACACGCCCTCGGTCTTCGCGTGCTTGCCGTAGTACACGAAGCGCCGCCCGTCGGGCAGGAAGTGAGGAAGGCGGTGGGATACGTTGGGCGCGTCGGGCGTCGTGATCGGCGAGGGGCTGCCGCCGGAGTCGCTCACGATCAAGAGGCCGCCGTTGGAGCTGGGGGCGAAGACGATCGTGCCCTTGGTGCCCCACGATCCGCCGCGGCCGGACGGGGCATCGCAGAGCACGCGCACGATCCCGTCGCCCACATCGATGCGTTTGAGTTTCTCGTCCGCGAAGAAGGCGATGGACTTCCCGTCGGGGGACCAGAACGGATGCGTGGCGTCGTCGGTGCCGGCGAGTGGGCGGAACTCGAGTCGCGCGAGGTGTCGCAGGAATAGCGACGACGAGCGTACGCCCTCCTTTGTGTTGGCGACGATCACGACGTGTAACCCGTCCGGCGACAAAGCCACGGCTCGGTCAAACCTGTACAGCTTCTTATCCGTTGGCAACCCGAGCATCGCCCGCACTTCGAGGCTTTCTGATCTTCGCACGGCGGGCGATGGCTTGAGCGCCAGGACGATGACGACGGCTGCGGCGGCCAGCAGCGAGGTGGTCAGAAGCACGGCCGGCGAACGCCACCACGGGCGCATTGCGCCGGTCGCGCTCGCCGCCGGTCCCCCAGGGTTGGCGATCAACTGTTCGATCTCGATGCGGGCATCCCCGATATCCCGCAACCGGTGCTGTTTATCCTTGGCCAGACACCGCTTGAGCAGTGTCACGAGCGGAGCAGGCGGCGTCGGCGGAAGTAGCGAGAGGTCGAGTTCCTTGTGAAGCGTGGCACCGATGGCGTCGGCGACCGTCTCGCCGCGGAACGGCTGCGCGCCGGTAAGCATCTCGTACAACACACAACCGAACGAAAAAATATCCGAGCGTTTGTCCACCGGCTTGCCGCGGGCCTGCTCGGGGGACATGTAGCCGGCCGTCCCCAGAATCGCGCCCGGAATCGTCGGACTCTCCGTATACGCCGGCGATGTCACAGTCATCGTCGGCGAGTTCGCGTCCGCAGTGCGAATACCGCTGCTCGCGCTGCCGACTGAATCGGCGCTTCGGGCCAGGCCGAAATCCAGCACCTTCACAACACCCTCGGGCGTGACCATCACGTTGCCAGGTTTCAGGTCGCGGTGGATGACGCCCTTTTCGTGAGCAGCCTCGAGCGCCACTGCGATCTGGATCGCGAGCTGCAACGCCTCGGCGACAGGCAATTGCCCGCGCTTTAGCCGGGCGGCCAGCGTCTCGCCCTCGACGTATTCCATGACGAGCAGTTTCTTGCCGGCGTCCTCCTCGAGCGCGTATACCGCGGCGAGGCCGGGGTGGTTAAGCGACGCGACGATTTTCGCCTCGCGCTCGAACCGAGCAAGCCGATCCGGATCGCTGACGAGGTGCTCCGGCAGGGCCTTGATCGCCACGAGTCGATCCAGCCGCGTGTCCCGCGCGAGAAAGACCTCACCCATACCGCCCGCGCCGAGCCGCGAGACGATCTCGAAGATCCCAATTCTGGAGCCAAGTTTCATCGTACCCCAATCACATTCGGGCGCCGTCGCTTCCCCATCATTCACTCATGCTGCGCGAAGCCAACAGGAAGGGCGGTTGAAATCGCCCAGCGAATGAAGACATTTGAACAGGATTGCGCCTGACGGACAAGCCGCGACATCACGGCGTACATAACGGGCAGAGTCATGACCCGCGCGTATTGCGCGACGCATGGGTTTGACTCGGAGTCTGCCCATTCCCACGCGCACGGAAGCGCCACTCGATCCAGCCGAACGCCGCCGACAGATCGCATCGATCCTCGAGCGTGGCGTAGCCCGTCGTTGTGGCCGACGTTCGCATCACGCTGCTTCAGGGAGCTCCACTCGCCGCACGAAATGCGACTCTACCGACGGTTACGGTTGTTCGCTGAGTTCGACTGCCAGCTTGCCGAATTGCGCCAGCGCGTCCTCCAGATCCTCGACGATTTCCTGCGCCAGTACGTCTGGCTCCGGCAAGTCATCGCGGTCAGTGAGCGCCTTATCTTTCAGCCAGAAGATATCGAGGTTCGCCTTGTCGCGCTTCATCAACTCGTCGTAGTCGAACGCTCGCCAGCGACCTTCGGGTCCGACGCCGCCTTTGCCTTCAGCCTCGGCCTCTTTGGTCAGCGGTTCGATAGCGAGGGACTGCTGATCGGTGGAGAAATGCCAATCAATGCGACGATCGCCGGCGATCAGGCATATGCCGACGTGGCTCCGCTACCGGACGGCGGGTTCATGGTCTGCTGGCAGGATTCGCTGGCCGACGGCAGCGGCAACGCGGTCGTGGCCAGGACGTTCGATGCGAGTGCCGTCGGCGCGACCGCGTTTGTCGTCAATCAGACGACCAGCGGGTCGCAGTCCTCGCCGTCGATCTCGCGCTTGACCGAGAATGATCTGGCGATCGCGTGGCAGAGCGGAGTCTCCGACCTGTCGGGCCAGACCGAGGGCATCGACATCTATCAGCGCCGCATCAGCACCGACACGCTCGCCCCGCTTGGCAACGAGCAGCGCGTGAACGCATCACTGCCGTATGACCAGCAGCGTCCGTCGGTCGGCGCGCTCAGCAGCGGCGACTTCGTGGTGATCTGGGACGGCGCGGGGCCGTTCAGCGTCGGCACCGATCGCAACGACATCTATGCCCGCTGGTTCGACGCCACGCCGCCGACGGTCACGTCAACCGCCGTGAATACAAACGGCAATGGACATGTCACGTCGGTCGCGCTCGAGTTCAGCGAGCCGGTGGGCGTGAATTTCTCGCAGGTCAGCGTCGTGGGTCAGCAGAGCGGCCCGCGGCCGTTCGCCGGCAGCTACGACTCGCACGCGTGGGTGGCGACACTGACGTTTGATCCGCCGCTTTCGCCCGACGATTACGAGCTGATCCTGCTCGCGACGGCGGCGGTGAGTGCCGAGGGCGGATCGGTGGACGGCAATCGCGATCGGCTCGGCGGCGATTCGTTCCAGTATGCGTTCGTGGTCGAGGGTGCTGCTCACTGTCTGGGTGATCTGAACGGCGACAACGCGGTCACGCTGACCGATCTGTCGATTCAGCTTGCCAACTTCGGCACCGGCAGCGGCGCGACGCTGGAGGACGGCGACACGAACGGCGACGGCGACGTGGATCTGAGCGATCTGTCCACTCTGCTGGCGAATTTCGGCTCGACGTGCAACTGACGACTGCGAGTTGAGAGGATGGCGATGGAGCCGATCGCGGGCACGATGCGCCGCGATCGGCTCCCGTTTTTTTGCACACACGCGGCGCGATCAAAAATCGGATTCCGCGCCGAGCATATCCTGCAGTATGTCACGGAGCTTACGGGTCAGGCGAAACTTGATCCCGTCCAGCGTGTTGCGGTTCATGTTCCAGCGGGCGCAGGTTTCTTCGACGGATTTCTGTTCGATCACGTATTCGTGGAACGCGCCAAACGTTGATTCCTGCACTTCGCCGCGCAGTCGCTCGAACGCATGCCGCAGGTGTGCCTGCTTCCAAACCAGATCAAATTCGTCGTCCGGCGCTGGCGAAGCATCGGCGGCCGCGTCAAACACGGCCGTATCCGCACCGCGCTCGCGGTGCTTGTCCCAACGATTCAGCATGTGATTTTGGGCAATGCGCAGGAGCCAAGACTTAAAGCGCCCTTTGGCCGGGTCGTACTCGAACGTCTGGATATGGCGGTGCACCAGGGTCATGCAGTATTGCACGACATCGTCGGCATCACCTGAAGACAGCCCCTTCCGCATCGCGTATCGCATGAGCAGTGGACGATACATGGCGTCAAACTCGTCCCAAGCCGCCGAGTCGCGCGCATCGCGGATGCGGACCAGCAGTGTGACGCTGGTGGCGGCCTCTCGGCTCGAATCAGGCGGCAGCATATGCAACTCCGATCGGTGGCAGTGTAGCACGAAGTACCTGCGCGCTTCCTGATCGCGACAGCACCTCCAGTGCTGGCGATCGGCGCTGTCGCGCACCGCAGTTCAGATACGCGGTTCGGGCCGATTCCTCTAGAAGAAAATTGCGCGCGGCGGGAAGAACAGTCCCCTTTGGTTGTAACGATTGCGGCGAGCCGAATGGTTCGGCCAGTCGCCGGGAGCACACACTGTAATTCGCGGCGATGCCGCGAGGAGACCAGGATGAATCGAATTTGTGCCACTCTCATCGGGTTGGTGGTCAGCTCATCGGGAGTGTCTGCCTTTGCTCAGGGCCATGCATGCCCTCATGGACGAACAGACAACTGTCCTGCTTGTTGTCGTTCCGACGACCCGGCTTCGACAAGAGAATCGAACGCGGCCGCGCAAGACCTGCGTCGCTCTGAAAGCGCGAAGGCGAACCGGCTCAAAAAGCAGGCTGAGCGGCTGAAAACGCTCAGCGCGCTGTGTGAGTTGGAGAACGCAAATCGAGCGGACAAGGAGAACGCCGCGCAGCGCGCGATTCAGACCAAGCAGCGTCTGCAGCTAGAACAGAAACTGGAAAACACCCGGCGAAAGATCCAGGCCGCAGACGCGAAACTCAACGGCAATGAGATGAAGCTCAGCCGCATCGACCGGTTTCTCAAGCGGCAGGCAACGGCTCGCACAACCCCCCAGCGAAAAATCGACGAAGCGCGCCGCGCCAGCGCGGCGATCACGAAGCAAATTGAACAGCTTCGGGAGAGTCGCGGACGCATGGAAGACAGTTTCAACGAGATTACGACGAAACTCGATTACCTGAATGCGAAGGAGGGCAAGCCGCGGCGCATGAACATGGTGCCGCCGGGAACGGGGTTCAAGCGTGGGTCCCAAACACCTGACGGGACCTTTGTCAGCGAGCCGGACTAGCGCGGAAAAGCGTCGCGCCGGTCTGGCGCGTTCCCCGCTGTATCTTGAAAAGCGAAGCACTCGCCGGCACATGGCATCGTTTGACTTACCGTCGCACCTGCCCAAATCGATCATGGTCATTCCGCTCGCAATCGCGTGAGAACGGCTATGGAAAACGCCTTGCTGCGACCGGTCTACACGGCGCGCCAGACTTCAAGTCTTGGCGCGTCGCTCGTTTTACGCGACGCAAATGTGCTGCTGTACGCCCCACAAAAAATACGAGAGCGAGGAGAAGAAAATCGCCCACCCCGTGTGACCCTGATGAACCGCCGCGGTGTGCGGCGGTTGCACGAGACCCGGAGCACGAGGAATCGGCGATGAAGCGAATGAACGTGACGAAGGCGGCGATGGTGGGCATGCTGGCGGCGATCGGCACGGTGGGCTGCGTCGGTGAGTTTCTGCCCTCTTTTGATCCCAACTCAGGCCCCATCGGCCCGGGCCCGATTCCGTCTGGGCCCCCGAGTCCCGGACTTCCTATTCCCCCGCGGAATCCCACTCCCCCGCTACCCTGGCCAGCAGTCGTTCCAGAGCCAACTGGTTCCGGTCCAATTATCTTTCCGCCGAGCGCCCCAGTCGATGATTGCTGGGATCCCAACTGCTGCTGGGATCCAGACTACTGCTGGTACTACTGACGCAAGCGTTTTGCGATTTCGATTGTGGCTTGGGGAGACCGGCCATGGATAGCCACTGGGCGGCGGCCGGTCGACAAGGCGCGCCGGGCTTTTGAGCCTGGCGCGCCGCTCGCGCGGCACGACGCCGTTGAGGCGAGGTGTCCCACAAAGGTCATATGCGACGGGAAGAAGTTCGGTCGTCGCGTGTAACCCTGATGATCAGCCGCGGTGTGCGGCATTCGCATGAGGACCCCCGGTCGAATCTTTCAGCTATCAGCGAGGATGCCGCCGCTACTTCCCCTCACCGGTCGGCGCAGGCAAGTAGATCACCCGCTCCGGCTGTGTCGGAGCATACGCATTGCGCTGCGGGATCGTCTTGCGGTCAAACGG